>CALMPB010000438.1 GCA_937871985.1 uncultured Burkholderiaceae bacterium
TGCCGCGCCCTGGCGGCGCACGAAAACCATATTGTCGCGGTGCATGAGCTCCTGGTCGGACATGCTGCCGAGAATTTGCGCGATCCGGCTGCTGGGCTGGCGCATGATGCGCCGCGTGTCGTTGGCCGAATAGTTGATCAGGCCGCGGCCGCATTCAACGCCTTGCTGGTCGATGCAGGCCACCACGTCGCCGCGTTCGAACTCGCCGTCGACCGCGATGACGCCGATGGCAAGCAGGCTTTTATGGCCCTGGGTCAGGGCGCGGATGGCGCCGTCGTCCAGGGTGATGCGGCCGCGCAGCCGCAGGTGGTTGGCCAGCCAGCGCTTGCGGGCCGAACGCACCGGCAGCGAGGCGCGCAGTTCCGTGCCGATGCGTTCGCCTTTGGCAAGACGCAGCAGCACGTCGGGTTCGCGTCCCGATGCGATGACGGTATGGCCTCCGCTGTTGGCGGCGCGTCTTGCGGCCAGCACCTTGGTGAGCATGCCGCCCGTGCCGATGCCGCTGCCCGCGCCGCCCGCCATGGCTTCGAGGGCGGGGTCGCCGGCCTGGGCGACGGCGATGAATTCGGCGGCGGGGTTCTTGCGTGGATCGGCGCTGTACAGGCCGGACTGGTCGGTCAGGATGATGAGCGCGTTGGCTTCGATGAGGTTGGTGACCAGGGCGCCGAGCGTATCGTTGTCGCCCAGGCGTATTTCGTCGGTGACGACGGTGTCGTTCTCGTTGACGATGGGCACGACGCCCAGCGAGAGCAGGGTGTACAGCGTGCTGCGGGCATTGAGGTAGCGCCTGCGGTCGGACAGGTCTTCGTGGGTCAGCAGGATTTGCGCGGTGCGTATGCCATGGCGCGCGAAAGCCGCTTCGTAGGCTTGCGCCAGGCCCATTTGGCCCACCGCCGCGGCGGCCTGCAGCTCGTGCATGGTGTGGGGCCGCACGGCCCAGCCAAGGCGGGCCATGCCTTCGGCAATGGCGCCGCTCGACACCAGAACGACCTGCCGGCCCTGGGCATGCAGCACGGCGATCTGTTCGGCCCATTGCTCCACCGCCACCAGGTCGATGCCCCGGCCCTCGTTGGTGACGAGCGACGACCCCACTTTGGCGACCAGGCGCTTGGCTTTGGCTATGACCGATTTGGCGGTTGTATCGGAGGGCATGATGTAGTCAGAAGGAGGGAAGATCGCAACGCCGTGATTTTACCCGCTTGCGCCGCGCCATCGATAATGACGGCACGGAGCGCTGCGGATCGCGTCGCCCGTGATGGCTGGCTGCCGGTGTCAGCCTTCGCCGCGGGTCGTATCGAAACGCGGGTCTTCGGCAATATAGGAGCCGTCGGCCTTGTCTTGTTCGACCTGGGCTTTTTGGCGTTCGGCATCGAGCCAGTCCTGGAGCTGCCAGATGAGTTCCTGGGTGCCTTCGCCGTTCAGGGCCGAGATGCTGAATACCGGGCCGTCCCACTCCAGGGCCTTGCACAGACGCTGCCTGGTGCCTT
Source organism: uncultured Burkholderiaceae bacterium (assembly GCA_937871985.1). Next base: position 1,488 of record CALMPB010000438.1, read on the forward strand.
CCGGGTCGGCGACCATGTCCAGCTTGTTGAGCACCAGCCAGCGCGGCTTTTCGTACAGGACGGGGTCGTAGCGGCGCAGTTCCTCGACGATGGCGCGGGCGTCGGTCGCGGCCTGTTCGACGGGGTCGATTTCGGGGTCGGGCGATGAGACGTCGACCAGGTGCAGCAGCACGCGGGTGCGCGACAGGTGGCGCAGGAACAGATGGCCCAGCCCGGCGCCTTCGGAGGCGCCTTCGATGAGGCCGGGGATGTCGGCCACGACGAAACTGCGCGATTCCGAGGTGCGCACCACTCCCAGATTGGGGTGCAGGGTGGTAAACGGGTAATCGGCGATTTTGGGCCGCGCGTTGGAGATCTTGCTTATCAGCGTGGATTTGCCCGCATTGGGCAGGCCCAGCAGGCCGACATCGGCCAGAACCTTGAGTTCGAGCCTGAGCTTGCGCTGCTCGCCTTCCTTGCCGGGGGTCCATTGGCGCGGGGCGCGGTTGGTGCTGGATTTGAAGTGCAGGTTGCCCAGCCCGCCTTCGCCGCCGGCGGCAAGCACGACTTTTTCCTGGTGGCGGTCGAGGTCGAACAGTTGTTCGCCGGTCTCGGCATCGAAAATGGTGGTGCCTACGGGAACCCGCAGCGTGATGTCGGGCGCGGCGGCACCGTATTGGTCCGAGCCGCGGCCGTTTTCACCGTTCTTGGCGCGGTGCAGGCGGGCGTAGCGGAAGTCGACCAGCGTATTGATGTTGCGGTCGGCAATGGCGAATACGGAGCCGCCGCGTCCGCCGTCCCCGCCGTCGGGGCCGCCCTTGGGGATGAATTTTTCGCGACGGAAGCTCGACACGCCATTGCCCCCCTTGCCGGCGATGACTTCAATGGTGGCTTCATCTACGAATTTCATGATTTTTTGATCAGTAAGAACAGCTGAGGTGGAGGGCAGGCCTTGCCTGTCGCGTGCGCGAATTTGTCAGGCAGGGCGCGGGTTCGCTTTTGGGGCGGCCAAGCGGCGCCTTGCCGCATTCATTCTAAAACAAAAAGCCCCGCCGTCACGGCAGGGCTTTCGCAAGACAGCAGACCGGGGATTACTCGGATGCGATCACCGAAACGGTGCGTTTGTTGAGCGCGCCCTTGATCGCGAACTTGACGGTGCCGTCCACCAGCGAAAACAGCGTGTGGTCTTTGCCGATGCCGACATTCGTGCCGGGGTGGAATTGCGTGCCGCGTTGACGAACGATGATGGAACCTGCATTGATGGCCTGGCCACCGTAGATTTTCACACCAAGCCGTTTCGATTCTGAATCGCGACCGTTGCGCGTAGAGCCGCCGCCCTTTTTATGTGCCATGTTTAGCTCCTGCTATGCAAACAGTTGATTGACAATTAAGCCGTGACAGCTTCGATGCGAAGCTCGGTGTAGTTCTGGCGATGGCCTTGACGCTTTTGATAGTGCTTGCGACGGCGCATCTTGAAGATCTTGACCTTGTCGTGACGACCTTGCGCAAGAACTGTTGCCTTGACCACGGCGCCAGCAACCAAAGGCGTGCCAATTTTTAATTGGTCACCTTCGCCAACCGACAAAACCTGGTCCAGCGTGATTTCTTGCCCAATGTCTGCCGGTATCTGTTCTACCTTAAGTTTTTGTCCTGCGGCAACACGATACTGTTTGCCGCCGGTTTTTATGACCGCGTACATGTGGGTAACCTCTAGATTTTTAACTTGGCAAAATGCCAAGCTAAACATAATAACGCTTTTTTGCGTGGTAAGTCAAGGGCTTGCGCCGGCGCAACGCAGCGCCGGGGCGGCTCTCCCTCCCGATGAGCCGGTCAGGAACGGTAGTCGGCGTTGATGCTGACGTATTCGTGCGAGAAATCGCAGGTGTAGACGGTTTCGGCCACGTCGCCGCGCCCCAGGGCGATGCGGACGGTGATTTCCGGTTCCTTCATGACACGCTGGCCGTCCTGCTCCTGGTATTGCGGATGACGCTGGCCGTTGCTGGCCACCAGCACGTCGCCCAGCCACAAATTGACCGAGGAGACTTCCAGGTCGGCGATGCCGGCGTAGCCGATGGCGGCCAGGATGCGGCCCAGGTTGGGGTCGGAGGCGTAAAAAGCGGTTTTGACCAGCGGCGACTGCGCCACGGCATAGGCGACCTTGAGCGCTTCGTCGGTATCTTTGGCCTGTTCGACCTGGATGGTCATGAACTTGGTGGCGCCTTCGGCGTCGCGCACGATTTTCTGGGCCAGTTCGGCGGCGGCATCGGCCAGGGCGTCGAAGATGGCGGCAAAATGGGGGTCTTGGCTGCCGTCGATGCGCAGCCCGCTCTGGCCCGTGGCCATGACGATGAACGAGTCGTTGGTGGAGGTATCGCCGTCGACGGTAATGCGGTTGAAGGAACGATTGGCGATGGCCCGCGTCATTTCCTTGAGCAGGGCCGGGCCGATGCCGGCGTCGGTGCCCAGGTAGCCCAGCATGGTGGCCATATTGGGCCGTATCATGCCGGCGCCCTTGCTGATGCCGGTGATGGTGACGGTTTTGCCGCCCAGCTCGATGCGGCGCGACACGACCTTGGGCAGGGTGTCGGTGGTCATGATGGCGTGGGCCGCCTCGAACCAGTTATCGGCCTTGGCGCTGGCGATGGCTTGCGGCAAGGCGGCGATCAGCCGGTCGACGGGCAGGGGTTCCAGGATGACCCCGGTGGAAAACGGCAGGATCTGCTGGGAATTGAGCCCCAGCAGCGAAGCCAGCGCCTTGCAGGTCTCTTGCGAGGCCTGCAGGCCGCTGTCGCCGGTGCCGGCGTTGGCATTGCCGGTGTTGACGACCAGGGCCCGGATTTCGGGTTCGGCCATAAGATGGCTTTCGCATACCTGTACCGGCGCGGCGCGGAAACGGTTTTGCGTGAACACGCCGGCGACCGAGGTTCCGGGGGCCAACTGGAAGACGGTGAGGTCTTTGCGGTTGGCCTTGCGTATGCCCGCTTCGGCGATGCCGATTTCAATGCCGGGGACGGCGTGGATGTCGGATTCGGGGGGGATGTACAGGTTGACGGCCATAGCGAAAACACCAGCGTGAAAGAAGCCGCCATTTTACTCGAAGCGCGGCCTTGCTCCGCAGGGCGGCGCCCTGCGCGGTTCAGGAGCGGGCGGTAAGCTGGGTCTGGACGATGAGCTTGAGCTCGCCGAGCGCTTCGAACAGGTTTTTTTTGCTTTTTTCCGACATGCCGGCCATGACGCCTTGTATCCATTGCTCGTGCGACTCGGCCATTTTGCGGAAAGTGCGCTTGCCCTTGGCGGTGAGCTTGATGATGGAGCTGCGGCGGTCGGTGGCGACCTTGTTGCGCTCGACCATGCCTTCTTTTTCGAGCTGGTCGGTGATGCCGGTGATGTTGCCGTTGGTCACCATCATGTGTCTGGAAAGCTCGCTCATTTTCATGCCTTCGGGCACGCGCAGCAGTTGGGCCATGAGGTCGAAGCGGGGCAGCGTGGTTTCGTACTCGGTGCGCAGCCGGCTGCGGATGTCGTTTTCCAGTAAATTGCAACAGGTCAGCAGGCGCAGCCATAGCCGAAGATCGCCATGGTCTTCAGGCCGGGCTCTGGATTCCAGATCCGGGGGGGTGGCATTCAGGTATGAATCGGTCATGGCTTTGCTTTCGTGGAGTTTCGCCGGGGCGATTTGTCTTTATTGGCGGCAGCTAGATGAGGGGGGCTGTCTCCTGTTCGGGTGTTTCCGTATTTTCCCTAAATCTAAACAGCCTAAACTATTACTGTCAAGAAGGTTTAACCTTCAACATATAAAAAAATAGGGTAGCCTCGAAAAATCTCTTGCCACGCCTTTTCTTTGACTATATAGTTTAAGCTTAAAGTATATGAATCTGCCCGCCCTCTGCCTGATCGTGCCGCTTGTGCATTGCACCAGCCGGTAACAGAAACAGCCCAGGCGGACGCCTGTTGTTGGAACGCACCCGGAGAGACGCATGAACATAGTTTGTATTGGCGGTGGCCCCGCTGGCCTGTATTTCGGTTTGCTGATGAAACTTAGCGACCCCAAGCACGAAGTTACCGTCATCGAGCGGAATCGTCCTTACGACACCTTTGGCTGGGGCGTGGTTTTTTCCGACGCCACCCTCGAAAACCTGAAAGAAGCCGATCCGGTGTCGGCCGAGCAGATCAGCCAGGCCTTCAACCATTGGGACGACATCGCCATCCATTACAAGGGCCGCAGCATTCGCAGCGGCGGCCACGGCTTCATCGGCATCGGCCGTAAAAAGCTGCTCAATATCCTGCAGGCCCGCTGCGAAGAGCTGGACGTCAAGCTGGTGTTCGAAACCGATGTTTCCGACGACCAGGCCATCGCCGAACAATACAAGGCCGATATCGTCATCGCCTCCGACGGCCTGAACAGCCGCATCCGCACACGCTACCAAGACACCTACAAGCCCGACATCGACACGCGCGAATGCCGTTTCGTGTGGCTGGGCACCAAGCAGACCTTCGACGCCTTTACCTTTGCTTTCGTGCAAACCGAGCACGGCTGGTTCCAGGCGCATGCCTACCAGTTCGAAGATGGCATGTCGACCTTCATCGTCGAAACCCTGGACAGCACCTGGAAGGCGGCCGGCCTGGACACCATGAGCCAGGAAGAAGGCATCGCCTATTGCGAAAAACTGTTCGCCCCATGGCTGGACGGCAATGCCCTGGTCAGCAACGCGACCCATTTGCGCGGCTCGGCCATCTGGATCCGCTTCCCCCGCGTCATCTGCGACACCTGGGTGCATGAGCAAAAACTGCCCAGTGGGCGCACCGTGCCCGTCGTGCTCATGGGCGACGCCGCGCACACCGCGCACTTTTCCATCGGGTCGGGCACCAAGCTGGCGCTGGAAGACGCCATCGAGCTGCGGCGCTCCATCCTGGCCAACGACAACAACCTGGCTGCCGGCCTGCATCATTACGAAGAAGTGCGCAGCGTCGAAGTCCTGAAAATCCAGAACGCCGCGCGCAACTCCACCGAATGGTTCGAAAATGTAGAACGCTATGCCGCGCTCGAACCCGAGCAGTTCGCCTATTCGCTGCTGACTCGCTCGCAGCGCATTTCGCACGAGAACCTGCGCCTGCGCGACCCCAAGTGGCTGGAAGGCTACGAGCGCTGGCTGTCGGGCAAGCACGATGCCCAGGCGGGCGAGCGACCCATGCCGCCCATGCACATTCCCTTCAAGCTGCGCACCGTCACGCTCAAGAACCGCATCGTGGTTTCGCCCATGGCCATGTATTCCTGCGTCGACGGCGTGCCGGGCGATTTTCATCTGGTGCACCTGGGTTCGCGCGCCATGGGCGGCGCCGGGCTGGTCATGGTTGAAATGACCTGCGTCTCGCCCGAAGGCCGCATCACTCCGGGATGCCCGGGGTTGTGGACCGACGAGCAGGCGGTCGCCTTCAAGCGCATCGTTGATTTCATACACGGCAATTCCGACGCAAAAATCGGCATCCAGCTCGGGCATGCGGGCCGCAAGGCTTCCACCCGCGTAAGCTGGGAGGGCACCGACCTTCCTCTTCTCGAAGGCAACTGGCCCATTGTCTCGGCTTCGGCCCTGCCTTACATAGAGGGCGTATCGCAAGTGCCTCAGGCCATGACCCGCCAGCAAATGGACGAAGTCCGCGACGAGTTCGTGGCCTCCACGCGCCGCGCCATGGCCGCCGGCTTCGACCTGCTCGAACTGCATTGCGCGCACGGCTACCTGCTGTCGTCGTTCATTTCGCCTCTCACCAACTTGCGCACCGACGAATACGGCGGCTCGCTCGACAACCGCCTGCGCTATCCGCTCGAGGTCTTCGAAGCCGTACGCCAGGTCTGGCCGGCGCAACTGCCCATGTCGGTGCGTATTTCCGCGCACGACTGGGTCGAAGGCGGCATCACGCCCGACGACGCCGTCGAAATCGCGCGCCGCTTCAAGGCCGCGGGCGTCGATCTGGTGGACTGCTCTTCCGGGCAGGTCAGCAAGGCCGAGCAGCCCGTGTACGGCCGCATGTTCCAGACGCCGTTCGCCGACCGTGTGCGCAACGAATCGGGCATCTCCACCATGGCCGTGGGCGCGATTTTCGAGGCCGACCACGTCAACAGCATCATCGCCTCGGGGCGCGCCGACCTGTGCGCCCTGGCCCGCCCGCATCTGGCGGACGCCGCCTGGACGCTGCGCGAGTCGGCCCGCATCGGCTATACCGACATCAGTTGGCCCAAGCAGTACTTCCCGGCCAAGCGCCAGCTTGAAACCAACTTCGAGCGGGCCGCTGCGTACGCGCAGCAGATCGGCAAATGAGCGCCGCCGGCACGCAGGCGCGGCGCCACGCGCTGGTTACCGGAGGCTCGCGCGGCATCGGCTATGCTGTCGCGCAGCGGCTGCTGGAGCAGGGCGCTCGCGTTACCTTGCTTGGCCGCGACGTCAAGTCGCTGCAGCAGGCGGTGGACAGCCTGGCCGAGTATGGCGAAGCGGGTTTCGTCAGCGCCAATATTTCCCAGCAGGCCGACGTGCGCAAGGCGTTCGCGCAGGCGGTCGAACGTTTCGGCGTCATCGACATCCTGGTCAACAACGCCGGGCAAGCGGTCAGCGAGCGCTTCGACCGGCTCGATGAAGCCGCTTGGGAAAAAATGATCGCCGTCAACCTGACCGGCACGTTCCATTGCATCCAGGCGGCCCTGCCGGGCATGCTCGAGCAGCAGTGGGGGCGCATCGTCAACGTGGCCAGCACCGCCGGCCTGGTGGGGTATGCGTATGTCAGCGCCTACTGCGCCGCCAAGCACGGCGTGATCGGCCTGACCCGTTCCCTGGCCCTGGAAACCGCCAAAAAAGGCGTGACGGTCAATGCGGTGTGCCCGGGCTATACCGAAACCGACCTGGTTCAAGAAGCCCTGGACAACATCATGAAAAAAACCGGCATGAGCCGCGATCAGGCAAAGGCCAAGCTCGCCCAGGGCAATCCGCAGGGCAAGCTCGTACAGCCCGCCGAAGTGGCCGATGCCGTGGCGTGGCTTTGCCAGCCGGGCGCATCGGCGGTAAACGGCCAGTCCATCCCCGTCGACGGGGGGGAAGTCATGGTGGGCTGAACGCCGCCATCGCACTCAAGGAGAAAAACACAGATGACTCAAACCGAACACACCATGGCCCACCACAGGCAGCCGATGGCCGGCTACACGCCGCGCAATTTCCTCTGGAGCGTTTCCGGCGACGGCAAGGTTGCCACCATCACACTGAATCGCCCCGAGCGCAAGAATCCGCTCACGTTCGAGTCGTATGCCGAGCTGCGCGATCTGTTTCGCGGCCTGGTGTATGCCAGCGACATCAAGGTTGTCGTGGTAACTGGAGCCGGCGGCAATTTCTGCTCGGGGGGCGACGTGCATGAAATCATCGGCCCGCTTACCAAGATGACCATGCCGCAGTTGCTGGAATTCACGCGCATGACCGGCGACCTGGTCAAGGCCATGCGTGCCTGCCCGCAGCCCGTCATCGCCGCCGTGGACGGCGTATGCGCCGGCGCCGGCGCCATCGTGGCGATGGCATCCGACATGCGCCTGGGCACGCCGCAAGCCCGCACCGCCTTCCTGTTCACGCGCGTCGGCCTGGCTGGCTGCGACATGGGCGCCTGCGCCATCCTGCCGCGCGTGATCGGCCAGGGCCGGGCTTCCGAGCTGCTTTACACCGGGCGCGCCATGAGCGCCGAGGAAGGCCAGGCATGGGGGTTCTTCAATAGCCTGCATGCTTCCGACGCTCTGCTGGATGCCGCCCAAAAACTGGCCGGCCAATTGGCGGCCGGCCCCACCTTCGCCCACGGCGTGACCAAGAAAATGCTGCATCAGGAATGGAGCATGGGGGTGGACGAGGCTATCGAATCCGAGGCCCAGGCCCAGGCCATCTGCATGCAGACCCAGGATTTCCGCCGTGCGTACGAAGCGTTCGTCGCCAAACAGAAACCCGTATTCGGAGGTGATTGAATGAGCGATCTGACCTGGACCGAATGGCCGTTTTTCGACGAGCGCCACCAGCAGCTGGCGCGTGAGCTGGACGCCTGGTGCTCCAGCACGCTGCACGGCATAGACCATTCCGACACCGACGCCGCCTGCAAGCATCTGGTGCATGCGCTGGGCGAGGCCGGCTGGCTGAAGATCGCCGTGCCCCAGGGGCCGGATGGCGCCTGGGGCGGGCGCTGGCCCGAAATCGACTCGCGCGCGCTGTGCATCATGCGCGAAACCCTGGCGCGCTACGACGGCCTGGCGGATTTCGCGTTTGCGATGCAAGGCCTGGGCAGCGGCGCCATTTCCATCGCCGGCAGCGACGAATTGCGCCGGCGCTATCTGCCGCGCGTGTCCAGCGGCCAGGCCATTGCCGCCTTCGCCTTGTCCGAGCCCGATGCGGGCTCCGACGTGGCCGCCATGTCATGCGAGGCAAAGCTGGATGGCGACTCGTACGTGCTCAACGGCGAGAAGACCTGGATTTCCAATGGCGGCATTGCCGATTTCTACTGTGTGTTCGTGCGCACGGGCGAAGCCCCCGGCGCGCGCGGTATTTCGGCCTTCGTGGTCGATGCCGGCACGCCGGGCTTTTCCATCGCCGAGCGGATCGATGTCATTGCGCCTCACCCTTTGGCCAGGCTGCGCTTCGATAATTGCCGCATTCCCGTCTCGCAACGCCTGGGCGATGCCGGCCAGGGCTTCAAAATAGCCATGATGACGCTGGATATTTTCCGCGCTTCGGTGGCGGGCGCCGCCCTGGGTTTTGCGCGCCGCGCGCTCAGCGAAGGGCTGGCGCGCGCCAAGTCCCGCAAAATGTTCGGCCAGACCTTGGGCGACCTGCAACTGACCCAGGCCGCGCTGGGCGATATGGCGACCGAAATCGACGCCGCCGCCTTGCTGACCTACCGGGCCGCCTGGATGCGCGACGTAAAAGGCGTGCGTACTACCCGTGAAGCCGCCATGGCCAAGATGGCGGCCACCGAATCCGCGCAGCGCGTCATCGATCGTGCGCTGCAGATGTTCGGCGGCGAAGGCGTCGTATCGGGCCGGCCGGTCGAAAAGCTGTATCGCGAAATCCGCGCCCTGCGTATCTACGAAGGCGCGACCGAAGTGCAAAAGCTCATCATTGCCCGGGAACTCATGAAAGAATAATCAAGCAAGCGCGCCGGCCTTGCGGAACGCAAGGCGGCGAGCCCCGCGGTGGATGCGGGGCTGCGAAGACGATGCGTCGCTCTTGAAAATACAGGAGATAGGAAATGGAAAAATCAGGACATACCGACACCTTTGCGCGCGATCATTTGCCGCCGCTCGCCGAGTGGCCCGAACTGCTGCTCGATGGCAACCCCGATGTCGACTACCCGGCGCGGCTGAACTGCGCCGTCGAGCTGGTGGATGCGCATGTCGCCCAGGGGAACGGGGATCGTGTTGCCTTGCTTTGGCGCGAAGGCTCCGAAAAGAAGAGCATGACCTACCGTCAGCTCATGGAGCTGACCAACCGGATCGCGCATGTCCTGACCGAAGACATGCAGTTGCAGCCGGGCAACCGCGTGCTGCTGCGCGGGCCCAACAACGCCATGATGGCGGCGTCCTGGCTGGCGGCCGTCAAGGCCGGCCTGGTGACCGTGCCCACCATGCCCTTGCTGCGCGCGATCGAACTCAAGGCCATCCTCGACAAGGGTCAGGTTTGCGCCGTTCTGTGCGACAAACGGCTGGCCGACGACGTCGAGGCCTGCATGGATTCCAGCCATGCCGCCTACAGCCCCACCTTGAAGCAGGCGCGCTACTTCCACGACGACGGCCCCGATTCGCTCGACACACTGGCCCGCTCCAAACCCGCCGAGTATCGCGCCTGCGATACCGCCGTCGACGATGTCTGCCTTATTGCTTTCACCAGCGGCACGACGGGGCGCCCCAAGGGCTGCATGCAGTTCCATCGCGACGTGCTGGCCATGTGCGACACGTTTTCCAAACATATTTTGCGAACCAATCCGAACGACGTCGTATGCGGCACGCCGCCCCTGGCCTTTACCTTCGGCCTGGGCGGCCTGTTGTGCTTCCCCTTGCGGGCGGGCGGCGCCACGGTGCTCACCGAAAAAGTCACGCCCGCCGAGCTGCTGGAAACCATCCAGGATTTTCGCGCCACCATGGCGTTCACGGCTCCTACCTTTTACCGGCAGATGGCGGCCCTGGTCGGCAATTACGACTTGTCCAGCTTGAAGACGACCGTTTCGGCGGGCGAGGCATTGCCCGATGCGACCCGCCAGCTGTGGAAGCAGGCCACCGGAATCGAAATGACGGACGGCATCGGCGGCACCGAGATGATCCACGTGTACGTGTCGAGCGCGCCCGAAAACGTGCGCCGCGGCGCCATCGGCACCGTTGTGCCCGGCTATATTGCGCAGGTGGTGGACGAAAACCTGAAACCGGTTCCTTTTGGCACGGTCGGCCGGCTGGCCGTCAAGGGACCCACCGGCTGCCGCTACCTGGACGACGAGCGTCAGCGCGTTTTCGTTCAAGAAGGCTGGAACTTCCCGGGCGACACCTTCGCCATGGATGAAGACGGCTATTTGTATTACCAGGCGCGCAACGACGACATGATCATCTCGGCCGGCTACAACATTGCCGGCCCCGAGGTCGAGGACGCCCTGCTGCTGCATGAGGCGGTGGCCGAATGCGGCGTGGTGGGCGCGCCCGACGAAAGCCGGGGCAATATCGTCAAGGCCTATATCGTGCTCAAGCCCGGCTTCGAAGGCGGCGACGCCTTGGTCAAAGCTCTGCAGGAGCACGTCAAGGCCGCGATCGCTCCCTACAAATATCCGCGCGCCATCGAGTTCGTGGATGCCTTGCCCCGCACGGAAACCGGCAAGCTGCAGCGCTTCGTGCTGCGCAAGAAGCCATGATCCGCATGCAGGCCCGGCGCATCCGCGAAAGGATGCGCCGGCCTCGTCGGAGCATAGTCACTATTGAAGAGCTCCGGGAAGATCGCTTTCCCGGATTTGATGAACGCGGCAGGCGCCTTACGGGCGAGCATCGCTATTGATTTGCATGAGGAACACATGAAAATTCTACAGCCACCTAATTGGGCAGCACCGCGCGGTTATGCCAACGGCACCATGGCAGAACTGACTGCCGGCAGCCGCATCCTTTTCATCGGCGGCCAAGTCGGCTGGAATGCGCAGCAGCAATTCGAAACCGATGACCTGGCCGAACAAGTCGGCCAGACATTGCGCAATATCGTGGCCGTCATGAAGGAAGGCGGAGCCGGTCCCGAGCACATGACACGCATGACCTGGTATGTGCGCGACAAGAAGGAATACGTTGCCGCTCTCGGCGCCATCGGCAAGCAGTACCGTGACGTTCTGGGCAAGAATTTTCCGGCCATGACGGCTGTCGAGGTGGCCGACCTGGTCGAAGACCGGGCCAGGGTGGAAATCGAAGTCACGGCGGTCGTGCCGCCAGCCGCCTGATACGGCGCCGCCCCATCGTCCTGGGCGAGAAACAAAAAGCCGCCGCTGCGAGTTTGCAGCGGCGGCTTTTTCGTGGGTTCGCCCGACGGCCTGCGGAAGCGACGCAGTCTACCTGCCCATAAGCCTACAGCTTGGCGAAGGCCTGTTCGGCGGCATCCAGCGTTGTCTGGATGACCTGGTCGTCGTGGGCGGCGGAAACAAAGCCCGCCTCGAACGCCGATGGCGCGAAATACACGTCCTTGATCAGCATGGCATGAAAGAACTTCTTGAAGCGCTCGACATCGCAGGCGGCGACTTCGGCGTAGGTGGCGGGCACCTGGCTGGTGAAGTACAAGCCGAACATGCCGCCGACGGAGTCGGCGCAAAACGGGACACCGGCCGCGGCGGCGCGTTCGGTGAGGCCCTTGGCCAGCTTTTGGGTGTGCGCAGAGAGCTTTTCATAGAAGCCCGGCTCGGACAATAGCCGCAGAGTGGCCAGGCCCGCCGCCACGGCAACCGGGTTGCCCGACAGCGTGCCGGCCTGGTACACCGGCCCTACGGGCGCGATGTATTCCATGATGTCGGCGCGTCCGCCGAAGGCGCCCACCGGCATGCCGCCGCCGATGACTTTGGCCAGGGTGGTGATGTCGGGCGTGACGCCGGTCAGGCCTTGCACGCCTTGCGGGCCGGCGCGAAAGCCCGTCATGACTTCGTCGAAGATCAGCAGCGCGCCATGCTGGGTGCAGAGCTCGCGCAGGCCTTGCAGAAAGCCGGGTGCCGGCTTGATGAGGTTCATGTTGCCGGCGATGGGCTCGACAATGATGCAGGCGATTTCCTTGCCGTATTGCTCGAATGCCTTCTGGACGGCATCGAGGTCGTTGTAGTCCAGGACCAGTGTGTGCTGGATGAACTCGGGGGGCACGCCGGCCGACGTGGGATTGCCGAAGGTAAGCATGCCCGAGCCGGCCTTGACCAGCAGGCTGTCGGCATGGCCGTGGTAGCAGCCTTCGAACTTGATGATCTTGGGGCGATTGGTATAGCCGCGCGCCAGGCGGATGGCGCTCATGGTGGCTTCGGTGCCCGAGCTGACCAGGCGGACTTTTTCGATGGAAGGAATGCGCTTTGCGATGGCCTCGGCGATTTCGATTTCTCCTTCGGTGGGGGCGCCGAAGGAAAGCCCATCGACCGCGGCTTCCTGTACGGCGCGGATGATTTCGGGGTGGGCATGGCCCAGGATGGCGGGGCCCCACGAGCCGACGTAGTCGATGTACCGGGTGCCGTCGGCGTCCCACAGATACGGCCCCTGGGCGCGTTTTATGAAGCGCGGCGCGCCGCCCACCGAGCGAAAGGCCCGGACGGGCGAGTTGACTCCGCCGGGAATGGTTTGACAGGCGCGTTCAAATAAAGCGGTGTTGCGGGACATGTCGTGGACTCTATAAACTGAATGGATAAGCGAAAGAATGCGCCGGGCGCACAGCCCGGCCGGGAGGCGTCAGCCTTTGAACAGGGCGCTGCAGCGCGCTGCGGCCGCCTGGATGTCGGGCGTCTCGAAGAGCCCGCTGATCAAGGCGATGCTGTCGGCGCCCGCCTGGATGACCGGCGCGGCGTTTTCGGGAGTGATGCCGCCGATGGCGACCACGGCGGCGCGTGGCGTTTTGCCCTGGGCCAGCGTCAGCCGCAGGCCTTCGCGCAGGTCGTCCAACGACGCGCGCACGGTGTCGGGCTTGACAGTGGACGGGTAGATGGCGCCGAAGGCAATGTAGTCGACGTCCAGTTCCAGGGCTTTGCGGGCCAGTTCAGGCTCGTTGTAGCATGAGCAGCCGACGATCTTGCCGGGGCCGAGAGCCTGGCGCGCTTCGGACAGGCTGCCGTCGCCCCGGCCCAGGTGGACGCCGTCGGCTTCGGTGGCCAGGGCAAGCTGCAGGTTGTCGTTGACGATGAACAGGATGCCGTGCTGCCTGCAGCATTCGGCCAGGGCCAGCGCCTGCGCCAGGTGTTCTTGGTGCGAGCCCGATTTGCGGCGCCATTGCAGGGCGGTCATGCCGCCTCGCGCCGCTTCGGCGACGGCGAGGATCAGCCGTTCGGTGTCGGGCCATTCTGGGGTAATGCCGTACAGGCCTTTGGGAAATCGTGGAGGGAGACTCATGGTATGGATCGGTTGATCAGCCGGCTGCCCATGCCGGGCTGGAAGGTGTTTGCGGCAAGCGGCTCGGCCAGCGTCAGGGCGGTTTCGACGGCCTGGGGCATGGCGGAGCCTTTGCCCAGTTCGATGGCCAGTGCGCAAGCCAGCGGGCTGTTCGGGTTGACCAGGCGGGGAGGGGGCGCCTGCCATTCCCAGTTGAAGGTGGCCTGCTCGGGGCCGTGCAGCAGGCAGGCCTTGTGGCCGGGCCGTATGGGAAAGCCTGTGCTCAGCACCCACCGGGCGCCGTATTCCTGCAGCACCCGGACCGGCAGGTCGGTGTCGGAGCCCGCCAGCAGGCCGTCGGCCTTCCAGTGCGTGAGCAGGTTGTGTTCGGCGAGGACGAGATTGGTTTGCGGCAGCAGCAATTCGAACAGCGCCGACAGGACTTCCTCGGGGTCGTCGTCTTCCAGCAGGGCGTTGTCGGGCAGGGCCTCAAGATGCAGGATGAGGGGCATGTGCGAGTAGTCGGCGGCGATCTGGGCCAGCACCCTGACGGATTCGATGTTATAAAGGCCCCCGACCTTGATCGCCTGTATGTTCATGTCTTCCAGCACGCAGCGTATCTGGTCGTCGATAAGCTCGGGGGACAGGATTTGAATGTCTTCGGTGGAAACGGTGTCTTGCACGTGCACGGCTGTAATGGCGCTCAGGGCGTGCCCGCCCAGCCTGGCACAGGTTACCGCGTCGGCGGGCAGGCTACCCGAGCCGCTTGGGTCGAAGGCGCCGACGACGAGAACTAGGGTAGGGTTGGACATTGACAAGAGAAAAGGGCTATTTGAATGTTTTTTCGACATCTTTGGTTAATATCAAAGATGTAGGCGTTGAGTTTGACGATAATGTCCCCATTCTAATTGAAGCGCCCACAGTTGGCTGGATTTTCGCGTTTGATATTTTCAGAGAGTAACAAAACATGCGTACCTGGATGTGCCTGATCTGCGGTTGGATCTATGATGAAGAAGCGGGTGTTCCCGAAGAGGGAATCGCCCCTGGGACGCGCTGGGAAGATGTACCCCCGAATTGGGTCTGCCCCGAGTGCGGCGCCCGCAAAGAGGATTTCGAGCTGGTCGAGGTTTAGGCGCCGGCTGCAAATCGTTCAGGACGTTTGATAACGTCTCGGATACAATAAAAGCGCAGCGGTTTCGGTCAAGGAGGCAGTCATGGAACACTACAATAAGCCACACGCCGTATCTAGTGCCGATTTATCGCAACAGTTGCTGCTGGCCATGCCGGGCATGGTCTCGGGCAATCTGGCCAATACTGTCATCTACCTTTGCGAACACACGGAACATGGCGCGCTTGGCCTGGTCATCAATCGCCCCACCGATCTGACCGTGGGTAATTTGCTGCAACGCATCGACCTCGATCTGTCGCTCGAGATCGGGGCCATCCAGGAAGCGCCGGTGTTTTTTGGCGGCCCCGTCCAAACCGATCGCGGCTTCGTGCTGCACGCTCCCGTCGGCGAATACAGTTCCAGCATTCGCCTTGGCGAACTGGCATTGACCACTTCCCGCGATATTCTTCAAGAGGTGGCCCAGGGCCATGGACCGTCGCAAATCCTGATCACCCTGGGGTATGCGGGCTGGGGGGCGGGTCAGCTGGAAAGCGAAATGGCGCAAAATGCCTGGCTCAACATGGAAGCCACCAACGAAATCCTTTTCAGCACTCCTCCCGAATTGCGCTACGAGGCTTCCCTGGCGCAGCTCGGCATCAACTCGTCCATGTTGACGGGCGACGCGGGCCATGCCTGAAGAAACCCTGCTGGCGCTGGATTACGGTATGAAAAAAATCGGGGTGGCCATCGGCAACACCCTGACCCGCCAGGCCAGGCCCCTGGAAATCCTGGTTTCCACCACGCGCGACCAGCGGTTTGCGTCCTTGGCCAGGCTGCTGGATCAGTGGCGGCCGGATCGCATCGTCGTCGGCCTGCCTTTGGCGCTGGATGGCAGCGAGCAATACGCATCGATGCGTTGCCGGCGCTTCGCCAATCAACTTAGGGGGCGCTTCGGCGCTGTCGTCGAGCTGGTCGACGAACGAGGCTCCAGCCTCGAGGCGCAAGAGCTTCTGGGCAACAACGACGCCGACGATGCCATGGCGGCGGCGGTCATCCTGCAGCGTTATTTCGATTCCTTGCCGGCTTGACGCCGAGGCCGGGCTGCGCCTCGCGATGGCTCAGGCTCCGGATTTCAATGCACGAACCGGGGCCGGCCGGCAGGCCCTGACCAAACAGCACGCGAGCGGGTAATATTACGCCCAGGCTTCCGGCAGGGGGGTCGGCCGATACGCAAGCGCAAATCGGCCGAGCTGCACGCAAGCCGGAAAATTGTGGGAGAAATTGATTTGGGTTTGCTGCTTTTCGTATTCCGGGCGCCACTGGTTATCCTCTGGATAGCCTCCAGCCTGCTTTCCGTTGCCGTCGTGTATCCCTTCCTGCCTCTTGCGGGGCGCAATGTCATGAATCAAAGCTGGTCGCGCGCGCTGATGAAAATCTGCGGCGTGCGCGTATGCGTGCATGGCCAGCCCATGATGAGCGGCGCCTCGCTCTGGGTATCCAATCATGTGTCGTGGATCGACATTTTCATATTGAGCAGCGTGCGTTGCGTCGCCTTTGTCGCCAAGAGCGAGATACGGCAATGGCCCGTCATCGGCTGGCTGGTGGCCAAGGCGGGCACGGTTTTCCTCAATCGGCGCCAGCGCCAGGCCATCAAAGAGGTCAGCAGCCAGATGGAGCACCGCTTTGCGCGGGGCGAGGTGCTCGGCCTGTTCGCCGAGGGCACGACTTCGACCGGCTTCGATATTTTGCCGTTCCGCTCCAGTTTGTTCGATCCCGCCATCCATTCCTCGGTCAGCGTCCAGCCTGTGGCGCTGCGGTTTTATCACCGGGGCGTGCGCAGCGGCCGGCTGGCGTTCGTCGGTGAGCAGACTCTGGTGCAGAACCTGTGCATATTGATCAGCACGACGCAGGTCATGGTCGAGGTGGAATTCCTGCCCGTGCTGTCGGCCGATCATTG
The DNA here is from genome assembly GCA_937871985.1 of uncultured Burkholderiaceae bacterium. The sequence goes on from CALMPB010000438.1 coordinate 18,105, forward strand.
CCGTGAACTGGGCCGAGCCAAGCTGGCGGCGCATACGCACGATCTTATCGGCAAGGCCGTGCGCCAGCACGGCGCTTAGCCCCGACTGGCTTGCGCCTAGGAGTCGCCGCCCGGCTTTTGGTGCTGTTCGCAGTCGATTTGCAGCAGTTGATGGTCGTGCAGGCGCAGGGCGGTCAATTTTCCGCCCCAGATGCAGCCGGTGTCCAGGCAAATGGCATCGGGCCGCACAAGCAGTCCCAGCGTCGACCAGTGACCGAAAACGACGGTGACGCCGTCTCGCAAAATGGCTCGATCCGGCACGTCGAACCAGGGCATGAGCCGGTCGTTTTGTATCGGCGCGTGCTTGTAGCTGAAGTCCATATGCCCCTGGCTGGTGCACATGCGCATGCGTGTCAGCGCATTGATGATGACGCGGCGGCGATCGTCCCGGCTCAGGCCGTCGTTCCAGCCGACGGGTTCGTTGCCGTACATTTTCTTCAAGTGGCTTTTCCAGTCCGCAGAGCGCAGCGCCTTCTCGACCTCGGCGGCCAGCGACAGGGTCTTGTCAAGATCCCAGGCGGCCAGGACGCCGGCATGAACCATCAGGTGGCCGTGTTCGTAATGGGCCAGCGGCCGGTGCCTGAGCCAGTCGATGAGCTCGTCCGCATTGGGCGCGTTCAGCACTTCGGCAATGGTGTCGGACTTGCCGGGTTTTTTGATGCCCGCGGCCACGGCCAGCAAGTGCAGGTCGTGGTTTCCCAGGACGGCGACGCTGCGGTCGCCCATGCCATGGATGAGATTGAGGGTTTCAAGCGATTGCGGGCCGCGGTTGACGAGGTCGCCCGCGAACCAGAACCTGGCGCCGCTGTCCTGGGCAATGGCGGGTTGCGCCAGCAATTCCCGCAGCGATCCGCAGCATCCCTGGATATCGCCGACTATCCAGACATTCGATGGCTTGCTCATGCCGCCGACTTGCTCCAGGGCCAGCGCGTCTGCGTAAAGGCGCGCACATTGTGCTGGTTTTCCATGATGAGCAGGGCCGCCAGCGCCAGCGCCAGCGCTCCGAGATTGGGTACCAGCGCCGTTACCCAGGGCGCCCATTTGCTGAGCATGCCCACGTTCAGCGATAGCTGGTTGATCATGAAAAAGCCCACGCCCAGCAGGATGCCGATGAAGACCTTGCCGCCGACGCCTCCCCGGCGCGTCTGCATGAAGCCGATAGGAGCCGCGATGGTCATCATGACCAGCAAGGTAAACGGGTAGGCGATCTTGCGCCACAGCGCCACGACCTGCCTTTCGGTCTGGAGCTGATTGTTCTTGAGGTATTTGATGTAGTCCAGCAGCACCGAGATGGACATTCGCTCGGGGGTGAGGACGCGTGCAATGAGCCGTTCGGAAGTGAGGGTGGTGGACAGGCTCAGGGTGGGCAGGGTGGCGATGTGGGTGATGGGCGTCGGGGGCACCTTGGCGTTGGCCAGCGCGGTGACCGCGTTGTCGTCGATCTGGGTTTGCGTGACGTTCTTCAGCACCAGCGAGCCGTTGTCGAAGTATCCTGTCTTGGCCTGGGACAGCGTGCTCAGTTGCTGGTCTTTGTTGAATTCGTAGAGCGTGACGTTGGCGACGCCGCCGTTGCCCTGGAGCTCGCCGATGTTGATGATGCGCGTGCCGTGGTCGCCCGAGGCTTCCTTGAACCAATACCCGCTGTTCAGCCGCCCGCCGCCGGCCCGGCCCAGCAGGCTCAGGCTGACTTCGCTGGACTTGATTTCCGCCGCCGGGGTGACGACCTCGGACAGCAGGAACGCGCCCAGCACCCAGGGTATGGTAACGGCCCACAGCATGGCAAGCAGCTTCAGGCCGCTGACGCCCGAAACCCGCAGGATGACCAGTTCGTTGCGCTGGGCCAGGCTGGCCAGCGCCAGGATGGCGCCGATGAGCAGTCCGATGGGCAGAAGGTCGTACAGCCGGGTGGGCAGTTGCAGGGCCTGCAGGTAGAAGAGATTGAGCAGCGTGAAATTCGAGCCGATGTTGTCCAGTTCTTCGATGAGCGCGAAAAAGGTGAACAGGCCGACCAGGGCGACCAGTACGACGGCGCTGGAACGGTAGATTTCAGAAGCAAGGTAGCGGCGGGCGGTGCTCATCGGCTGGGTTTGAAAAGTAGGTGAATTTCGGTATGTTACTCGCCTTGGGCCGCGTTGCAGCCGGGCGGCCGGGTTTTTCGTGTGTCAGGGCGCTTCGACCAGCCGCATGCGCTTCTGGATGGTGGCGGTGCGCGAGCGCAGGTAGGCGGTGTCGCGGTGGCTGTCGTAGTAATCGGGATTGGGCAGCATGGCCGCCAGCTGGGCCGCCTGGTAGCTGTTCAGCCGGGACGCGTCGGTGTGAAAATAATGCTGGGCCGCCGCCTGGGCGCCGAATACATGGGTGCCCCATTGGGCCAGGTTCAGGTAGAGCTCCAGAATGCGCCGCTTGCTCATGGCGGCCTCGATCATATAGGCCAGGATCAATTCCTGGCCTTTGCGCAAATAGGTGCGCGAACCCGACAGAAATAGATTCTTGGCCAGTTGCTGGGTAATGGTCGAGCCTCCGCGCAGCTTGCTTTTGCCGCGTTCGGCCTGCCGGAGGTTGTATTCCCATGCCTTGCGGATGGCCTCCCATTCGACGCCGTCGTGATCCGTGAAATTGGAGTCCTCCGAAGCGATGACGGCGTGCTTGAGATGAGGGCTGATCTGCGCGTAGGGCACCCATTGGTGCTCCAGTTGCGCCGTCGGGTTGGATGCGCGCAATTCGGCCAGAGTGGCTTTCATGAACGCGCTGCTGCTGGGGTTGTTGATGGATATCCAGAGCACCATGACGAACAGGCTGAACTGGTAGAGCAGCAGGGCGAACACGCCCAGCAGGATTGCGGCGCCCGCTATCCTGGTCTTGGACGTTCTGCGTGCAGGGCGTCGAACCATGGCCTCAGGCGGCGTCGAGCTGGCGGCGCAGCATCTGCAGAACCGGCACGGTGTCGGGCCGGCGGCCATGCCAGATGGCGAAGCTTGCCGCGGCCTGGGCGACCAGCATGCCCAGGCCGTCGGCCGCCTGGCTGGCTCCTTGCGCCAGGGCTTGTTGCATGAAGGCCGTGGGTTGGGCGGCATAGAACATGTCGTAGGCCAGGGCGTTGGGGGCATAGCCGGCGCCGGGCAGCGGCGGCGCCTGCCGGCTCAGGCTGCTGGATGTGGCATTGACGACGATATCCCACTGCCCCTGGGCTTCGTCCAGGCCTCCCGCCGATATGCGGGCGGCGTGTTGCGGCAACAGCGCGCAGACATGTTCGCAGAGCTGGTGCGCCCGTTCGGCGCTGCGGTTGACGATGCGCAGTGCGGCGCAGCCGGCGTCGAGCAACGGGTAGATGACTCCTTTTGCCGCGCCTCCCGCGCCGACCAGCAAGATGCGTTTGTCCCGGGGAGGTGCGCCCAGGCGCTGTATGTCGTCGAGCAGGCCGACGCCGTCGGTGTTGCAGCCATGCAGGTTTCCGTCCTGCATCCACAATGTGTTGACGGCGCCGGCCAGGCGGGCGCGTTCGCTGAGATGGCCGGCGGCCAGCGCAAATGCTTCTTCCTTGAAAGGCAGGGTGACGTTGAGACCGGCTCCGCCGCCGTCAAAGAAGGCGCGGATGGTTTCGGCGAAGCCGTCCACGGGCGCAAGCAATGTTTCGTAGCGCAGGGCGAGGTTCAGTTGGCGGCCGAATTCCTGGTGGATGGCCGGAGAGCGGCTGTGCCCGACGGGGTTGCCGACGACGGCGAAATACGGGATGCGTTGGGTCATGGGGATTCGGTGCTGAGTTTATTGTTGGTGAAATGCCATGTGCGGGTAATGGCCAGCACGTCGGTGGTTCTGGCGATTTCCGGCGGCAGCGGGGCAAAGGGCGCCGCCAGTTGAACGATGCGCTGCGCGGCCAGGTTCAGGATGGCGTGTTCCGATGGCCGATTGATTTCCATGCGGATCAGATCGCCGTTCTTGCCTATGTACACCGTCAACTGCAATGTGCCATAGACTTTGCCGCGCGCTTCGTCGGGGTAGTGCTCGGTGCCCAGCAGCTCGATTTTCTTGCGCCAGGCTTCGACGTACCGGGCGTAGTCGACCTGCTTGGCCGACGGGCCGACGAACATCTGGCGCGGCTGCGCGTTATAGGTTTCTATGCGCTCCTTGATGGCGCTGATCTGGGCGTTGAGTACCAGGCTTTGCTGGTTGAGGTCGTCGGTGCCCGGATCGGGCGATTCCTGCAACTGGTCGGGCCATTTTCTTGCGGCCCGGGTTTTTTGCCGGGATTCCAGTTGGGTATAAAGCTGTTTTTGTTCTTGTTCGAGTTCTTGCTGGCGCTTGCGCAATGCGGCCAGCACGATCTGGTCGGGCGAGGCGTCGGCGGTACGCGGCAGCGGCGACGAGGCCGTGCCGCTTCTGGCATTGCCGCCGGCATTGATCTGGTTCTGGGCCAGCACGGTTGGGTTGGCCGCCGCGGTTTCGGTGCGCGCGTTGACCAGGGTGACCTCCAGTGTGTCCTGTTCGCGGGCGGGCGGGGCGGGGTACGCAAAGTGTATGGCCAGCGCCGCGGCATGCACGCACAACGACAGGCCTATCGCTATGTACAGGCGGCGGTGTTGCGCGGGCTGCGTGGAAGGCGGCAGCCATGCATGAGGGGTGGCGGCGTTCACGGCTGTGAGTTCCGTTGGAGGCGTCGATGACGGTATTATGCCGCGATGGCTTCCAGGTAGCGGCATTCCAGCTCGAGGGCCAGTTCATCGTACCCCAGAATCTGCAGCCGGATGACCTGGCCGCGCTCCAGCTCGGGCAGGCCCGGCACGCGGATGACCATGGGTACGCCCGAAAGCCGCACCAGATCGTCCCGCAGCACGCTGGCTTCGATGGTGGTCACGCCATGCTGCTGCAGCCAGCGCAGGCACCAGTAGCGCTCCATGCTGGACTGGAAGTCGTTCCAGACCGCGTATTGCGAGTCGAAGGCGCCGATGATGGCGAACAGGTCGGCATCCTTGGGTTTGAAGGGGGCGACCAGCCGGGCCGACACGCCGTGCTCGGCCGCGGCCAGGATCTGCCCTTGATTGATCAGATCCACATAGCGGCGCAGCGGCGAGGTGCACCAGGCGTATTGAGGCACGCCGATGGCCTCGTGCGGCAGGGCCTGGGTGGACATGCGCACGCGGCCCGCTTGCTGCGAACGGTAGATGCCCGGCACGCCATGCTGCGCCAGCAGGCCCCCCCACAGATTGTTGGCCAGTATCATGTACTCGGCCACCAGCAGGTCCAGCGGCGCGTTGCGTTGACGGGGCACCAGCCGCACCGTGCTGTCCGGATCGTCGGGCTCGCCGTCTATATAGAAAGAGTACTCGACCCGGTTGTTGTTTTCCGTTTTGCCGCGGATCAGGTCGCGCTGGGCGCTCAGGTGTCGGGAAAATTGCCACAGTGGCCGCAGCCAATGCGCATAAGGCAGGCTGGCTTGCGGGTCGGCGAGCGCTTCTTCGGTGATTTGCCCATCCAGCGCGTCGTGCCGCAGATTCTCGCGCACGCTCAGCCGCTCCAGCCGGGTCTGAGTGTCCAGGATTTCGCCGCTGGACAAGTCGGCATCCACATACAGCGAAACCGCGGGCTTGGGCAGGCCGGCGTCCAGCGAGAAGGTCTGGATCAGCTCGTCGGGCAGCATGGGTATTTTCTGGCCGGGCATATAGACGGTCGACATGCGCGCGCGGGCCAGTTTGTCCAGGCCGCTGTCGCGCGTCACCAGCAAGCCCGGCGCGGCAATGTGGATGCCGATGCGGATCTTGCCGTCCGGCAGCATCGTGACCGACAAGGCGTCGTCCACTTCGGTGGTGGTGCTGTCGTCGATGGAATAGGCCTCGACGTCGGCAATCGGCAGGTCGCCGCCGATCTCGGCGATTTCCTGGGGCGGGTGCTGTATGCCCTTGGGGAAATTAAGCGTGAAGAAGCGGTGCCTGTGCAGGGCCAGCGGATTGGGCCAGGCGCCGAGCTTGAGCAGCAGTTTTTCGGGCGTCGTGCCCAGTTGCTCGACCGCGGCTTCAAAGGCTTTCCATTGCAGCGTGTTTTTGTCGGGCCGCGTCAGCAGCGTGTCCGACACCTGGGCAATGGCGTCGGGCAGTTGGCCCGCTGCCAGTTGGTCGGTCCACTCCTGCTGTTGTTCCGCCTGCTTCTGCTTTTTCTCGATGGCGGCAAGGGCGGCTTGCAGGATTTCCGGCGGGGCGGGGCGATAGCGCCCCTTGCCGCGGCGGTGAAAGTAGGCGGGCGCCGCATTCAGCGCAAAAATCAGCCCCGCCTTTTCAACGGCGCTGGGCGGATGTCCAAAGTAGTCTTCAGCGAAGGCGGCGGCCTCGAACTCTTCCTGGGGCGCGCACTCCCACAGGAAATCCAGCTCCAGCGTCTCGGCCAGCTCGTGGGCCTGGGCCAGCATGGCCGCCGGCTCGGGTTGCTCGAAGCTGAACAGCACGCTGGCGCTTTTTATTTTGCTGCGCTTGCCGGACTCGGACTCGACCTGCATGGTCGAGTCGCTTTGCGAAAAGATTTTTTCCGCTTTGAAGTTGCCGCTGTCGTCGTAGAGAACATACATAGAGTTGTCGGGCGGGCTTGCGTCCGCAAGAATCCGTCGAGGTTAAGGTTTATGGGGGGCGTGCAGGGCGAAGGCCATGACCTCGGGCAGCCAGCGGTTGAAATCCGAGATGCCGTGGTCGCTGCCGCTGATGATCCGGCTGGAGCATCCTGCATACCATTGGGCCATTTCACGCCAGTTCAAGACTTCGTCGCCCGTTGCCGCCAGCAGAAAATACCGCTCGGGATGGCTGGGCCGGTCGATGGCCAGCCCGGCCAGCTCATCGATGTATTCGGGCAGAAAGACAAAAGGCTGCTCGGAGTGGAACTGCGTGTGTTCGCCGATCTGGGTTGCCAGGTCGCGTGCCGCATGCACGACGGGATTGAGCAGGACAGCCCGGCAATTCCAATGCCGGGCCTGGTAGGCGGCGTAATAGCCCCCCAGCGACGAGCCAATGACGGTCAGCTCGCGGTCAGGCTGCAGGCCCTGTTTTTGCGCGTCGTCTATTAGACCATGAACCAGGGCCATGGCCTGGGCCGGGCTGGCCGGCAATTGCGGGCACAGCCAGCTATCGTCCAGCCCCCGGTCATGCATGGCGTGCGCCAGGATTTGCGCTTTGGCGGACTGCGGCGACGAGCGGAAACCGTGCAGGTAAAGGATCATGGCGGTTGCGGTGGCCTTTTTACAGCCGGTTCAGGAGTTTTTGATGGATGCCGCCGAACCCGCCGTTGCTCATGACGAGTATCGAATCGCCGGCGCGGGCTTGCGCCGCGATCGCTTCGACGAGCGCGTCCAGGTCGTCGTAGGACGAGGCGCGCGATCCCATCGGCGCAAGCACCTCGGCGGGGTTCCAGCCCAGGGCGTGCTTGCCGCTCGTAGCGCCGAAGCAGAAGACGCGGTCGGCCTGCTCGAGCGCTTGCGGCAGGCGCGCGGCCATGGTTCCCAGCTTCATGGTGTTAGAGCGCGGCTCGATGACCGCCAGGATGCGGGCATCGCCGACCTGGCGGCGCAGGCCTTCCAGGGTGGTGGCAATGGCGGTGGGGTGGTGGGCGAAGTCGTCATAGACCTTGACCTGATTGACGGTGCCGCGCAGTTCGAGGCGCCGCTTGACGCCCTGAAAGCGCGACAGGGCCTGCATGCCGTCCCGCGGCGCCACGCCCGCGTGCCGGGCGGCGGCCAGCGCGGCCAGCGCGTTCATCCGGTTGTGTTCGCCGCTTATATCCCAGGTAATGGCGCCCAGCGAACTGCCGTCGAGCACGACGTCGAAATGGCAGGGATCGTCGTTGTGCGGAGCATGCTGCCAGAGCCCGCCGAGGCCGAAGGCCTCCACCGGCGACCAGCAGCCGCGCTCCAGCACGCGATCCAGGGCCTCGTCGGGCCGGGGGCGGATGATCAGGCCATTGGAGGGGACGGTGCGGACGAGGTGGTGGAATTGCGTTTCGATGGCGGCCAGATCCGGAAAAATGTCGGCGTGATCGTATTCCAGGTTGTTGAGAATGGCGGTGCGCGGACGGTAATGCACGAATTTGGAGCGTTTGTCGAAGAACGCCGTGTCGTACTCGTCGGCCTCGATGACGAACCATTGCCGCCCCGGGCTGTAGCGGGCCGAGACTTTCAGGTCGCGGGCAATGCCGCCGATGAGGAAATTGGGTTCGAGCCCGGCGTATTCCAGTATCCAGGCCAGCATCGAGCTGGTGGTCGTTTTGCCATGCGTGCCCGCCACGGCCAGCACGTGCTGGCCACCAAGCACCTGCTCGCCCAGCCATTGCGGGCCCGATGCATAAGGCAGGCCCGCGTCGAGTATGGCTTCCATGAGGGGGTTGCCGCGCGAAACCACATTGCCGATGATGAACAGATCCGGTTTCAGGCTCAGTTGGTCGGCGGCAAAGCCTTCGATCAGTCGAATGCCCTGTTCTTCCAGTTGCGTGCTCATGGGAGGATAGACGCCCGCGTCGCACCCGGTGACGGTGTGTCCGGCAGCCCGCGCGATGAGGGCCAGGCCGCCCATGAATGTGCCGCAAATTCCCAGAATGTGTAAATGCATAAAGCCCTCCAGCCGCTATTGTAGTCAGAAGAAGCGGATTGGACGCCTTTCCAGGGCAGGCCGGATCCTCGGCGGAAAGGCGGCGAGGGACGCCTGTGCGTCTGTGCTTCGGGACAATGGGTCGATGTTAAACTTGATCCGGACGCATGGCGTGGTTTGGACGCAGCGCGGCGGCGCGGCCGTCCCGGATGCCAAAAGGCAAGGGGTTTCGGGCGGCCCGGATTTTGCATCAATCATGAATCGGGTTTTATCCAATGAAACGACGTGACTTTCTGCTTCGTACTGCGGTTCTGGGCGGCGCGGGCATCGCGGCGGCGGGCATTTCGTTTTTTACGTTTGCGGGGCATGCGCCCGACGCTCTGTTCGACCACAGCTTTCCCGATATCGACGGCAAGCAGTTCGCCATGCGCGGGTTTCTGGGCAAGCCGGTCGTCGTGAATTTCTGGGCGACCTGGTGTCCGCCCTGCGTGCGGGAAATGCCGGACATCGACGCCTTGCGCGCCAAATACCCGGGCATCCAGTTTCTTGGGCTGGGTATCGACATTGCCAGCAACGTGCGCATCTTTCTGCAAAAGGTGCATGTTTCCTATCCCTTGCTGTTGGCCGGCAACGGCGGCATAGCGCTCATGCGGCCGTTGGGCAACACGGCCGGAGGCCTGCCGTTCACCGTGGTGTTCGACGCCCAGGGGCAGGTGGTGCACAAGGTGCTGGGCCAGATCAAGCCGGATGTGCTGGCGCAAACCTTGGACGGCCTGGCGGGCAGTTCAAGCTCGTAAGGCCCATTGCACGACTGTAATATCTGGTTTCAATCAGCCCGGATTTGTGGCCTGAGCAGGGTGATTTCTATGTTTTTATTCGACAAATACCGCTTTTTAGCGTAAAAAGACGGTCTGTCTGTCAGCAAACTTCATAATGGCGCAACACATACTCGTTTTGCATGGCCCTAATCTGAACCTACTTGGCACCCGCGAGCCGGATGTCTATGGCCGCCAGACTTTGGCCGACATTAACGCGCGTTTGCAGCAGTTGGCCGCCGAAGGCCAGGCCTCGCTCGAGGCCTTTCAAAGCAATCACGAAGGCGGGCTGGTCGATCGCATTCACGCGGCCCGCAGCGAAGCGGTGGACTACATCATCATCAATGCCGGCGCCTACACGCACACCAGCGTGGCGATCCGCGATGCGCTGGCGGCCGTGGCGATTCCATTCATTGAAGTGCATCTATCCAACGTACATAAGCGCGAAGCGTTTCGCCATCACTCCTTCCTGTCCGATCTGGCCCAGGGGGTGGTAGTGGGCCTGGGCGCATTCGGGTATGAGACGGCCTTGCGCTACGCCCTCGATCATTGAGGGGGGGCTGGCAAGCCATAGTTTGGTTTTTATCAATAATCTAGCTCGCTGTATGCCTCATGCTCGGCGAGCCAACGGGAAGTCTGTATGGATTTAAGAAAACTCAAAACCTTGATCGACCTGGTTGCCGAATCCGGCATCGCCGAACTCGAGATCACCGAAGGCGAAGGCAAAGTACGCATCGTCAAATTTTCCCAGCAGCAACAGCCCGTGGTCTACGCGCCCGAGCCCGTGGCCGCGCCGGTTGCCGCCGCGGCGCCTGCTGCCGCTGCGCCGGCGCCCGCCGCGCCCGTTGTTCAGGGGCATATCGTCAAGTCGCCCATGGTCGGCACCTTCTATCGCGCGCCCAATCCGGGCGCGTCGGCTTTTGTCGACGTGGGCCAGTCGGTCAAGGAAGGCGAGCCGCTGTGCATCATCGAGGCCATGAAGCTGCTCAATGAAATCGAAGCCGACAAAAGCGGCGTCATCAAGGAAATCCTGGTTGAAAACGGCGAGCCCGTCGAATACGGCCAACCCCTATTTGTAATTGGCTAAACGATGTTTGAAAAAATACTGATAGCAAATCGCGGAGAGATTGCGCTGCGCATCCAGCGCGCCTGCCGCGAGCTTGGCGTCAAGACCGTGGTCGTGCACTCCGAGGCCGACCGCGAAGCCAAATACGTGCGTCTGGCCGATGAGTCGGTGTGCATCGGGCCGGCGTCGCCGCGCGACAGCTACCTGAGCATGCCCGCGCTCATCTCGGCGGCCGAGGTGACCGACGCCGAAGCCATCCACCCCGGCTACGGCTTTCTGTCCGAGAACGCCGATTTCGCCGACCGCGTGGAAAAAAGCGGCTTCGTATTCATCGGCCCGCGTCCCGAAACCATACGCACCATGGGCGACAAGGTTTGCGCCAAAAAAGCCATGATCGAGGCCGGCGTGCCGGTCGTGCCGGGCTCCGACGGCGCCTTGCCCGACGATCCCGAGGAAATCCTGCGCATGGGCCGCGAAGTGGGCTACCCGGTCATCATCAAGGCGGCCGGCGGCGGCGGCGGCCGGGGCATGCGCGTGGTCTACACCGAGGCGGCGCTGATCACCGCTGTCGCCATGACCCGCACCGAGGCCGGCGCCGCGTTCAACAATCCTGAAGTCTATATGGAGAAGTTCCTCGAGAACCCGCGCCATATCGAGATCCAGGTATTGGCCGACGGCGGGCGCAATGCCATCTGGCTGGGCGAACGCGATTGCTCCATGCAGCGGCGCCACCAGAAAATCATCGAAGAAGCCCCCGCGCCCCATATTCCGCGCCGGCTCATCGAACGCATCGGCGAGCGTTGCGCCGAGGCCTGCCGCAAAATGGGTTATCGCGGCGCGGGCACTTTCGAGTTCCTGTATGAAAACGGCGAGTTCTTCTTCATCGAAATGAACACCCGCATCCAGGTGGAGCACACGGTCACCGAAATGATCACGGGCGTCGACCTGGTCGTGCAGCAGATTCTCATCGCCGCCGGCGAAAAGTTCACCTTGCGCCAGCGCGACGTCCAGATTCGCGGCCATGCCGTCGAATGCCGCATCAATGCCGAAGACCCGTTCAAGTTCGTGCCCAGCCCGGGCAAGATCACCAACTGGCACACTCCCGGCGGGCCTGGCGTGCGCATGGACTCGCATGTGTTCAACGGCTACACCGTGCCGCCCAACTACGATTCCATGATCGCCAAGCTCATCACCTACGGCGACACGCGCGCGCAGGCCATTGCCCGCATGGAAATCGCCTTGTCGGAAATGGTGGTGGAAGGAATCAACACCAATATTCCCTTGCATCGGGAACTCATGCAGGACGCCCGCTTCGTCGAAGGCGGCACCAGCATTCATTATCTTGAACAGAAATTGTCGCAGCGCCCGTAGGCGCCGGCGGCATCAACATCAGGACGCCGGAGGGCTTGGCTCCCCGGCGTTCGCTGGAAAACACTATGCGTGAACTCGTGCTTCATTGTCCAGAGGCGCAGGCCGAGGCGCTTTCGGATGCCTTGCTCGAGGCGGGAGTGCTGTCGGTATCCGTCGAGGACGCCGAGAGCGACACCGAAACCGAACAGCCCCTGTTCGGCGAACCCGGCACCGAGCCCGAAGTCCAGGCCTGGCGCCATAATCGCGTGGTGGCCTTGCTGCCCGACGGCGCGGATCCCGAGCAAATACTGGAACAAGTCCGCGTCATGGGCGGGCTGGATTACATGGCCAGCGGCTGGTCCACGCGGGAAGTGCCCGACGCGGACTGGGTTCGCCTTACCCAGGCTCAGTTCAGGCCCATCCAGATCGGCCAGCGCGTATGGATAGTGCCCAGTTGGCATCGCGACGACCCGGATGTCCCGGAACCGGGCGCATCGCGGCAAGCGGGCGGACCGGTTCATCTGCAGCTCGATCCGGGCCTGGCTTTCGGAACCGGCAGCCACCCGACCACGCATTTATGCCTGGAGTGGCTGGAAGCCAACCTGCGGCCCGGCGAGACCTTGCTGGACTATGGCTGCGGCTCGGGCATCCTGGCCATTGCCGCCAAGATGCTGGGGGCGGGGCCCACGCTGGCCGTCGATATCGACGAGCAGGCGGTCGTTTCCACCCGCTACAACGCGCAAATCAATCAGGTCGATCTGCAGGCTCTGCTGCCCGACGAATTGCCCGCCGGCCAGTTGCAACTGGTCGTCGCCAATATTTTGTCCAATCCCTTGAAGGTTCTGGCGCCCATGCTGGCCGGCCGGGTGCAGGCGGGCGGGCGTCTGGTGCTTTCCGGAGTGCTGGAGCGGCAGGCCGACGAGGTGGCGCAAGCCTATGCCCCATGGCTGAGCATGAGTGTATGGCGGGCCCGGGAAGGCTGGGTTTGCCTGCATGGGCAGCGAAGCTGATCATTATCGCCGGCGGATAGCCTTATGGATTTGATGACGAAGTGCCCGCAGTGCGGTACCGTGTTTCCAGCCAGCCTTAGCGAGCTGCAGCTGCGCAAGGGCTATATCCGCTGCATCGGCTGCGCCAATATCTTCGACGGCTACGAAGCGGTGGTTCCCAACGGGCAGGGAGCGGCGGCGCCGCCTGCTTCTTCGCCGCCTTCGCATCAGCCGTCCTTCGTTGAGCCGCCTGCGGCGCCCAGCGTCGTGCGCCAGCGCGCCGCGGGCGTTCCGGGCGCCTCCGTGCCCCCGGCGCTGCCGGGTATTTTCGCGGACACCCGCCGGCAAGCCGACGAAGAAACCAGGACTGCGGCGTTCGCACTGCGGCTGGATGATTTGCCGGCGTCGGCAAGGCGGCCGGAGCCCGGCCTGTATTCTGGCGACGAGGCACGGGAGGGCGGCGTGCCTGAAGCCCAGGGCATTTACATCGAACCGCGCGGCACGACCTCCTCGGGGCCGGCCCGCATCGAGCCGGCGGATCGCGCGGCGTTGCACGACGACGATGTCCTGCCGGATTTCCTGTACGCACGCCAGCAACGGCGCCATGGCTTTGCGCGGGTTTTTTGGAGCGTGCTGGTTTTTGCCGGCCTGGTGCTCCTGCTTGCGCAGCTTGCTTACGTATACCGCACGCAAATTGCCACGAACGCGCCCGTGCTGCGCCCCTTGCTGGAGCAAGCATGCCTGTCGCTGCACTGCAAAGTGGGGTATTCGCGCCGCATCGAGCATATCTCCATCATGGATTCATCGTTGCAGTCCGCGCCCCGCAACGACCAGCTCAAGCCGGATGAAAGCGCCATGCTGTTGAGAGTGGTCTTGCGCAACAGCTATGGCAAGCCGCAGGCATGGCCGACGCTGACACTCGATCTGGTAGACTTTTCCGGCTCCGTCGTGGTTCGGCGCAAGCTTGCGCCAAAAGATTATCTGCCGCCCGAGGTTCTCGGGCAGCCGTTTGCCGCCAATAGCGAGCGCCAGATCACGGTGCCGCTTACGGTGGCCGGTGTAAAGATCAATGGTTATCAACTGGGTAAGTTCTACTCTCCTGAAGGATAGATATGTCTGAGAAAGTACTGGTGTGCGGGTCGGTGGCGTTCGATACCATCGCTGTCTTTGAAGGGCACTTCAAAGATCACATATTGGCCGACAGCATACAGTCGTTGAGCGTGTCGTTTTTCGTGCCGTCGATGCGCAAGGAGTTCGGCGGCTGCGCTGGGAACATCGCCTACAACCTGCATTTGCTGGGCGGCGCGCCGGTGCCGGTGGGAACGGTGGGTGCCGATGCCTCAGACTATCTGGCGCACTTCAGGAGTCTGGGCATCGACACCAGCATGATTCGCGTCATTCCCGACATGTTCACGCCGCAGTGCTTTATTACCACCGACCTGGACAACAACCAGATTGCGTCGTTCCACCCCGGCGCCATGCTGCGTTCGGCCGAGAACGACCTGAGCGGCACGCAGGCGGCGTGGGCCATTGTGGCGCCCGACGCCAAGGACGGCATGTTCGCGCATGCGCGCCGCCTGAAGCAGCAAGGCACTCCTTTCATTTTCGATCTGGGCCAGGCCATGCCGCTGTTTTCGGGCGAAGATCTGGAGCAGATGCTGGGCCTGGCCGATATTTTCACCGCCAACGATTACGAAGCCAGCATTGTGGAGCAACGCACCGGGCGCAGCCTGCAAGAGATTGCCGCCGGCATGAAGGCCGTGGTCGTGACGCGCGGGGCCGAGGGAGCCACCTTGTACGCCAACGGCGCGCAGACCAGCATCGCCCCCATCAAGGCGGCGTCGGTGGTGGATCCCACCGGCTGCGGCGATGCCCACCGCGCGGGGCTGTTGTACGGCCTGACCCAGCAGTGGCCGCTGGAGCAGGCATGCCAGTTGGCGAATGTGATGGGGGCCATTAAAATTGCCTCGCGGGGCCCGCAGAATCACAAGCCTGGCCGTGCCGAAATCAGCGCTTCATTGAAGCAACATTACGGTGTCGAGCTGCCCGCGTAAGCGTCGCAGCCACCTTACAAAGGAATCTCTCATGACTAAAATTATTGCAGCAGCCGCTGGTTTTCGCTTTCGCCGCTTGATGGCCGTGGCCGCCGCCGCGGGAGCGCTCGCGGCAGTGGCCGGTTGCGCGAATCCCTCGGCCTCCAGCTCGGTGTATACCTACGGCCAGGCGCAGCAGGAACAAATCGTTCGCACGGGCACGGTGGTGTCGGTACGCCCGGTCACCATCCAGAACGACAAATCCAGCGGCGTGGGCATGCTGGCCGGCGGCGCCTTGGGCGGCGTGGTGGGCAACAGCATGGGCGGCGGCTCGGGCAAAGTCATCACCACGGTGGGTGGTGCCCTTCTTGGCGGGCTGCTGGGCAATACCGTCGAGAACCAGGTTGGCAAAACCCAAGGCCTGGAAATTACCGTGCGGCTCGATAACGGCGAAACCCGCGTTGTCGCCCAGGCGGCCGACGTAGGGTTCGCTTCGGGCCAGCGCGTGCGCCTGGTCAGCGGTAACGGCCCCACCCGCGTCGTACCTATGTAAGCCCGCGCAGGCTTGCCGCCGGCCTCGCGGCCAGCGGCCTGGGCCTGGATATGCGGTGCTTTGTGTTTTCCGGGCTCTGTATTGCTCTGAAGCGCCCCTGAAAGCCGGATCGTTGTCCGGTTTTCAGGGGCGCTTCAGTTTTAGCTGCTTTTTCTTTTGACGGCCAGTTTTGCCGAGCCGGCTACATGCTGATGGAGTAAATGAAGTTTTCCAGGATCCGTACGACGATCTGGGCCAGTATGAGCAGGACCAGCGGCGAGAAATCCAGACCGCCCAGATTGGGCAGGATCCGGCGGATGGGGTCGAGCAGCGGCGCGGTAAGCGTTTGCAGAACCGGCATGATGGGCGCCAAAGGGTTGACCCATGACAGCACGGCCTGGATGAGAGTCATCCATAGAATAAGGTTGAAAACCCACTTGAGCACGGTAAGGGCGCTGGCCGCGACGGCGGGCAGCAGGACGGTGACGGCAGGCAGCTGCCCGAAGGCGGCCAGCCACTCGAGCAGCACGCACACGAAGGCGGTGAGCCAGCATGCCACCAGGCTGGGGTAGTCGATGCGGTTGCTGGCTGGAACGACTTTTCGTATGGGCTGCACCAGCCAGTTCGTAACGCGTATGACGGCCTGGGAATACGGATTGAAGGGGTGCAGGCGAATCGCATAGGCCCAGGCGCGGATGATCAGTGCAATACCGAAAAGGGTAAAGACGATCTCGATGATGAGGCTCAATGTGTTGCTAAGCATGTTGGTAGGCGTAAAAGAAAAGAGTGCCCCCATTGTCGCATGAAAAAAAAGCCGCCCGGCTGGGCCGGGCGGTGGGGTGATGCTGGATACTACCGATGGCGCCTGTTAGGGGCGGCCACCCGTGGGGAAAGGCCACGACGCGGCGGTATTTACCGTGTTCTTGACTGCCGGCGCTGCGGCTTTGGCCTTTGTGGCCTTGGCGGCTGTCTTGGTGCTGGCTTTTTTGGGCGCTGCCTTTTTAGCCGGCGCCTTTTTGGCGACTGCCTTTTTCGCTACGGCCTTTTTGGCCGGTGCTTTTTTGGCGGCTGCCTTTTTAGCTGGCGCCTTTTTTGCGACGGCTTTTTTTGCAGCGGCTTTCTTGGCGGGGGCTTTTTTAGCGACTGCCTTTTTCGCTGCGGCCTTTTTAGCCGGTGCTTTTTTGGCGACTGCCTTTTTAGCGACGGCTTTCTTTGCTACGGTTTTTTGGGCGGCTGCTTTTTTGGCAGGCGCTTTTTTAGCGGCTACTTTTTTAGCCGGTGCTTTTTTAGCGACGGCTTTCTTTACTGCTGCTTTTTTGGCGGGTGCTTTCTTGGCAACTACCTTTTTAGCGGGAGCTGCTTTTTTTGCTGCGGTGGTTTTCTTGGCGGCCGCCTTTTTTGCGGCCTTCTTGGCTGTAGCCATCGTAATGCTCCTTGAGAATGAATCGTAGATAACGTCCATCCATTTGATATGGCCCCCATCGAAAGGTGCGACCCATCTCAAATGGCACAAGCGTGCAAGATGCAAAGCACCTCGCACGCCTAGAGTCTAACTTAAGCGGTTACGGTATCCAAGCATTATTCCCAGCTTAATGCTCCGCCGGTTTGATATTCGATGACTCGAGTCTCGAAAAAATTGCGTTCTTTCTTCAAATCGATCATCTCGGCCATCCATGGAAATGGATTTTCTTCTTGCGCAAATTGCGGTTCGATGCCGATTTGCTGGCAGCGTCGATTGGCGATAAATCGCAAATACGACTTGAACATCGACGCGTTCAAACCGAGCACGCCGCGCGGCATGGTGTCCTCAGCGTAAGCATATTCAAGGTCTACAGCCTTTTTGAAGAGATTTTGAATTTCTTCGCGGAAGGCCGGCGTCCACAAATGCGGGTTCTCGAGTTTGATCGTGTTGATGAGGTCGATGCCGAAATTGCAGTGCATGGATTCGTCGCGAAGAATGTACATGTACTGCTCGGCGGCGCCCGTCATTTTGTTTTGACGGCCCAACGCCAAAATTTGCGTAAAACCAACATAAAAGAACAAACCTTCCATCAGGCACGCAAAAACGATGAGCGATTTAAGCAGTGTTTGATCGTTTTCGGGCGTACCGGTTTTGAAATCCGGATCGGCAATGGCATTGATGAAGGGGATCAGGAATTCGTCTTTGGCGCGGATCGAAGGCACTTCGTTGTACGCATTGAAGATTTCCGATTCGTCCAGATCCAGGCTTTCGACGATGTACTGATAGGCATGGGTGTGGATGGCTTCTTCGAAGGCCTGGCGCAGCAGGAACTGGCGGCACTCGGGCGCCGTGATGTGGCGGTAGGTGCCCAGCACGATGTTGTTGGCGGCCAGGGAATCGGCCGTGACGAAGAATCCCAGGTTGCGCTTGATGATGCGGCGTTCGTCTTCGGTGAGCCCGTTGGGGTTTTTCCAGAGGGCGATGTCGCGCGACATGTTGATTTCCTGCGGCATCCAGTGGTTGGCGCAGCCGGCGAGGTATTTTTCCCAGGCCCATTTGTATTTGAACGGCACAAGCTGGTTGACGTCGGTCTGGCCGTTGATGATGCGCTTGTCGGCGGCGCGCACGCGCGAGCCCGCGGGCGCGGCCGGGCTGGCCGCATGTTGAGGCGCGATGGCGGTGTCGGCCTGCGCGCCGGCTGGCGCGCCATGGCTGGCCGGGGCCGCAGCCGGGGGGGCTGCCGATGGCTGGGGTTGAAGGGGGGTGTCGTCCCAAGTAAGCATGATGTGAACCTTTCCTAATTGTTATGGGTTACTGGCAGGCTTCGCATTCTTCGAAGCCTTCGTCGCCCGGACGCAGGGTGCACACGACGCCGACCACCTCGGCTTCGGGCAGGGCGGCCGCGGGGGCCGCCGCGACGCCGCCTGCGTGCGGGTTGGCGGAGACGGCGTTGAGCTCGCCGCCGCGGCCGGTGGATTTCTCGGCGTTGGTGGCGCCGCTGGAGCGCAGGTAGTAGGTGGTTTTAAGGCCGCGCTGCCATGCCAGCTTGTAGGTGTCGTCGAGCTTCTTGCCCGAGACGCCCGCCATGAAGATGTTCAGCGACTGGGCCTGGTCGATCCATTTCTGGCGTCGCGCCGCGCATTCGACGACCCAGCTCGGGTCGACTTCGAAGGCGGTGGCGTAGAGTTCGCGCAGGTCGGCCGGGATGCGGTCGATGCGCGCCAGGCTGCCGTCGAAGTATTTCAGGTCGGCGACCATGACTTCGTCCCACAGGCCGCGCTGCTTCAGGTCGCGCACCAGGTAGTCGTTGACCACCGTGAACTCGCCCGACAGGTTGGACTTGACGTACAGGTTGCGGTAGGTGGGCTCGATGCACGGCGAGACGCCGATGATGTTGGAGATGGTGGCCGTGGGCGCAATGGCGATGCAGTTGGAGTTGCGCATGCCGTGTTCATGGATGTGGGTGCGCAGGGCGTCCCAGTCGAGCGTGCTGCTTTCGTCGATGTCGACATAGCCGCCGCGCTCTTCGCGCAGCATGGCCAGGGTGTCCTGGGGCATGATGCCGCGGTCCCACAGCGAGCCCTTGAAGCTGGAGTACGAACCGCGTTCGGCGGCCAGCTTGCTGGACGCCAGGTAGGCGTAGTAGCACACCGCTTCCATGGAGGTGTCGGCGAATTCGATGGCCGCTTGCGAGGCGAACGGCACGCGCATGATGTGCAGGCAGTCCTGGAAGCCCATGACGCCCATGCCCACGGGGCGGTGGCGCACGTTGGAGTTGCGGGCCTTGGGCACGGCGTAGTAGTTGATGTCGATGACGTTGTCCAGCATGCGCATGGCGACGGCGACCGTGCGTTGCAGTTTTTCGTGGTCGAGCACGTACTGGCCGCTGGCGTCCTGCTTGAGGTGGGCGGCCATGTTGACTGAGCCCAGGTTGCAGACGGCGATTTCGGTGTCGCTGGTGTTCAGCGTGATTTCAGTGCACAGGTTGGAGCTGTGGACGACGCCGACGTGCTGCTGGGGCGAGCGGATGTTGCAAGGATCTTTGAAGGTGAGCCAGGGGTGGCCGGTTTCGAACAGCATGGACAGCATCTTGCGCCACAGCGAGGAGGCCGGGATGGTCTTGAACAGGGGCAGTTCGCCGCTGACCGTTTTGGCTTCGTAGGCAAGGTAGGCCTTTTCGAACGCCTTGCCGTACTTGTCGTGCAGGTCGGGCACGTCGGAAGGCGAGAACAGCGTCCAGTCGCCGTTTTCCATGACGCGCTTCATGAACAGGTCGGGGATCCAGTTGGACGTGTTCATGTCGTGGGTGCGGCGGCGCTCGTCGCCGGTGTTCTTGCGCAGCTCGAGGAATTCTTCGATGTCCAGGTGCCAGGTTTCAAGGTAGGCGCATACCGCGCCCTTGCGCTTGCCGCCCTGGTTGACCGCCACGGCGGTGTCGTTGACCACCTTGAGGAAGGGCACGACGCCCTGGCTTTCGCCGTTGGTGCCCTTGATGTGGCTGCGCAAGGCGCGCACGGGGGTCCAGTCGTTGCCCAGGCCGCCGGCATATTTGGCCAGCAGCGCATTTTCCTTGATGGCGTCGTAGATGCCGACCAGGTCGTCGGAGACGGTGGTGAGGTAGCACGACGAAAGCTGGGAGTGCAGGGTGCCCGAGTTGAACAAGGTGGGGGTGGAGCTCATGAAATCAAAGGACGAGAGGATTTCGTAGAACTCGATGGCGCGCTCTTCACGGTTGATTTCGTTGAGCGCCAGGCCCATGGCGACCCGCATGAAGAACACTTGCGGCAGCTCGATGCGGCGTCCGCGCACGTGCAGGAAGTAGCGGTCGTAAAGCGTTTGCAGGCCCAGGTAGTTGAATTGCTGGTCGCGTTCCGCCTTGAGGGCGTTGGCGAGCTTGGGCAGGTCGAACTGGGCCAGCTTGCTGTCGAGCAGGCCGTTTTCGATGCCCAGCTTGATGAAGCGGGGGAAGTATTCGGCGTAGCCGGCGGCCATGGCGGACTGGGCGACTTCTTCGCCCAGCACTTCCTTGCGGATGGTGTGCAGCAGCAACCCGGCGGTTACCTGGCTGTAGGCCGGATCGGTTTCGACCAGAGCGCGGGCCGAAAGAATGGCCGATTTGTAGACTTCGTCGACGGGGATGCCGTCGTACAGGTTCTTGACGGTTTCCCGGAGAATGGCGTCGGTGTCGATGTCGATGGGCAGGTTCTGGCCGGCTTCGATGATGGTGGTGCGCAGTTGGGCCAGATCCAGCGGACGCAGGATGCCGCCGTCGTTGACGTTGAGGCTGCTTTTTTCGGCGACGGGTTGTTCCGGAGCCGAGCGGGCGCGTTCTTGCGAGCGTTTTTCACGATAGAGCACGTAGGCGCGGGCCACGTCGTGCTCGCCCGAACGCATGAGCGCGAGCTCGACCTGGTCCTGGATGTCTTCGATGTGGAAGGTGCCGCCGCCCGGGCGGTTGCGAACCAGAGCATTGACCACTTGCGCGGTGAGATCTTCGACCAGCTGGCGCACGCGGGCCGAGGCGGCGCCCTGGCCGCCATTGACGGCCAGGAAGGCCTTGGTCATGGCGATGGCGATTTTGCCGGGCTCGAAACCCACCACGGCGCCATTGCGCCGAATGGTGCTGAAGTTTTGCCATTGCGACCCGCCCGATGAAGCATTGGGCTGGCTGGCCTGCGGTGCTTTGGGCTGGGAGACTTCGGGCCGTGACTCAGCGGTTTGTGTGGTCTGCATGAATGCTCCTGAATGAGAAAGACATGCTGCCTTGTGCAGCATGTGGTCTGGCGTTTGGAAGGTGGCGGGTACTGAAAAGGCGGCCTTGCGGCGGTTTTTATAGGGAGTCGCTCGTTTTCTATAAACCACAAGATATTGTGGTTGGTTCTTGTTTGAGCACTAATTGTAGTAATTTGCCCGGGCGTAGGCAAGCGTATTCTGTATCTTTTTTTAACGCTTTCGGGCCTTCCGGGCAAGGTGTCCGGGCGACGGTTTCGCCCGGTTTTTGCTTTAGTTCAAGTAGAACATGGCCTTAGCCAGGAACACGATGGCCAGCATGTGCAGAAAAACACTGAGATGAATGAATTTGAATTGCCTGGCATTGAGGGTGCCGGCTGCGCTGCGTCGGATGGCGGTAATGAAGTGCACCAGTACGCTGAGAGCCAGAAGTATTTTCAGGCTGAGCAGAGTGCCCATGACGCTGTCGAAGGGCTGGGCCAGCACGCCGCGGTATTGCCAGGCCATGGAAATGCCGGCGCCGTACAGGACGATGATGACGAAGGGCATGAATTTGCGCGCCCGCTGGCCGATGGCGATTTCCACCGCGCGCATGGCGTCGCGGGGGACGTGCGAGCGTATGCCTTCCAGCATCAGCACCTCGAAAAAAACCGTCCCGACGAATATGAAGGCGGCGAACAAGTGCAGCAAAAGCAGGATTAGATGGCTCATGTGATGCGGACTCCAGAAAATACGCGGGCAAAGCCCCCCGCTGCGCGGCCTGCCGTTTCCTCAGGCGGCCGCTTTTCGCCTTGGGGCGATCCCATGGCGAAAGCAGGCATTTGCCGGCCGAGGGCGATCCGTTCAAGTAAAATGATCAGGATAGGCGTGCCGGGGCCGGACGGGCTTGCGTTGGCGCAAATGATGCGTATTCATTGTAGGTCGCCACGACCCGCGCGCCTGGCGTAGCCGCATTTGAAATATGGTTTTTGGCTTCGGGCCGGGCGGTCCGGGCAGGGTTTCGATTCCTATGAGCAAGAAGAGTTTATTTCGTACAAGCCGCGGCGTTGTCGTGGCGGCGGCGATGGCGGTGGCCGGATGCGCCGTCAAGCCCGAAAAGGCGCCAAGCCCGCCTGTTCCGCGGGCGCCGGCCAGTTTGCAGTGCCAGGCGGCGCGGGCCGGCGATGAAGCCATCGGCAATTGGTACGGCACGCGCTCGCAGCGCGGCGTTGCCGGCACGCTGCATGTGCTTATACATTTGAGGGCCGACGGCACCATGAGCTACGACGAACAGCTCAAGCGTGGAAAAAAGCCCGGCCAGGCCCTAGGCGAAACCGGATGCTGGCACCGCGACCAGCAAGGGTTGGTACTGCAGACCGTCAAATCCAACGGCGAGCCGGTCGAGCTGTCCGACCCGATATACAAAAACCATTACACCGTACGCTACCAGCCGCCGCAGACCATGGTGTTCGACGGCCGCGACGGCCGGCTCAAGGCCCGCCGCATGCCCGAGAATTACCGCTTGCCTTTTTGAGCCGCCGGCCCGGGGCGCTCGGCCGCCGTTTTGACGGCCGGCCGGGACTCGGGAATTATTGCCGGCCGTTCCGGACCGTTGCGTCCAGGCGTTCCAGCACGGTGTCGCGGCCCAGGATGGTCAGGACGGCGTCGATGGCGGGGGTTTGCTTTTTGCCGGTCACGGCCAGGCGCAAGGGGATGCCCAGCTTGGGCATCTTGATATTGTGCTTGGCGAGCGTTTCCTTGATCAGCGCCGCCAGCGCTTCGGTGCTCCACTCGGGCAGCAAGCGGGCCTGGGCGGCAAAATCGGCCAGAACGATTTTGGCCTCGGGGGTCAGGTGCTCGGCGGCCAGCTCGCCGCTGGCGGGTTCGTAGGCGCCGCAGAACAGCATGGCGCCTTCGGCCAGCTGGTTCAGGGTTTCGGCCCGGTCTTTCAGCAGGCCCATGACGGCATCGAGCGCGACGGCGCCCGGATTGCCGCCCAGCTTTTCGATGCGGGGGGCGACCAGGCCGGCCAGCGCGGCGTCATTGGTTTGCTTGATGTAGTGGGCGTTGACCCAGTTCAGTTTTTTGGGATCCCACTGCGAGGCCGACTTGCTCAGGTTGCGCGTATCGAACCACTCCACGAATTGCTCGCGCGAGAAGATTTCCTCGTTGCCGTGGCTCCAGCCCAGGCGGGCCAGGTAATTGACCATGGCCTCGGGCAGGTAGCCTTCCTTGTCGTATTCCATGACGCTGACCGCGCCGTGGCGCTTGGACAGCTTTTCGCCGTCGGGGCCGAGAATCATGGGCAGATGGCCGTATTGCGGCAGCGTTGCGCCCAGTGCGCGCAGTATATTGATTTGCCGTGGCGTATTATTGACGTGGTCGTCGCCGCGCAGCACATGGGTGATGCGCATGTCCCAGTCGTCGACCACCACACAGAAGTTGTAGGTGGGCGTGCCGTCGGGGCGCGCGATGATCAGGTCGTCCAGTTCGGCGTTGTCGATGCTGATGGGGCCTTTGATGAGGTCGTCCCAGCTGGTGGCGCCGTCTTGCGGGTTCTTGAAGCGCACGACGGGCTTGCGGCCTTCGGGAACGGCGGGCAGTGTTTTGCCCGGCTCGGGGCGCCAGGTGCCGTCGTAGCGTGGCTTCAGCCCCTGGGCCCGGGCCTTCTCGCGCATGGCGTCGACTTCCTCGGGCGTACTGTAGCAGTAATAGGCGGTGCCTTCCTGCAGCATTTTGGCAATGATTTCGCGGTAGCGATCCATATGCTGCATTTGGTAGAACGGGCCTTCGTCGGGTTGCATGCCCAGCCAGTCCATGCCGTCCAGAATGGCCTGGACGGCCTGCGGCGTCGAGCGTTCGAGGTCGGTGTCCTCGATACGCAGAACGAACACACCTTCATGATGGCGCGCGAATGCCCACGAAAAGAGGGCCGTGCGGGCGCCCCCCAGGTGCAGGTAGCCGGTGGGCGATGGGGCGAAGCGGGTGCGGACGGTGGAAGAGGCGGGCAGGGTCATGGAGTTTTCAGGCAGGGCGTGGCACGGGTTTCCCGCGCCACGAATATGGATTCAAGTGGTTGGCATTGGTGTCGTTAACCAATGTATTTTAGAGTACAGACTCAAACTTGTTAAAACAGGCTCATTATGTTGCGTCATCGTCTTGCTGCGTTGTTCGAACCCCGATCCTTGCTGGTGGTGGCCGACCGCCCCTTGCCCGTGGCGCGCAATGCGCCGGCGGCGCTGAAGAACGCCCTGACCCTGGTCGATGCCGGAACCTCGGTGGCCGTACCCGAACAGCTCAATGGCGTCGAGGCGGGCGGCCGGCTGGATCTTGCCGTGCTGTGCCTGCCGCCGCGGCTATTGCCCCAGGCGCTCGAGGCATTGCGTCGCCATCGCCCTCGGGCGCTGCTGGTGCTGGCGGCGGGAACGCCGCCCGACCACCCGGCCGACGATATGGCGCTATGCCAGGCCTGGGGCAGCCAGAACGGCTGCCTGGTGCTCGGGCCGCGCGCATTCGGATTGCAGAATCCGGCAACGGGCCTGAACCTTAGCCATGCGCCGGAGCTCGCGCAGACCGGCCGCGTCGCGCTGGTGTCGCAGTCCGGCTCCATTGCTTCCGCCGTGCTGGACTGGGCGGCGGACATCGGGCTGGGTTTCTCGACGGTGGTTTCGCCCGGCGACGGGGCCGACGTCGATGTTGCCGATTTGCTGGACTACCTGGCCACGGATCCACGCACGGACAGCATTGCGCTGCACCTGGAAGACACGGCATCGTCGCGCGCGCTTACCAGCGCCTTGCGGGCCGCCGCCGGCGTCAAGCCCGTGGTCGTGCTCAAGTCGGGCCGGCGGCGGCAAGAGGGCGGTTTGCCGCACGATGCGGTGTTCAATGCCCTGATGCGACGGGTCGGGGCGGTGCGCGTGCCGTATTTCGTGCAGCTGTTTTCCGCGATCAAGGTGCTGCGCTATCCGCATCGGCCGCGCGGGCGGCGTATTGCGCTGATTTCCAACGGCTCGGGCGCCTCGCAATTGGCGCTGGACGTCATGGGCGTCAACGCCGCGGTGTTCCGCGCCGAGCTTTCCATGATGTCCGTCCAGGAACTGCGCAACCTGCTCGAACCGGATGCCCAGGTCAACAACCCGGTCGTCACGCGCGTGCCTCTGGATGCCGAAAAAATCCGCAAGCTGGTCAACATCCTGGCCGTGGACAGGGGTGTGGACGGCGTGCTGGTGCTGCTGGCTCCCGACCCGCTGGCCGACATGCCGGCGGTTGCGCGCCAACTGGCGCAGGCGGCTTCCAGCACACGCAAGCCCGTCATTACCTGCTTCATGGGGGATGCCACCATGCGTCCCTTGCGCCATCTGCTCGACGATGTGGGCACGCCGGCATTCCGCACGCCCGAATCGGCGGCCAATGCGTTCGGCGTGCTGGCTTCCTATCACTACAACCAGACCCTCTCGCTGCAGATGCTCCCGCCCGAGCCGCTCAGCAAGCCGCCTCGCCTGAAAGAGGCGCGGCTTATCATCCAGGCGGCCCGCATGGCGGGGCGGCAGTCGCTGCTGGCCGAGGAAATCGCCCGCCTGTTCGCCTGCTTCGATATTCCCATCCAGGTTTTCGCCGCCGCGAGCGCGCAGGCGGCCTCGACCATTCCCATGGCCATCCGCGTGTACCGCGATCCGGCCCTGGGGCCTTACATCAATTTCGGCTCGGGCAGCCGGCAGGGCATTTCGGCCACCGACAGGGCCATCGAACTGCCGCCGCTCAACGGCTATCTGGCGCGCCAGTTGGTCGAGCGCAGCGCTTTGTGGCGCAACGTCCTGGTCCGCCAGATGAGTCCCGCCGCCAGCGACTGCCTGCAGGAGGCCCTGGAGCGGATCTCCGACCTGGTGTGCGAATTGCCTGAAATCGACAGCCTGGCCGTCGATCCGCTGTATGCCAGCGACGAACATCTGCTGGCGCATTCCGTTCAGGCTGTTTTGTCGGAAACCGAATCGTTCGAGCCGCCCGAAAAGTCGGGCTACCGCCATCTGGCCATCCACCCGTATCCCCTCAACCTGGTGCAGAACAAGGAGTTCGACGACCATTCGCCGTGGATGATGCGGCCCATCCGACCCGAAGACGCCGAGGCCTTGCAGGAGTTCGTGCGCGGGCTCTCGGACGAATCGCGCTATATGCGCTTTGTTTCCATGCTGCGCGAACTGACGCCGCGCATGCTGGCCCGCTACACACGCATCGACTACGACCGCGAACTGGCCTTGGTGGCCACCGTGCAGGTGCCCAATCCCGCGCATCGGGGCTATATGCGCGAACAGATCATTGGCTTCGCCCATTACCTGCGCAATGCGGACGGACGCGGCGCCGAATACGCACTGGTCATCGGCGACAACTGGCAGCGGCGCGGCCTGGGCAAACAGTTGATCGGCGGCCTGATCGAGGCGGCCAAGACCCAGAACCTTACCTATATAGACGGCCTGGTGCTGTCGACCAACCGGGCCATGCTCGGCCTGATGACGCAGCTGGGTTTCCAGAACGACGCGACCGAGGACGACCCTTCGATGCGCCGGGTATGGCTGGATCTGGGCGAGACGCGTTCCGACAACGGCTAGTGTTGTCTGCCTGGCTCGCGGCCAGGCGTTCTATAGAACTTTGCGCAGGAAGTCGGCGATGTCGCTGATTTCGGGCAGGCACACCGAGTGCGGCATATTGTAGGTCTTGAAGGTGACCTCGTAGCCCTGTTCCCGCAGCTTCTGGCACGAGGCTTGCGCGCGGTCGACGGGGACGACCGGGTCTTGCGTGCCGTGCGCCATGAAGATGGGGGTGTTCCGGTTGGCGCTTTGCTGTTCGGCCTGCAGCAGGTCGGGCAGGGGCAGATACCCCGACAGCCCGATCATGCCCGCCAGCTTTTGCGCAAGGCGCGGGCCCGTGTGCAGCGTCATGGCGCAGCCTTGCGAGAATCCGGCCAGCACGATTTTTTCCGTGGCGATGCCGCGTTCGTTTTCGCGCGCGATCAGCGCCTGGATCAGGCGTTCGGAGTCGCGGATACCTTGTTCGTCTTCGCGGCGTCCCAGGTCGGCGTTGCGGATGTCGTACCAGGCGCGCATGGACGCCCCGCCGTTGATGGTGACCGGCTGCACCGGCGCGTTGGGAAACACGAAACGGATGGCGGGTTCGCTTTTCATGCCGAGTTCGGGAACGATGGGCACGAAGTCGTTGCCGTCGGCGCCCAGCCCGTGCAGCCAGATGACCGCGCAGTCGGGGTTGGGGGCGGTTTCGATTTCGATGGCGTCCAGCAGAGGTTGAGTCATGATTGTTCCGTTGATTCGACAAGCGTCTTGAGCGCCTGAAACAGGGCGCGGAAATGTTTGCGCTGCGGATCCTGGCCGGGCTGCAGCGCTGCATTGCCTTGGGCTTCCTTGCGGCCGGCCCGGATCAGCGTGCGCAGCTGCTGGCCGTCGGCGCCAGGGTATTCGTTCAACAGCTTGGTCAGGGTTTCGTCGTCGGCCAGCAGGCGGTCGCGCAGGGTTTCCAGGCGATGCAGTTCCTGGGTTTGCTCGCGCGACCCATTGAGCCAGACATCGAGCTGCCTGGTGATGGTTTCGGCGTCGGCCTGGCGCATGAGCTTGCCCACGTAATGCACCTGGCGCCGCCGGCCCTCGCGGCTGGTGGTGCGTTGGGCCAGGCGAATGGCCTCGTACAGTTTTTCGTCCAGGGGCAGTTGCTTGAGTTTTTCGGTGGGCAGTTCCACGAGCTGTTTGCCCAGGTCGTGCAGGGCCAGCATTTCGCGTTTGACCTGCGATTTGCTGGGACCGTCGTATTCGCCGGCTAAGTCGTTGGTGTCGTCGTGCATTGGGGGCAAAAAATTTTCTCGATTAGCGATATGATAACCGTCTAACTTCACAAGAGCAGCAATGAGTCGACAATCCTCCCTACGCCTACCCATTTCCGAAAACCAGGCTCAATTTCGCGAGCTCGTGCAAGATGCCCTGAAGCACGCCAAGTCGCTGGGCGCCAGCGATGCCGCCGCTGAAGTCTCCGAGAGCGCGGGGCTGTCGGTTTCGGTGCGCAACAAAGACATCGAAACGGTCGAGCAGACGCGCGACCGCTCGCTGGACGTCACGGTTTTCGCCGGCCAGAAGCGCGGCTCGGCCTCGACGTCCGACTTCTCCTCCCAGGCGCTGCGCGAAACCGTCGAAGCGGCGTGGCATATCGCCCGCTACACGGCCGAAGATCCCGCCGCCGGGCTGCCCGACGCCGACAGTCTGGCCACCGAGTTTCCCGATTTGCAGCTCTACCATCCCTGGGAAATCGACGCCGACCAGGCCGCCAAGCTGGCGCTCAAGGCCGAGCGGGCCGCCAGCGCCGTCAGTCCCCTCATCACCAATACCGATGGCGCGTCGGTCAGCACCTTCGAAGGCCATTTCGTCCTGGGCAATAGCCGGGGCTTTCTGGCGGGCTATCCTTATTCGCGGCATTCGCTGTCGGTGGCGCCCATTGCGGGACGCGGCGCGTCCATGCAGCGCGACTACTGGTATACGGCCGATCGCCAGGCCAGCCGCCTGGCCGACGCGGGCGAGGTGGGGCGCTACGCCGCCGAACGCACCCTGGCCCGCCTTTCGGCGCGCCGCATCAAGACCGGGCGCTTCCCCGTCTTGTTCGAAGCGCCCCTGGCCCTGGGCCTGCTGGGCGCCCTGGTGCAGGCGACCAGCGGCGGCGCGCTGTACCGCAAGGCCAGCTTCCTGATCGACTCGCTGGGCAAGCCGGTTTTGGCCGACCACATCCAGGTCGTTGAAGACCCGCTGGTGGCCGGCGCCATGGGCAGTTCGGCCTTCGACGACGAAGGCGTGCGCACGCAGGCCCGGGACGTCGTGCTGGCCGGCGTCCTGCAGGGCTATTTCCTGTCCACGTACACCGCCCGCAAGCTCAATATGCGCACCACCGGCAACGCGGGCGGCTCGCACAACCTCAGCCTTGCCTCGCGCCTTACGCAGCCGGGCGACGACTTCCGCGCCATGCTGCGCAAAATGGGCACGGGCTTTCTGGTTACCGAACTGATCGGACAGGGCGTCAACTACGTTACCGGCGACTACTCGCGCGGGGCGTTCGGCTATTGGGTCAAGAACGGCGAAATCCAGCATGCGGTGCAGGAAGTCACCATTGCCGGCAACCTGGCCGACATGTTCAAGCAGATCGTCGCCGTGGGCGCCGATGCCATCAACCGCGGCTCCAAGACGTCGGGATCCATCCTGATCGAGCAGATGGCGATTGCCGGGCAGTAGGCGTTTTGCCAGCGGCGCTTGAAAAAACAACAACTTATGCTAATATAGAGGGCTTTTCCAATTATTGGCTTTGCACGGGCGAGTTACAACGCTTAGGCGGGGCCATTTGGAGAAGGCGGGCCAAAATCCGTTTGGCCCTGTAATTCATTATTTAGGATGAACACCATCATGAAGACCTTTGTGGCCAAGCCGCATGAAGTCAAACGTGACTGGTACGTGATTGACGCCAAGGGCAAAGTCCTCGGTCGTGTGGCCAGCGAAGTCGCACGCCGCCTGCGTGGCAAGCACAAGCCAGAATTCACGCCTCACGTTGACACCGGCGATTACATCGTCATTATCAACGCCGCTGAAATTGTCGTTACCGGCAACAAGGCGCAAGACAAGCGTTACTATCGCCACTCGGGCTACCCCGGCGGTATTACCGAAACCACATTCGAGAAAATGCAACAGCGTTTTCCCGGCCGTGCTCTGCAGAAAGCCGTCAAGGGCATGCTGCCCAAGGGCCCGCTGGGCTATGCCATGGCCAAGAAACTCAAGGTTTACGCTGGCGCCGAGCATCCCCATTCGGCTCAACAGCCTAAACCGCTGGAAATCTAAGGACAGGTCATGATCGGTAATTGGAACTATGGAACCGGCCGCCGCAAAACCTCGGTGGCTCGTGTGTTCTTGAAAAAAGGTTCGGGCAAAATCGTGGTGAACGGCAAGCCTGTCGATGAATACTTTGCTCGTGAAACCGGACGCATGGTCGTTCGTCAGCCTCTTGAGCTGACGGGCCACCTCGAGTCCTTCGACTTTCACATCAATGTGCATGGCGGCGGCGAAAGCGGCCAGGCCGGCGCAGTGCGCCACGGCATTACCCGCGCGCTCATCGACTACGATGAAACGCTCAAGTCTCCGCTCAAGCAGGCGGGTCTGGTAACCCGCGACGCCCGTGAAGTCGAACGTAAAAAAGTCGGTTTCCACAAGGCCCGTCGTCGCAAGCAGTTCAGCAAGCGCTAATTGCGCCGCACGGCAGGGCCGCTGGCCCTGCGCGACGTCAAAAACCCCGGTGCGCCGGGGTTTTTGCATTGCGGCCCGTATTTCACAAGTTTGCCTTGCTGGTAAACTTTGAGCTCGTGGCGTGTCCCGGCCTGGCGGCGTTCAGGCGGCGGCAAGCCGGTTGGTTCATCTCACGTTTTTCAGGACATCATCATGACCGCGGCAGCATCTCGGATCAAAGTGGGCATCGTCGGCGGCACCGGTTATACCGGCGTCGAGCTCTTGCGCCTGTTGGCCCAGCACCCCAATGTCGATCTCCAGGCAATCACGTCCCGCAAGGAAGACGGCATGCCGGTGGCCGACATGTTCCCGAACTTGCGCGGCTATGTCGATTTGCGCTTCGAAACGCCTGAAAAAGCGGGGCTGGATCAATGCGACGTCGTGTTCTTCGCCACGCCGCACGGGGTGGCCATGAGCCAGGCCAAGGAATTGCTGGCAAAAGGCGTGCGCCTCATCGACCTGGCCGCGGACTTCCGCCTGCAAGATACCGCCGTGTTCGAAAAATGGTACAAAATGCCGCATTCCTGCCCCGAGGTGCTGGCCGAATCCGTATATGGCCTGGTCGAAGTCAATCGCGCCAAAATCGCCAAGGCGCAGGTAGTCGGCAACCCGGGCTGCTACCCCACCACCGTCATCCTGGGTTTGCTGCCTCTCATCGAGAACGGGCTCAGGCTGGTCGACGTGGCGCATATTATCGCCGACTCCAAATCGGGGGTTTCAGGCGCGGGCCGCAAGGCCGAGGTCGGCACGCTGTTCTCCGAAGCCAGCGACAACTTCAAGGCCTATGGGGTGGCGGGGCATCGCCACCAGCCCGAAGTCTGCGAGCAGTTGGCGGCGTTGGCGGGCGGGCCGGTAGGCCTGACTTTCGTGCCGCACCTGGTACCCATGATCCGCGGCATGTTCTCCACGCTTTACGCGCGCATTCTGCCCGAAGCCATGGATACCGATTTCCAGGCTTTGTACGAAAAGCGCTACGCCGACGAAACCTTCGTCGACGTCATGCCGCCGGGCAGCCAGCCCGAAACCCGCTCCGTGCGCGGGTCCAACCATTTGCGCATTGCCGTGCACCGTCCGGGCGGGGGCGACCAGCTCATCGTCCTGGTCGTGCAGGACAACCTGGTAAAAGGGGCGGCGGGCCAGGCCGTGCAAAACATGAACCTCATGTTCGGCCTGCCCGAGGAAACCGGGCTGCGGCACGTCGCCGTGCTGCCCTGATCCCCACGTTGCACACATTGATTTACACACTGGGCGTGAACTTCCCGCCTGTTGGCGGAGTCAGTCAGGGATGAATGAAAAAGACACCCCCGACAGCACCGAACCCCCGCTTCATTCCGCGCCGGCCGAAGCTGCCGTTCTTCCGGCGCGGCACAGCCGGCCACGGGGCGGTATGGTGGCGGCGCTGTGCATCGGCCTGGCATTGGGCTATGCCGGAACGCACTATGGGCTTGACGACGATGCCCGGCATGTCGCCGATCTGAAAAAGCAGTACGAAACCACGCTGGCGCAGCATTTGTACGACCTGAACGCGGCCATGATGCGGGCCGACGCCTTGCAGGGCCAATTGGCGGTGGAGGAAAGCACGCGCAAAAGCCTGGAGGCCACGCTGCAGACGACGCAGCAGGATCTTGGCCGGGCCCGCGATCAACTGGCGTTTTACAACCAGTTGCTGCCGGCCGGGCCCAACGGTTCCATCAGCATCCGGGCCCTTGATATCGAGCAGCGCGGCCCCACTTTGCATTACAAGGTGCTGCTCATGCGCAATGCGCCCGGCGATGAAACGTTCAATGGCCTTATGGAATTTGTGGCAAATGGCTCGGAAAAGGGTAAAACGGTTAAAATAACCTTGCATCCCGCCTTGGCCGAGAATGCTGCTTTGGCCAGCGGCGTGGCCGATACGGCAAAATTGGCGCTAAGTTTCGACCAGTTTCAACGCGGCGAAGGGGTATTGAGCATTCCGCCGGGGTTTGTCCCCAAAGCCATTACGCTCAATATTCTCGAGGGCGAAACGGTGCGCGTGTCGCGCACGGTCGATCTGGCCCCCGCCCACTGACCCGGCGCCGTAGTTTGGGCCAGCCTTTGTTTTTTATTGCGCAATTCAATATTGCCTGGAGTACCAAATGACTACACTGACAGAATCCGTCGACCTGCAGGTTCCGCCTCCCGCGCTGGTGTTCACCGATGCGGCCGCAGCCAAGGTCAAGGATTTGCTGGCCGAAGAGGGCAACCCCGACCTCAAGCTGCGCGTTTTCGTGCAGGGTGGGGGATGTTCCGGGTTTCAGTACGGGTTCACCTTCGACGAAGTCATCAACGATGACGACACCACCATCGACAAAGAAGGCGTGCAACTGCTGGTCGATCCCATGAGCTTCCAGTACTTGTTCGGCGCCGAAATCGACTACAAAGACGACATCGAAGGCTCCCAGTTCGTCATCCGCAACCCCAACGCCACGTCCACCTGCGGTTGCGGGTCGTCGTTTACCGCCTGATTCAGGCTGGGTATTTGCAGCCGAGCACGCTTGGGTGGCGCGCGCCGGTAACGGCGGGCAGGCCCGCCGGGCGGCCCTGTTCGTAGGCCCAGGCCAGCCAGGCGAATGCCAGAGCCTCGACAAGCTGCGGCGCAATGCCGGCTTCCTTCGTCGAGCGCACAGGGCGCTGCAAGGCGTGCTCCAGTTCGCGCATCAGCCCCGGGTTTTGCGCGCCTCCTCCGCAAACCAGCATATCCTGGGTTTCGGGCGCCCAGGCTTCAATGGCCTGCGCCACGGTGCTGACGGTAAAGCTTTGCAGGGTTGCCTGCACGTCGCGGGCCGAAGGCGCCATGGCGGCGAATGACGCCAGCTTGTGATTCAGCCATGATTCGTTGAACAGGTCGCGCCCGGTGGATTTTGGGGGCGGCAGCGCCAGCCAGGGCTCATCCAGCAGCGCGTCGAGCAGGGCGGGAATGCTTCGGCCGCCGGCGGCCCAACTGCCCATATCGTCGTAGTCGCAGCCGGTATGCTTTTTGCACCAGAGATCCAGCAGGACATTGGCCGGCCCGGTGTCGAAACCGCGCACGTCGCGGCCGGGGCTCAGCAGCGTGACGTTGCCGATACCGCCAAGATTCAGCACGGCGCGTGGCTGCTCCCCGCTGAACACGGCTTGGTGAAACCCCGGCACCAACGGCGCGCCCTGGCCGCCGGCCGCCACGTCGCGCGTGCGGAAATCGGCGATCACGGCGATTCCGGTGAGTTCAGCCAGCAACGCGGGAGCATTGAGCTGCAAGGTGTAGCCATTGGCCGGGTCGTGGCGAACCGTCTGGCCGTGCGCGCCGATGGCGGCAATGTTTTCGGGGGGGGCGCCCGCTTCGTCCAGCAGTTGCCGGCAGGCCTTGGCATAGAGCCGGCTTAACTCATTGCCGGCCAGTGCCGCGCGCACCAGCTCGTTGTTCCCGGGCAGGTTCAGGCTGAGGAACTCCTGGCGCAGCGCCGGCGGCATAGGGAGCGAGGCCTGCGCGAGGACACCCGGCATGGCCGTGGAAAAATCGGCCAGAACCGCATCGACACCGTCGAGGCTGGTGCCTGACATTACGCCGATATACAGTGCGGAGCGGGCCATGGGCGGTGCGGCCGGACAACCTTAGCGGCTGGCCAACTGGATATGATCGGTTTGCAGGCTGGCCAGCATATGGATGTCTTGCCGATAGCTGCCGACCTGATCATTGAAAGCCTGGCGGTCCGCGCCTTCCAGCGCGCGGGCCACCGGCAGGTCGACCGAGAGGGGGTCGATCGGTTTGTCGGCGACGCGGAACTCGTAATGCAGATGCGGGCCCGTAGCCCAGCCGGTGGCGCCGACGTAGCCGATGAGCTGGCCCTGTTCGACGGTATCACCTTTTTTCAGGCCCGGCGCAAAGCGGCTTTGGTGTGCGTACAGCGTGGTGATCTTGTTGTAGTGCTTGAGGATGACGACATTGCCGTAGCCGTTTTGCTGGCCGATGAACTCTACCGTGCCGTCGGCGGTGGCGTGTATGGGGGTGCCCTGGGGCGCGGCGTAGTCGACGCCCTGATGGCCTTTCCAGACGCCGTGTATGGGATGCTTGCGCATGCCGAAGGTGGAGCTGATGCGGGTAAATTGCAGCGCCGTGCGCAGGAATGCGCCCTTCAGGCTGCTGCCCGAAAAATCGTAATAGCCGCCGGCCCCGTTCCTGGGCTTGAACCAGACGGCGGTATAGGTTTTGCCCTGGTTGACGAACTCCATGGCCAGAACGCGTCCCGAGCCGACATCTTTGCCTCCGTGCGCATGGACTTCGTAGATGACGCGGAACTGGTCGCCTTTGCGCAGATCCTGCATGAAATCGATTTTGCTGGCCAGAATGCTGGCCATTTGCTGGGTGATGGCGTCGGGGATGTCGGCCGTGTCGGTAGCCCCGAACAGGGACGACACGATTTCGCCTTCGCCCATGTGGATTTGCGTGTCGGTGGCCTGGCTGTGCTCGGCGGCGGTGTAGCTGCCATTGCCTGTCGGCGTGATTTCAAGCCATTTGGAAACGAAGCCGTCGTTATCCGTCGTGCCCGGCGTATGGTAGTAGCGCAGCCAGGCGAGATCGCCGTTCTCGTCCAGCGCCGCCTGCACGCTGCGGCCCGGGTACAGTTTATAGATGGAGCGCGCGTCCTTGTCATGGACGAGAAAAGGCAGGAGCTTGTCGTCGTGGATGTTCAGGCGCTGCAATACCGCTGCCAGCGTGTCACCGGGCCGGATCCGCGTTTCGTCGATGAACGGAGCCGAAAACTGCGTCTGAGCGATTCTTGAAGGGAGCAGCGCGGGCAAGGCAAGGCTTTGATGCGCTTGATACACTGGCGGAGGCGGTGCGCTGGGTTTTACCACTGCCAGCGCGGCGGCGGTGGCGAAAAGACCGAATGCCATGAACACCAGGCCATTCGTAAAATAGTGGTGTTTGCGGGGACGGGCTTGCGGATTGACGAGGGAGGTTGCGGTAGGTATCCCTTTTTTGAACATTGAACTAAAGCCTGTGGGTCGTTTTCTGTTGAAGGACTCGCCTCGAACAATGCTCGATAGCTACGGCATTCGTGGCGACAGAAGATTGCCCGACCCAGACACTCTGATAAGATTGTGTTGCGCCAAGCTAAAGGCACCACCGTTTTTACAATTCTGTAACAACCAGTGCCGCCTTAACTCGTAATCCTAACGCAATAGCGTGGGTTTTTCGAGTCTTTTTTGGTTTTTTTACCCACTCAATCCATCTCTCTTTAGCATAACGGTTTTTATATGTCGTCCTCCGAAGTCCTTATCACGCCCGAAGTTGAAGCCGATTTGCGCGTTGTCAAGCGAGGATGCGACGAACTGCTGGTGGAGTCCGAGTTCGCCCGCAAGCTGGCGCGCAGCCGCGCAACGGGGCAGCCGCTGCGCATCAAGCTGGGGCTGGATCCCACCGCGCCCGACATCCATCTGGGCCATACCGTGGTGCTCAACAAAATGCGGCAGTTGCAGGATCTTGGGCATACCGTCATTTTCCTGATCGGCGACTTTACCTCGATGATCGGCGACCCCAGCGGACGCAACGTTACGCGGCCTCCGCTGACGGCCGAACAAATCCAGGAAAACGCCAAAACCTATTATGCGCAGGCCAGCCTGGTGCTGGATCCGGCCAAAACCGAAATCCGCTACAACTCCGAATGGTGCGATCCTCTTGGCGCGCGGGGCCTGATCCAGCTGGCGTCGCGCTATACCGTGGCCCGCATGATGGAGCGCGACGACTTCACGCGCCGCTTCAAGGGCGGCGTGCCCATTTCGGTGCACGAATTCCTGTACCCGCTTATGCAAGGCTACGACTCCGTGGCCTTGAAGGCCGACCTCGAACTGGGCGGCACCGACCAAAAATTCAATCTGCTGGTGGGGCGCGAGCTGCAAAAAGAATACGGCCAGGAGCCCCAGTGCATCCTGACCATGCCTTTGCTCGAGGGCATCGACGGCGTCGACAAAATGTCCAAGTCCAAGGGCAATTACATTGGTATTTCCGAAACGCCGGATTCCATGTTCGGCAAGATCATGTCGATCTCCGATACGCTGATGTGGCGTTATTACGAACTGCTTTCCTTCCGCTCGCTTGACGAGATCGCCTTGCTGCAGAAGCAGGTTCACGATGGCGCCAACCCGCGCGACACCAAGGTGCTGCTGGCCCAGGAAATCGTTGCCCGTTTCCATTCGCAACAGGCTGCCCACGATGCGCTGGCCCGCTTCGAGGCCCGGTTCCGCGACGGCATGATTCCCGAAGACATGCCCGAGATGCAGCTGGGCGGTGCGCCCATGGGCATACTCAAAGTGTTGCGCGAGGCCGGCCTGGTGGCATCGGCGTCCGAGGCGCAACGCAACATCGAGCAGCGCGGCGTGCGCATCGATGGCGACCGCATCGAAGACAAAGGCCTGTTGCTGCAGGCCGGCACGTATGTGGTTCAGGTGGGCAAGCGCAAGTTCGCCCGTGTAACGCTCAATGCGTAAGCGGCCCATAAGAAGCGGCCACTTTCATTCATTGTTCTAGTTTAGGAGGTCTTATGAAGCTTTCCAGCACTTCATTCCAGGATCAGGCGCGCATTCCCGAGCGCAACGCCTTCGGGAAGGTCGATGCGGCATCGCACGTGGCCCTGGCGGGCAATGCCAATCCCCAGTTGGCCTGGGTCGACGCGCCCGCGGGCACGCAGTCGTTCGTGCTTATCTGCCACGATCCCGATGTGCCCAGCCGTCCCGACGACGTCAACCAGGAAGGGCGCGAAGTGCCCGCCGACCTGCCCCGCGTGGACTTCTACCATTGGGTGCTCGTCGATATCGCTGCAACGGTTTCCCAGATTGCCGAAGGCGCTTATTCCAACGACGTGACCCCGCGCGGCAAGTCGGGGCCGAGCGCGGCCAACGGAACGCGCCAGGGCATCAACAGCTATACCAGCTGGTTCGCCGGCGACCACGACATGAAAGGCGATTATTTCGGTTACGACGGTCCTTGTCCGCCCTGGAACGACGCCATCCAGCACCGCTACATCTTCACGCTGTATGCACTGGACATCGCCCGGGTTCCGGTCGAGGGCGCCTTCAATGCCGAAGACGTGCTCAAGGCCATTCAAGGCCATGTCCTGGAGCAGTCCTCCGTCATGGGCTGGTATACGTTGAATCCACGCTTGCTGAAAACCTGACGCGGCAAGCCGCGCATGGACGCGCGGCGGGGCCGCGGTCAGTATGAGTTTTACGCATGCTAACTTGAAGCGCGAGGCGAGATGGGCCGGATTTCTTGCGAAATTCGGCCTTTTGCATGCTATTGCCGGCCATATCCACGGGCCTGCGCGACATTCGCGGTAAAATGCCGGCTATCTTATCCGCCGTACCAATCTCTAGGAAGCTTCATGTTTGACCGTTCACGCACACTCGACCAAGCCGATCCCGAAGTATGGGCCGCGATCCAAAAGGAAAATGTCCGCCAGGAACAGCATATTGAACTGATCGCCTCGGAAAACTACACCAGCCCCGCCGTCATGCAGGCGCAGGGCACCCAGCTCACCAACAAGTATGCCGAGGGCTATCCGGGCAAGCGCTATTACGGCGGTTGCGAATACGTGGACGTGGTCGAGCAACTGGCCATCGACCGCCTGAAGCAACTGTTCGGCGCCGAGGCGGCCAATGTGCAGCCCAATTCGGGTTCGCAGGCCAACCAGGGCGTGTACATGGCGGTGCTCAAGCCGGGCGATACCGTTCTGGGCATGAGCCTGGCCGAAGGCGGCCACCTTACCCATGGTTCGCCGGTCAACGCCTCGGGCAAGCTGTACAACTTCCTGTCCTACGGCCTGAACGCTGACGAAGCCATCGATTACGAGCAGCTCGAACGCCTTACCAAAGAACACAAGCCCAAGCTCATCGTGGGCGGCGCATCGGCCTACTCGCTGCGCATCGATTTCGAACGCATGGCCCGCATTGCGCACGACAACGGCGCGCTGTTCATGGTGGACATCGCTCACTATGCCGGCCTGGTCGCCGGCGGCGTCTACCCCAATCCGGTGCCGCATGCCGACTTCGTCACGTCCACCACGCACAAATCGCTGCGCGGCCCGCGCGGCGGCGTCATCATGATGAAAACCGAATTCGAAAAGGCGGTCAACTCCGCCATTTTCCCCGGCATCCAGGGCGGCCCGCTGATGCACGTCATCGCCGGCAAGGCCGTGGCCTTCAAGGAAGCGCTGGCCCCCGAGTTCAAAGCCTACGCCGCCCAGGTCGTCAAGAACGCCGACATGCTGGCCCGCACGCTGGTCGAGCGCGGTCTGCGCATTGTGTCGGGGCGCACCGAAAGCCACGTCATGCTGGTCGACCTGCGGCCCAAGGGCCTTACCGGCAAGGCGGCCGAGGCCGCCTTGGGTCAAGCCCATATCACCGTCAATAAAAACGCCATCCCCAACGATCCCGAAAAGCCTTTCGTGACCAGCGGCATCCGCCTGGGTACGCCGGCCATGACGACGCGCGGCTTTACCGAAGACGACGCCAGGCTTACCGGCCACCTTATTGCCGACGTGCTCGACAATCCCGATAGCGAAACCGCCATTGCCGACGTGCGGGCCCGCGTTCACGAGCTTACCGCGCGTCTGCCAGTCTACCGCTGACACAGGCAACCCTCTGCAAGGGGGGTTGGCAGCCCATATGAAATGCCCGTTCTGCAGCAACCCCGATACTCAGGTCATTGACTCCCGGGTCTCCGAAGAGGGCGACGCCATCCGCCGGCGCAGGCGCTGTACCGCCTGTGACCGGCGCTTTACCACCTACGAGCGCGCCGAGCTGGTCATGCCGGCGGTGGTAAAGCGCAACGGCACGCGCGTCGAGTTCGACCAGGGCAAACTGCACGGCAGCCTGAAACTGGCATTGCGCAAGCGCCCGGTCAGCACCGAAGAGGTCGATGCGGCGGTGGCCCGCATCGAGGAAAAACTGCTGGTCAGCGGGCGGCGCGAAGTCAACTCGGATTATCTCGGCGAACTGGTCATGGAAGAATTGCGCAAGCTCGATCAGGTGGCGTATGTGCGTTTTGCGTCGGTCTATAAAAGTTTCGAGGACATTGGCGAATTCGTGAAGGCCATCGACGAAATCACCGTGCCGGGAAATCCCAAGGGCAAGCGGAGCTGATCGGTGGGCGTGCTTTCCTCTCCTTCCTGCAGCCCGGCCACTGATGAAGATCAGCGCTGGATGCGCCAGGCCATCGAGCTGAGCTACGAATCGCTTTACATTACCGCTCCCAATCCGCGCGTGGCCTGCCTGATCGTCAAGGACGGGAAGCTGCTGGCGTCGGGCGCCACGCAGCAGGCGGGCGGCCCCCATGCCGAAATCATGGCCCTGCGCCAGGCGCAGGAGCGCGGGCTCGATGTGGCGGGCGCCACGTTCTACGTCACGCTGGAGCCTTGCAGCCATTACGGCCGCACGCCGCCTTGCGCCGATGCCCTGGTCAAGGCCGGGCCGGCCCGCGTGGTGGTTGCCATGCAGGATCCAAACCCGCTGGTCGCGGGGCAGGGCATCGCCCGCTTGCGGGCGGCCGGCATCGCGGTGACGACATCGGTGTGCGCCGAACAGGCCTTGGCCGTGAACCCGGGGTTCGTGGCGCGCATGACGCGCGGCACGCCCTGGCTGTGGCTCAAGTCCGCCGCCTCGCTCGACGGGCAAACGGCCTTGCAGAACGGCGTATCGCAGTGGATTACGGGGCCCGAGGCCAGGGCCGACGGCCACCATTGGCGCGCGCGCAGCTGCGTGGTGCTTACCGGTTCGGGAACGGTGCGCATCGACAATCCCCAATTGAGCGTGCGCGAGGTGGCGACACCGCGCCAGCCCATCAAGGCCGTCATCGACACCCGCCTCGAAATCGATGCGGACGCGCGTTTGCTGGACGGCACGAAAACCTGGGTGTTTACTTGCAATGACGATGCGGGCAAGGCGGCGAGGCTGGCCGATCGCAATGCCGAGGTCATTGTCGTGCCCGCCACCGAGAGAGGACGCGTCGATCTGCAGGCGGTCATGCGCTGGATGGGGCAGCACGACATCAACGAAGTGCATGCCGAGGCGGGCACGCGAATGAGCGGCGCCTTGCTGGCGTCGGGCTGCGTGGACGAGTTGCTGGTTTACCTGGCGCCCATGGTGCTTGGCCCCGGCATGGGCATGTATGGCTTGCCCGCGCTTCACGCACTGGATCAGGCGCTGCGTTTCGAATT
The DNA here is from genome assembly GCA_937871985.1 of uncultured Burkholderiaceae bacterium. The sequence goes on from CALMPB010000438.1 coordinate 58,680, forward strand.
CTTCGAAACGGCGATGGTGGGCGCCGATGTGCGCCTGCGGGCGCGGCTGGCCGCAAAATGGCAAGGATTGCTGGCGGCTGTCGACTCCCACGGCCGTTCATGACCGGCTTTTGCCTCAACATTACGTAAGAGAAGGTTTATATGTTTACAGGAATTGTCTCCGCTGTTGGACGTATCGTCGATGTCACGCCCTTGCGCGATAGGGGCCGGGACGCCGGGGTGCAACTTACCATCGACGCGCCGGATTTTTCCCTGGCCGCGACCAAATTGGGCGATTCCATTGCGATTCAGGGCGCCTGCATGACGGTGGTCGAGTTTGCCGGCGACACGTTCAAGGTGGATGTTTCCCGCGAAAGCCTGAATTGCACGGCGGGCCTGGACGCAACCGGCGAAGTCAATCTCGAACATGCCCTGCGGCTGGGCGATTCGCTGGACGGGCACCTGGTTTCGGGGCATGTGGACGGAATGGGCAGCGTGGCACGTTTCGAGCCCGTGGGCGAGTCGTGGGATCTGCGCGTTCATGTCCCGCGCAATCTTGCCAAATACCTGACCTATAAAGGCTCCATCACGGTCAATGGCGTGAGCCTGACCGTCAACCAGGTGGACGATGATGACGACGGCTGCGAAATCCGCATCAACCTCATTCCTCATACCGTGCAGGTCACCACATTGAAGAACCTGAAGGCCGGCGATCCGGTCAATCTCGAGATCGATATGATCGCGCGCTATGTCGAGCGCTTGGTATGCCTGAGGGCGATCGGCTGAAAGATTCTGTTGCCTGCTTCATGCCGCCTTTGACGCATACTGCCAACAGGCGCTGGTCTGGTCTGGTGGCATTCATGTGGCAGTTTCCGAGCTTTTGCATATGAACAGTCCTACCTTCTAGCCATTGCCAAAGCCCCATCGTGCCGGCAGGATGCATGGGGGCATAAGCCTTAAGACCTTTCTGCATACGGGAAGAAGAATTTCCACAAGTATGCGTGCAACGGGAGAAGGAAATGCAAAAAAGACAATTTTTGGCTGGATCCGCGGCAATGCTGGGGCTGGGCGCCCTGACCCTGGCAGGGTGCACCACAACCCCCATGGCTGGCGCCGATACGCCGGAAAAAAGGCAAGAAATCGATTCCGCGGTCAACTCCACGATGAACAAGCTTTACTCCACGGTACGGCATTCGCGCGAATTGGTGGATAAAGCCCACGGCGTGCTGGTGTTCCCTTCGGTTCTGGCAGCCGGATTCTTTGTCGGCGGCGAATACGGCGAAGGCGCTTTGCGCGTGGGCGGCAAGACGCAAGGCTACTACAGCACGGCCACCGGCTCTCTGGGCTTGCAGATCGGCGCGCAATCAAAAGCCATAATTTTTCTGTTCATGACACAGGCCGCCCTGGACAAGTTCCGCAACAGCCAAGGCTGGACGGCGGGCGCCGACGCGTCGGTGGCCGTCATCAAGGCCGGAGCCAATGGCGATATCGACTTGAATACGGCAACCAACGAAGTGGAAGTCATCGTCATGACCAACCAGGGTCTGATGGCCAATCTGAACATCGAAGGCACCAAGGTCACGAAGCTGAAAACGCGTTAAGGGATGCTCAGGACGCAAGTCCTGTTCGTGGCGAAGCCGGATGTGAAGCCGCTTGCCGAAGTTCAAGGTTTCTTCGAACGAGGTCGGGAAATTGCTGGCTTTTCGATGGACACGCTTTGCGCCGGAACGCCGTTGTCCTGCTAAAAATACAAGATTGGTCAATTCTGTTAGAATGGCGGACTTCGCATTGAAAAAAAGCGATCAGGACAGGTGGCCGAGCGGTTGAAGGCGCACGCCTGGAAAGCGTGTATACGTGAATAGCGTATCGGGGGTTCGAATCCCCCCTTGTCCGCCA
>CALMPB010000439.1 GCA_937871985.1 uncultured Burkholderiaceae bacterium
CGGCGGCGTTCCCGGCGCCATGGGCGGTGGAAGCCGCCCGGGCTTTTAACCCTCGATCTGGCCCAGCAGCAGGAATTCCATGAGCGCTTTTTGCACGTGCAGGCGATTCTCGGCTTCGTCCCAGACTACGCTTTGCGGGCCGTCGATGACTTCGCCCGTGACTTCTTCGCCGCGATGCGCGGGCAGGCAATGCATGAAGATGGCGGAAGGGTCGGCGACGGCCATCATTTCGCTGTCGACGCACCAGTCGGCAAAGGCCCGGCGGCGCTGGTCGTTTTCGGTTTCATAGCCCATGCTGGTCCAGACGTCGGTGGTGACCAGATGCGCGCCGCGGCACGCTTCGAGAGGATCCGCGAATTGCTTGAGAACATCGGCCGGCGGGTTGTCGATGCGCTGAGGGTCCAATTCGTAGCCTTTTGGAGCGGAAACATGCAGCTGGAAACCCAGCATTTCGGCGGCTTGCAGCCAGGTGTAGGACATATTGTTGGCATCGCCTATCCACGCGACGGTCTTGCCCTGGATGGATCCGAGGTGCTCGATGAAGGTGAAGATATCGGCCAGGATCTGGCAGGGATGAAACTCGTTGGTCAACCCGTTGATGACGGGGACGCGCGAATGCGCCGCAAAACGTTCCAGGCGGGTCTGCTCGAAGGTGCGGATCATGACCAGGTCGACCATGCGCGAAATGACGCGCGCGGTGTCCTCGATGGGTTCGGAACGGCCCAGTTGCGAGTCGCCAGTGGTCAGGTGGATGACCGAGCCGCCCAACTGGTACATGCCGGCTTCGAACGAGACGCGCGTGCGGGTGCTGGCTTTTTCGAACACCATGGCCAGGTTGCGGTCATGCAGGGTGTGGTGTTTTTCGTAGCGCTTGAATTTGTCTTTGATGAGTTTTGCGCGCGCGAAGACGTAGTTGATTTCATCCGTTGTCAGATCGCGAAATTGCAGGAAATGCCGTAGTGGGCCGGTTTGCGGAGTAGCTTGAGACATGTTGAACCTTGATTCCGTGGCGTGGCAGGCAATGCGCAGCCATTGTTTTTTCCGAATTGACTATCATATACAATTGCGGCGGTTGGGAACAAATGCTTTCCCCCTTGCGCGGTGCCTGGACAAGGTACAATGGGCGCCTGGTTTTGTAGGGTTCTATGTCAGTTTCAGAGCAGCAGTTCATTATCTACGGCGTCACGACCGAAGGTCAGCGCTTTCGCCCCAGCGACTGGGCGGAACGTCTGGCGGGGGTCATGTCCCAGTTTCGCCCGGCAGGTTCCGTGGGTGGCCATCTTACTTATTCGCCGTATGTGCTGCCCATGCTCATCGATGGCGTGCGCTGCGTGGTCGTCGACCACCGCCTGCGCGACATCGAGCCGCTAGCCTGGAACTTTGTGTACGAATTCGCGCGAGACAACCACCTGAAAACCAGCGAAAAGCACATCGTGGACAAAACCGACCCAGCTTAGCTGGGTCTTTTTTTAGCCCTGGGGCTTAGGGGTCCGGGGCGGTCTGGCATATAGAAAGACATTCCATGCTGCGTCGCCCGGGCGGCTTGCCGCCCCGAAGGCGGTGCTTTTATCCGGATATCGGCGGGACGGGGGTGATGACCTTGCCGGTTTCGGCGAAGGCCACGGCGTTGTCGATCAGCAGGCTGACCATGTCGCGACGGGTTTCCTTGGTGGCGCTGGCGATATGGGGCAGCAGAATGACGTTTTCGAGGCTTTTCAGCGCATCCGGCACGTTGGGCTCGTCTTCGAAGACATCGAGCCCCGCGGCGCCCAATCGGCCATCCTGCAGGGCCAGGGCGAGGGCGGTTTCGTCCACGACCGAGCCGCGCGCGATATTGACCAGTATGCCTTCCGGCCCCAGCGCTTCGATGACGGTCTGGTCGACGAGATGCCGGGTGGAGTCTCCTCCCACCGTCGCCACCACCAGAAAATCCGCCCATTCGGCCAGAGCGTGCAGCGACTGGACGTAAGGCCAGGCGACATCGCTACGTTCATGCCGGTTGTGGTAGCGCACGTCCATTTTGAAGCCGGCGGCGCGTTCGGCGACCGCCAGGCCGACCCGCCCCAATCCGACAATGCCCAGCCGCTTTCCGGTGACCTTGGTGCTTAGCGGCAGGGGATTGGCGCTGCCCCATTTGCCGGCCCTGACATAGCGCTCCGCCCGCCCGAGATCGCGCGCGGCGCCGAGAATCAGGGCCCAGGCCAGGTCGGCGACGCAGTCGTTCAGTACATCGGGCGTATTGCTGACCTGTATGCCCTTGCTTTGCGCATGTCGTACGTCGATGGAGTCGTAGCCGACGCCGACGCTGCAGATGGCCCGCAGATTGGGCAGCAGGTCGATGAGTTCGGCAGGGGTGGAGGTGAGGGCGCTGGTGATCAGCACCTGGATGGCCTCCTGGTGTGTCTGCATGGCGGCATTGGGGTCGGCGGATTCCCATAGCCTGATGACGTCGAAATAGCGATCCAGGCGGCCTGACGCGTCTTCCGATGGAAGGGGAAGCAATTGCAGCAGGGTCGGTTTGGATTGTTGCGCCATGGCTTGCCTTTTATTTTTGCAGCGCGCGGTGTGCTGCGGCGAAGATGAACCAAAGCACTATACTCCATGACCCCTATTGCGACGGAGCAAACGCAAAAAAGGACGCATAGCGTCCTTTTTTATTGCGGGAGCCATCCCGCGATTTTGCCGATTGACCCGAATGGCGTATTAGGCCAGCGCCTTGACGGCGGCGGCAAGGCGGCTTTTATGACGGGCGGCCTTGTTCTTGTGGATGATGTTTTTGTCGGCGATGCGGTCGATGACGCTGGAAGCCTTTTGGAAGACTTCGGTGGCGGCCGCTTTGTCGCCGGCCTCGATAGCCTGGCGAACGCGCTTGATGGACGTGCGCAGCATCGAGCGCAGGCTGGAATTGTGTTTGTTGCGCTCAACCGATTGGCGTGCGCGTTTACGAGCTTGGGCTGTATTGGCCATAATTTATCTGTGACTTTCAGGTTGGCAACTAGGCTAAGGATAATAGGCTAGTTGTTTTTTGTAATCGGCAAAGACGGCAAGTATATACTAGCGGGCGCGTCTTGTAAAGTCTTGCGGGCGAAAGCCGCACAGGAACAATGCCGCGAAATAGGCCGCGCCCGCCGCCAGCAAAACTCCCGCCAGCCAGCCAGCGCGCAAGGCGGGGTGGCTGGCCAGCTCGATCCAGTTCAGCCAGTGGCGGGATGCCAGCAGGACGGCGCCGAGAGCCACAATGGGCGGCACTACCCGCAGCGCGAATCTCCCCCAGCCCGGGCCGGGGCTGTACACCCCGCGCCGGTGAAGCATGAACAGCAGGCACAGCGCATTGACGGTGGCGCCCAGCCCGATCGACAGCGCCAGGCCGGCATGGGCGAACAGCGGCACGAAGATGGCGTTGAATACCTGGGTAAGCACCAGCACGCCGATGGCGATCTTGACCGGGGTGCGGATGTCCTGCTTGGCATAAAAGCCCGGCGCCAGAATCTTGACGGCCAACAGCCCCAGCAGGCCCACCGAATAGGCCATAACGGCCAGCCTGGTCTGCGAGACGTCGTAGGCATTGAAGGCGCCGTAGTTGAACAGGGTGGCGACCAGGCCGTCGGCCAGCAGGGCCATGCCCAGGGCGGCGGGCAGCCCAAGCAGGATCACCAGCCTCAGGCCCCAGTTCAGCAGGGCGTTATAGCCTTCCTTGTCGTCGCGGGCGTGCGAGGCCGAAAGGCTGGGCAGCAGCACGGTTCCCAGGGCGGTGCCCAGCAAGGCGGTGGGGAACTCCATGAGCCGGTCGGCGAAGGACAGCCAGGTAACGCTGCCGCTGGCCAGCCAGGTGGCGATATTGGTGTTGATCAGCAGCGAGATCTGCGCGACCGAGACGCCCAGGATGGCCGGCAGCATCTGCCGCATGATGCGCTTGACCGTAGGATCGGACCAAGCCTGGCGCAGCTTGAGCGAATAGCGCGGCAGCAGGCCCAGGCGCGCCAGCGCCGCCCATTGCACGAACAATTGAATCACGCCGCCTATCATGACGCCGGCGGCCAGCGCATAGATGGGCACCGGGAAGCGGCTGGTCAGGAACAGGCAGGCGCCTATCATGGACAGGTTGAGCAGAACCGGGGTGAACGCCGGCACGGCGAAGCGGCTCCAGGTGTTCAGCACGCCGGAGGCGAAGGCCACCAGCGACATGCAGACGATGTATGGAAACATCAGGCGGGTCATGTCGACGGCCGCCAGGAATTCATGGTGTTTCGAGGCGGCCCGCATGCCACTGGCCATGGCGCTCACCACCCAGGGCGCGGCCAAGATGCCCAACAGCGTGACGAGCATCAGGATGGCGGTGAGCAGCAGCGCGACTTTGTCCAGCAGCCGCCGTACATGTTCCTGGCTGCCGTTTGCCCGAACCTGGCCCAGGATAGGCACGAACGCCTGCGAGAAAGCGCCCTCGGCAAAAAGGCGGCGCAGCAGGTTCGGTATCCGGAAAGCCACCCAGAAGGCGTCGGTAAGCGGCCCGGCCCCGAACGAGCTGGCGATCAGGACGTCCCGGATCAATCCCGTGATCCGGGACACCATGGTCAGGCCGCTGATGGTGGCGACCGAACGTAGCAGGCTCATGGCGTAGTTGCGTTGGCCTTGGCGTTACTTTGGCGCCATGCGGATGGCGCCATCCAGCCGGATGGTTTCGCCGTTGAGCATTTCGTTGCCGATGATGCTGTTGACCAGCTTGGCGTAATCTTCGGGGCGGCCCAGCCGCGAGGGGAAGGGGATGCTGGCGGCCAGCGCGTCCTGCACTTCCTGGGGCATGCCGTAGACCATGGGGGTGCCGAAGATGCCCGGGGCGATGGTGACGCAGCGTATGCCCAGCTTGGACAGGTCGCGCGCGACCGGCAGCGTCATGCCGACGACGCCGGCCTTGGAGGCGGCATAGGCCGCCTGGCCGATCTGCCCGTCATAGGCGGCGACCGACGCGGTGTTGATGAGCACGCCGCGTTCGCCGGTGGGTTCGGGGGTATTGCCGGCCATGGCTTCGGCGGCGAGGCGGCACATATTGAAGGTGCCGACCAGGTTGATCATGACGACTTTCTGGAACATGTCCAGGGGGTGCGCGCCGTTCTTGCCGACGATGCGCGTTGCGGGCGCCACACCGGCGCAATTGACGATTCCGAACAGCGGGCCTTGCTTCAGGGCGGCGGCCACGACAGCCTGGCCGTCCTCCTCTTTGGTCACGTCGCAGTGCACGTAAGTCTGGCCGAGCTCGGCGGCCAGTTCCCGGCCGGCTTCGTCCTGCAGGTCGGCCAGCACGACTTTCGCGCCTTCGGCCGTCAGCATGCGGGCCGTGCCGGCGCCCAGGCCGGATGCAGCGCCCGTGACGATGAAGACCTTATTCTTGATTTCCATGTTGTGCCTCTTTGGTTCCTTTGGTTTTTTGAATGAGATCGGGCGGATGCAGGGGCCCCGTTACCGGGGCCGCCTGCGCGCCAGTGCCTCGTTTTGTACGGGACACCGGGCTCGATTGAGTTGAAGGCTTGCTTTTTTAAGGTATTGCCGCAGTCTTCAGCCGCGCAGCGCCTGGGCGATGCGTTCCTGGATTTCGTCCACGGAGCCCACGCCGGCCACCTGCCGGAAGGCGGGGGCCTTGCTGTCTTTGGAAGCGGCCCAGTTCATGTAGTAGTCGACCAGGGGACGTGTTTGCTCTTGGTAGACGGCCAGACGATGGCGCACGGTTTCTTCGCGGTCGTCGTCGCGCTGCACCAGGGGCTCGCCGGTGAGGTCGTCGGTGTCGGCCGCTTTGGGCGGGTTGAACTTGACGTGGTAGCTGCGGCCGCTGGCCGGGTGCACGCGCCGTCCGCTCATGCGTTCGATGATATTGTCCTCGGGAACGACGATTTCAACGACGTAGTCCAGGGCGATGTCGGCCGTCTTGAGCGCGTCGGCCTGGGGGATGGTGCGCGGAAAACCGTCGAACAGATAGCCTTGCTTGCAGTCGGGCTGCTTGAGGCGGTCGTGCACCAGGCCGATGATGATGTCGTCGGAAACCAGGCCGCCGGCGTCCATGATTTTCTTGGCTTCAATCCCCAACGGAGTTTGGGCTTTGACCGCGGCGCGCAGCATGTCGCCCGTGGAAATCTGGGGGATCCCGAATTTCTGGGTGATGAACGCAGCCTGGGTGCCTTTGCCGGCACCGGGTGGACCGAGCAGAATCAGTCGCATGAATTCCTCCTGAAGAACGCTTATCGTTAACCTGTCGATTATGCCGCAACGCAGCAATCTCTGCACGCTGGGAATGGCCGAACCGGCTCAAGGGTACTCTGAACCGAACAAGTTTGCGCCGGAACCGGGCGGCATGGGCATGCCTGTGCGGTATCGGAGAACTGGTTCAGGCGAGCCCCGAAAATTTGCAGACGATTTATAACCGATTTGCAAAGATGCTGCGCACTCGAGCCAAGTCGTCTTCGGTGTCGATGCCCAGGGCGGGTTGTTCGGTGGTGGTAAGAACCGCAATGGAATAGCCATTCTCGAGCGCTCTTAGTTGTTCCAGCGATTCGACGCTTTCCAGCACGCCCGCGGGCAGGGTCGGGAAAGCTTTAAGAAACCCCGTCCGGTATGCGTATAGCCCGATGTGATGCAGCGCGGGCAGGTTTGGTGCAAGGCGTTTTTGCCCATCGGCCAACGCATCGCGGGCCCAGGGTATGGGTGCCCTGGAAAAATACAGGGCGCGCTGCCGGGCGTTGCAGACCACCTTGACGGCGTTCGGGTTGAAAAGCGCCTCGGCGCTCTGGATGGGGCTGGCGCAGGTGGCGATGGCGGCATCGGTGGCTTGCGCCAGCAGGGCGGCGACGGCGTCGATCTGCGCCGGGTCGATGAGCGGTTCATCGCCCTGGACGTTGACGACGATGGTGTCGTCCGCCCATCCCATTTTTTGGGCGACTTCAGCCAGGCGGTCGGTTCCCGTGGCGTGATCGCCTCGGGTCAGCACGGCCTCGAAGCCCTGGTTCGCGGCCGCGGCCTGGATGGCGGAGTCGTCGGTGGCGACGATGACCCGCGACGCGCCGGAGCGGGCCGCCTGTTCGGCGGTGCGCACCACCATGGGTTTGCCGCAGATATCCAGCAAAGGCTTGCCGGGCAGCCGGGTGGAGGCGGCCCGGGCGGGGATGACGGCGATGAAGCTCACGCCGCGTCCGGCGATGCCGGGGCTTGCAATGGGCGCGCTTCGTTTTCGAGCATGACCGGGATGCCGTCGCGAATCGGGAAGGCAAGCCGGTCGGCGGCGCAGATCAGTTCGTGGTGCTCGCGGTCGTGGCTCAAGGGGCCTTTGCACAGCGGGCAAACCAGGATTTCGAGCAAGTGAGATTCCACAAGCGGCTCCAGGCGGTTTAGTGTCAAGCAAAGAGTGTAATGCTCTCGGCGTTTTTTTTCTTGGCGATGGCGTGCAATTTTGCGTCCAGGCCGTCCAGCCAGCCGGGGTCGGAAAACTGCGGAGCCACCGTGACCACCCATAGGCGCGGGTCGTCGAAGTGCGCGCACTTTACCGCATCTTTGGCGGTAATGAGAATATGCTTTGCCGTCAGGGCGCTGAACGGCGGGTGGCTGTAGTCGTCGTGGTCGGGCAGGGCGATGGTTGCCGACAGTGTCAGGCCCTGGGAACGCAACATGGAGAAAAAGCGTTCGGGCTGGCCGATGGCCGCCACGGCGGCGATGCTGTCGCCGGCTTCGCGGGCCAGCCATTCGGGCCAGGTCGTGCTGCGGCCGGAAACCAGGTGGACGAGCCGCTCCGGGTGCAAGCCCATGGTCAGCTGCCGTGCCGCGATGTCCAGGCTGGGGGGGGCGGACTGGCCGGCCGCCAGGTTGGTGATGACATAGTCCACGTGGTTCAGCTTGTCCGCGGGTTCTCGCAGCGGGCCCGCCGGCAGCAGCCGGCCATTGCCCAGTCCCCGGGCGTCCTGCACGACGATTTCGATGTCGCGCCGCAGGGCCAGATGCTGCAAACCGTCGTCCGAGACGACGACATCCACGTCGGGATAGGCGCGAACCAGGGCCTGCAGCGCGCGATTGCGCTGCGGGTGTACCGCCAGGGGTGCGCCGGTGGCGCGTGCTATCAGGGCCGGCTCGTCGCCGAACCCCGCCGCATCGAGGCGGCCTTGCCCTGTCCGCGGAGCCCCCTTGAGCTTTACGCCGTACCCCCGGCTGATGACGCCTGGACGCCAGCCTTTGGCCTGCAAGGCCTTGGTCAGGGCGATGACGACCGGGGTCTTGCCCGTGCCGCCCACCAGGATGTTGCCGACGACGATGACGGGCCGGGTTTCTTGCGGCGCCGGATCCGGCCGTGCCTGGAAGCGCTTGCGCTTGTCGAGCACGGCCAGGCGAACCAGCCAGGACAAGGGCAGCAAGAGCGTGCTGGCCAGGCCTTTGCGCTGCCACATGGCGTGTACGCGATCGAGGAGGACGGGAGGGGTTTTCAAGGCGGGCTTTGCGTGGCGAAGTTGATGCGGTGGATGCCCGCCTGGCGCGCCGCCTCCATGACCCGCACGACGGATTCGTGGGAGCTCAGCGCATCGGCGTTGATGACCAGGGTGGGTTCTTTGCCCTCTGCGACGGCGCCCCGCAGCGCCGCGGCGATGTCGGCGACATCCCGTCCGGCGATCAGGCTGCCGTCCAGCGCGTAAAGGCCGTCCTGGCTGACGGCGATGTCGATCGCCTCGGCATCCGGCGCGCTGTCGGCCTGGGCCTGGGGAAGGTCTATCTTGAGGCGGCTGATCCGCGTGAACGAGGTCGTGGCGGTAAGGAATATGACAATGACCAGCAGGACGTCGATGAGCGGGATGAGGTTGATTTCCAGTTCATCGCTGCCTGCCTTGCGGCGGCGAAAATTCATGGCCTGGCTCCTGTGGGGGCGACTTGCCGAGCCTGATCCTGATCATCGCGGTTCATGGGGGCGTTCTTTGCTGAGGTAGCGGTTCAGCGCGCTGGCCTGTCTTTCCATCTGATGCAGGAAGTCATCGACGCGGGAGCGGAAGTAGCGATGGAAAATCAAGGCTGGAATGGCAATGAGTATGCCGAATCCGGTGTTGTACAGCGCAATGGAAATACCGCGAGCCAGTTGCGCCGGATCGCCCCCCGCGGGCGAGTAGGCGGCGAATATTTCTATCATGCCCACCACCGTGCCGAACAGCCCCAGCAAGGGGGCGATGACGGCAATGGTGCCGAGCGCAGGCAGGTACCGGCCCAGCCTGTGGGAAACATCCGTACCCACGTCCTCGATGGCGGCCTGGCGCAAGTGCTGGGGCTCGTTGCTCGCCGCGACGACTTCGGCCAGCACCCGGCCCAGGGGGGAACTTGTGGCCAGCAGGCTCAGCGCTTCCGGCGTGTCTTGATGCTGGCGCACCATGTCGCTTACCTGGGACAGCAAGTTGGGAGGCAGGATCTGCCTGGCCCTTAGCGAAAACAGGCGCTCAATAATGAGGGCCAGTCCGAAAATCGAGGTAAGCAGCAGCAGCCAGATGGGCCAGCCTGCGCTATGGATGATTTCAAGCAATGTATTTCTCCGCCGGGGGGACGAGTTGTTTGTAGCTGGGAGTATAGGGTAATGAAGTATTTTAAATTAAGGAGTTTTCGGGCCGGCCGCAAAGGTCTGGTTGACGCGGGTGGATCGCTTCAAGCGCTCGTATGGCCCCATGATTTGCGGCTACGGCCGCCGAGGATTAATCAAAATGGCCTAGATACGGGCTTACAGAAAAAGTAGGGCTGAAAAGTCCCGTATTGCTTCAAAAATGAAGATAAAACCGCATGTGGCAATGTTCTCGGGCGTCTATCCACAGAAACTGTGGATAATTGTGTGCACAACTGCGCGGATAGGCTTGCTTTCGCTGGCTTGGAGGTTCGATGGCTAATTTAAGCCCACTGACGTTTTTTTTGAAAAAATCATATTAATCATAATGTTATTTGGTTTATGTAAGACTTTTTTTAAATTTGGCCGGAATCAGCCTGATATTTCAAAAAGTTGACGAGTCTTGATTTCCTGTGGACAGAGTTTGCGCCCGATGTCAAATTCGAAGCCTTTCGAGAGCGGGCTTTCATGTGTTTCCGGCACTTTTCGGCGTGTGCCGGGACAAGGCCGGGCAGGCCCGCGAATGCGCGGCTTGGGGTACTATTTCCGGGTTCCCGGCGTGCCGGATATCCGGCGTTTGCCGGATGTGTTTCGATTTTTCTTGGAATTTTCGCGTGCTTAAGAACGAGATCGTCTTGTCGGTGGCCCAGCTCAACCGCCAGGTGGGGCAACTGCTGGAAGGGCATTTTTCGCAAGTGTGGGTCAAGGGCGAAGTTTCCAACTTTACCCAGGCGGCGTCGGGCCATTGGTATTTCACCATCAAGGACGAACGCGCCTCGGTGCGGGCCGTCATGTTCCGTGGTCGGGCGCAGGCGGTGGGGTTTGTGCCCAAGGCCGGCGAGCGTTTCGAGTTCCGGGCCAGCGTCACGCTGTACGAAGCGCGCGGCGACTACCAACTGCAAGTCGAAACATTGCGGCGCGCCGGGCTCGGCGATCTGCACGAGGCATTCCTGCTGCTGAAGGAGAAGCTGGCGTCCGAGGGGCTGTTCGATCCCGATCGCAAACGGCCCATCGCCAGCCTGCCCAAGGCCGTGGGGGTGGTTACCTCGCTGGCCGCCGCCGCATTGCGGGACGTGCTGTCGGCGTTGCAGCGGCGCGCTCCGCAAGTACCGGTCATCATCTACCCGGCCCCCGTGCAGGGCGCCGAGGCCGCCGCGCAACTGGTGCAAGCCCTGGACAATGCCGTGCAGCGCAACGAGGTCGATACCATTTTGCTGGTGCGCGGCGGCGGCAGTCTCGAAGACCTTTGGAGCTTCAACGACGAAGGCCTGGCCAGGGCCATCGCGGCAAGCCCGATTCCCGTCATTTGCGGCGTGGGGCACGAAACGGATTTCACCATTGCCGATTTCGTGGCGGATCTGCGCGCGCCCACCCCGACGGCCGCCGCCGAGCTGTGCTGCCTGCCCCGGCAGGCGTGCCTCGACAAGGTGGCCGCGGCGGCCGGAACCCTGGCGGCGCAGCAATTGCGCGCGATCGAGCGCGCTTCGCTGAGGCTGGATCGGGCCATCGCCCTGTTGATTTCGCCGCAGCAGCGTCTGGCGCAGCAGGGCGAGCGTCTGCAGGCCCTGAAGGCCCGCCTGGTTCGGGCGGCCGGGATGCTGCAAGAGCGCCGCAAAGAGAGCCTGGCCATGGTGCGGGGGCGGCTGGCGCGCATCGATCCCCAGGTGGGGCGCTTGCGCCGGGACGTGGAGCAGGCGCTGCGGCGCTTGTCGAGCGCCGCGCCGCGCCAGTTGGCGCAGCAGCGCGCGCGCCTGTCGGCCGCGGCGCTGACGTTGCAGGCGCTGAGTCCGCGAAAAATTCTCGAGCGCGGCTATGCCATCGTCAGGGACGAGCGCGGAGGCGTGGTGAAAAATGCGTTAGACTTGAGCAAGGGAGACCGTCTGAATCTGGAGCTGGCACAAGGTAGCGCCGATGTCCAGGTACAACGCACATCCGGCTTGTTGTAGGAGGGTGCTCGGGCACCCTACAATAAGGCGGCTCGCCTGAATTTTGAATCAGTCAACACCGATTTTTTTTTGAAGGATATTGAACATGGCTTTTACGCTTCCACCCCTTCCATACGCACTTGATGCCCTGGCTCCCACCATTTCCAAAGAAACGCTCGAATTCCACTACGGCAAGCATCATCAGGCTTACGTCACCAACCTGAACAACCTCGTTCCGGGCACCGAATTCGAATCCGCCTCGCTCGAGGATATCGTCAAGAAAGCGTCGGGCGGCATTTTCAACAATGCGGCGCAAGTCTGGAACCACACCTTTTACTGGAACAGCCTGTCTCCCAAGGGCGGCGGCGAACCCACCGGCAAGCTGCTCACGGCCATCAACGCCAAGTGGGGCAGCGTCGCGGCCTTCAAGGAAGCCTTCAACAAGTCGGCAGCCGGCAATTTCGGTTCGGGCTGGACCTGGCTGGTCAAGAAGGCCGACGGCTCGCTCGACATCGTCAATACCAGCAATGCCGCCACGCCCCTGACCACCTCCGACGTGGCCCTGCTGACCTGTGACGTCTGGGAGCACGCCTACTACATCGACTACCGCAATGCGCGTCCGAAGTACCTGGAAAGCTACTGGAACCTGGTCAACTGGGATTTCGCGGCCAAGAACCTGGGCTGATTCTTCGCGTATCCAGGCCCGGCCAAGGCCTCCCGGCCAGGGCTCGGCCCAACGGGCGTCCGGGTTTTGCCTGGTTCGCTTTATCGTCCGGCAAGTCCGGATGCAGGAACCCCCGCTTGCGGGGGTTCTTTGTTTATTGAGCTAAGATAGCGTTATTGTTTTTTTTCGATCTTCGACTGTCCAAGGTCCCAACTATGACAAATCAAGCTTTTATTTGCGACGCAATCCGTACTCCTTTTGGCCGCTACGGCGGTTCGTTGGCGGCGGTTCGCGCCGATGATCTGGGCGCGGCTCCGCTCAAGGCGCTGATGCAGCGCAACGCCAACGTCGATTGGTCCCGGCTGGACGACGTTCTGTTCGGCTGCGCCAACCAGGCGGGCGAGGACAACCGCAACGTGGCCCGCATGTCCACGCTGCTGGCCGGATTGCCGGTGGGTGTGCCGGGCGCCACCATCAATCGCTTGTGCGGCTCGGGGCTCGACGCCATCGGCACGGCCGCCCGCGCCATTCGGTCGGGCGACTCCAGCTTCTTGCTGGCCGGCGGGGTCGAAAGCATGAGCCGCGCGCCGTTCGTGACGGGCAAGGCTGAAACCGCTTTCTCGCGCAGCGCCGCCATTTACGACACGACCATAGGCTGGCGCTTCGTCAACAAGCTCATGAAGTCCCAATATGGCGTGGATTCCATGCCTGAAACCGCCGAGAACGTGGCCGATCAGTTCAAGGTGTCGCGCGAAGACCAGGACATCTTCGCCCTGGCCAGCCAGACCAAGGCGGCGGCGGCTCAAAAAGCCGGCATCTTCAAAGAGGAAATCACCGCGGTTTCCATTCCCCAGAAAAAGGGCGATCCCATCGTCGTGGATACCGACGAACATCCTCGCGCAACGACCATGGAGGCGCTGGCCCGCCTCAAGCCCATCGTCCGCCCCGACGGCACCATCACGGCTGGCAATGCGTCGGGCGTCAACGACGGGGCATGCGGGCTGATCCTGGCGTCCGAAGCGGCGGCCAAGGAACAAGGGCTGGTGCCGCGCGCGCGCGTGGTGGCCATGGCCACCGCGGGCGTCGAACCCCGCATCATGGGTATCGGGCCCGCGCCGGCTTCCCAAAAGGCGCTGGCCCTGGCCGGGCTTTCCATCAATCAAATGGACGTCATCGAGCTCAACGAAGCGTTTGCTTCGCAAGGCCTGGCGGTATTGCGGATGTTGGGCGTGGCCGACGACGATCCGCGCGTCAATCCCAATGGCGGCGCGATTGCGCTGGGCCACCCGCTGGGCGCCAGCGGCGCCCGCCTGGCCATCACGGCGGTCAATCAGTTGCATCGCAGCGGCGGCCGCTACGCGCTGTGCACCATGTGCATCGGAGTCGGCCAGGGCATCGCGGTCATTCTCGAGCGCGTCTAATCCGCCGCCAACCGGCAAGCACCTTTGGCCGGCTTGATGCCGGCCGATTGCGCGGGTTCCGACGCCGACGGAACGGGAAAAGGGGGCTTTCCTGCAGGAACTGAACCTGCAGGAAAGCCCCCTTGGTTTTCGAGGCGGCAGCTAGCAAGCGAACTAGCCAGACAGGACACTAGGGCGGGGGAAGGCCCGAAACCTGCGTACCGGCGGCAGCGCCATGATTGGCGAACCAGCTTTTGTTCATTTCAAGCGCGTACTTGATGGGCTTGGCGGGGCAGTGGGGCTGCTCGCTCAAAGGCTGCATTTCGGCCGTATTCACGACTTTCCCCTTGGCATCGATAAAAGCGATCGAGAGCGGCAGGAGGGGGTTTTTCATCCAGAAGCAGTAAACGTCGGTCGTGTCGAAGACGAACAGCATGCCGTGGTCGTCGGGCAACGACTTGCGGTTCATCAAGCCGTAGGTGCGGCTGGCCTCGGTGGCGGCGATCTCGGCGTTGACGGTGGACTTGCCGACTTGCAGCTCGGTAGTCGGCAGCAAGGCGGCTTGTGCGGCGGCGAGCTGCGGAATTAAACTGGCAGCCAGGGCTGCGGCAAGGCCGGCATAGCGTTTTTTTGCGCGTTTGTATTGGTTCCGGGCGCAGAAAAAAACGGGATCGAAAAATCCCGTTGTGCAAAAGCGTAAAGACATTGTTTTTTGTTATTGATGTGCGATCAGGCAGCCGTGATGTTGAGAGCTTGCTTTCCCTTGGGACCCTGGGCGATTTCAAAGGCAACCTTTTGGCCCTCCTTGAGGGTTTTGAAGCCGTTCATTTGAATGGACGAAAAATGGGCGAACAAGTCTTCGCCGCCGTTATCCGGCGTAATGAAGCCGAAACCCTTGGCGTCATTGAACCATTTGACGGTACCCGTCAATTTTTGAGTGTTTTCAGGAGTGGAGGTGGTGCTTGAATCAGACATACGTACTGCCTCTCGACTTTAGTGTAAGGTTGAAACTTGACTACAAGGGTTGCTTCTAGCCTTGAAATTTCTGGGGGTGGCAACCAAATATAGGTGCTAAATACTTGGTAACACTCAGAACATTACGATAATGCGTAACTTACCCCGAAATAGTCAACTATGGTAACTACTTATATTTAACATTTATTTATGGCTATAAATACCGACACTCAACGCGACACGGTGCTCGATCGTCAGGCCACCCGCCTTGCCCCTCCGCCCATGTACCAGGTGGTGCTGCTGAACGACGACTACACACCGATGGAGTTCGTCGTCAATGTGTTGCGGCGCGTTTTCGGCAAGAATGAAGACGAAGCCGCCCGCATCATGCTTAAAGTCCACCATGAGGGGCGGGGGGTCTGTGGTGTTTATCCGCGCGACATCGCCGCAACGCGGGTCGAAATGGTGCGGCAGCTCGCGCAGGCCAGGCAGCATCCTTTGCAGTGCATCATGGAACCTGCACCCGATGCCTAGTGTCCAATTCCACAAGTGGCGCGCATGCAGGTATAGTTAATGCTGAGCGTGTCGTTATGGCTCTTTATGGATGTCGGTTTTGCTTTTGACGTTATCTGGTAACACTCACGCGGTTCCAGGCGCAATGGTTAATACGACGGCATGATTTAGTCATAGAATAGAACTTAACGATGTTTGTCCGCTTCGTAATGCAATGGAGGAAGCGTGATCTCTGAAGAACTTGAAGTCAGCCTGCACATGGCTTTTGTCGAGGCTCGCACAGCCAGGCATGAATTTATTACCGTAGAGCATTTGCTGCTTTCCTTGCTGGACAATGCCGCGGCGGTGGAGGTCTTGCGCGCCTGCTCGGCCAACATCGAGGCGCTGCGCCAGGATCTGCGCAAATTCATCGCCGAGAACACCCCCGTGTTTCCCGGCGAGGAAGAAGTCGACACCCAGCCCACCCTGGGCTTCCAGCGTGTCATCCAGCGCGCAATCATGCACGTCTCGTCCGGCAACTCCAATAAAAACACGGTTACCGGCGCCAACGTGCTGGTCGCCATGTACGGCGAAAAAGATTCGCATGCCGTGTACTACATGCTGCAGCAGGGCGTAACCCGCCTGGATGTGGTCAATTTCCTGTCGCACGGCATTACCAAGGCGGCCGAGGAGCCCAGCGTCGAGCCGGCCAAGCAGGCCAGCCCCGAAGCCGAGCACAAGTCCGACCAGCAAAAGTCGCCGCTCGAACTCTATGCGCTGGATCTCAACGCCGAGGCCCGCCAGGGCCGCATCGACCCCCTCATCGGCCGCGAGCTCGAAGTCGAGCGCGTCATCCAGGTGCTATGCCGCCGCCGCAAGAACAATCCGCTGCTGGTGGGCGAAGCCGGCGTAGGCAAGACCGCCATCGCCGAAGGGCTGGCGTGGCGCATCACGCAGGGCGACGTGCCCGAAATTCTGGCCAACGCCCAGGTCTTCGCGCTCGACATGGGCGCGCTGCTGGCGGGCACCAAGTATCGCGGCGATTTCGAACAGCGGCTCAAGGCCGTGCTCAAGTCGCTCAAGGACAATGCCAACGCCATCCTGTTCATCGACGAAATCCACACCCTCATCGGCGCCGGCTCGGCGTCGGGCGGTACACTGGACGCCTCCAATCTGCTCAAGCCGGCCTTGTCGTCCGGCCAGCTCAAATGCCTGGGCGCCACCACGTACAACGAGTACCGAGGCATCTTCGAAAAAGACCACGCGCTGTCGCGCCGGTTCCAGAAAATCGATGTGGCCGAACCCACCGTGGCGCAGACCATACAAATCCTGCGCGGTTTAAAGGGCCATTTCGAGGCGCACCACGGGGTGCGGTACTCCTCGGCGGCCATTACGGCCGCCGCCGAGCTTGCCGCGCGCCACATCAACGACCGCTTCCTGCCCGACAAGGCCATCGACGTCATCGACGAGGCGGGCGCCGCGCAGCGGCTGCTGCCGCGTTCGCGCCAAAAGAAGCTCATCGGCAAGGCCGAGATCGAAGCCACTGTCGCCAAGATCGCGCGCATTCCGCCGCAAAGCGTATCCAGCGACGACCGCAACAAGCTGGCCACGCTCGAGCGCGACCTCAAAACCGTGGTGTTCGGCCAGGATGCCGCCATCGAGGCGCTGGCCAGCGCCATCAAGATGGCGCGTTCCGGGCTTGGCAAACCCGACAAGCCCATTGGCTCCTTCCTGTTTTCCGGGCCCACCGGGGTCGGTAAAACCGAGGTCGCTCGCCAGTTGGCCTTTACCCTGGGCATCGAACTCATTCGCTTCGACATGTCCGAGTACATGGAACGCCACGCGGTGTCGCGTCTTATCGGGGCGCCTCCGGGCTATGTGGGCTTCGACCAGGGCGGCTTGCTCACCGAGGCCATCAGCAAGCAGCCGCACTGCGTGCTGCTGCTCGACGAAATCGAAAAAGCCCACCCCGATGTCTACAACATCCTGCTGCAGGTCATGGATCACGGCACGCTTACCGACAACAACGGACGCAAGGCCGATTTCCGCAACGTCATCATCGTCATGACCACCAACGCGGGGGCCGAAACCCTGAACCGCAGCACCATAGGTTTTGCCGCGCCCGCCACGGTCGGCGACGAAATGGTCGACATCAAGCGCATGTTCACGCCCGAGTTCCGCAACCGGCTCGACGCCATCATCGGCTTTACGCCGCTGTCGCGCGACGTCATCTTGCGGGTGGTCGACAAATTCCTCATGCAGCTCGAAGACCAGCTTCACGAAAAACGCGTCGACGTGGTGTTTTCGCAAACTTTGCGCGACTACCTGGCCAAGAAGGGCTTCGATCCCCTCATGGGGGCCAGGCCCATGCAGCGGCTCATCCAGGACACCATACGCCGTGCCCTGGCCGACGAGTTGCTGTTCGGGCGTCTGGTCGATGGCGGCCATGTTACGGTCGATATCGACAACGACGAAAAGATCACGCTGGAAATTTCCCCCGCGCAGGGCAAAGATGCCAAGGCCAGGCCTCATCCTCCCGTCGATTCGGAAATCGAGCTTGTCGATTAGGGCCTGCGTGTGCGTGCCGGGCATCGGCCTGCTCTGATGCCCCGGCCGCCGCTTATAGCGTGCCCCCATTGCGCCCGCCTGCATGAGCGTTTGCCCATACAGGCGGGCGCAATGGCATCATGCTCGCAGTGCGGCTTTGCCCTCTACCGTCAAAGCGCGGTTTCGCTGCAGGGCTGGATCGCGCTGGTTCTGGGCGCTCTGGTGGTATTCGCCATCGCCAACTGGTTTCCCATTGCTTCGTTAAGCGCCCAGGGCCTCGTCGTGCGGGTAACCCTGGCCGACGCCTTGCTGCTTACCTGGCAGCAGGGGCATGTGCTCGTCGCGATCATGACCGGACTGTTCGGCCTTGTATTCCCATTGGGCCAGATACTGTTCCTGTTATGGGCGCTGATGGCCTTGCGGGCGGGCCGCCTGCCCGACGATTTTCACTACGGGCTGCGCGTATTGCGCGCCATTTCGGTCTGGAGCATGATTCCCGTCCTGTTGCTGGGCGTGCTGGTGGCCATCGTCAAGCTGGCGGGCATGGCGGCCGTCAACGTCGAGCCGGGGCTGTGGGCGTTTGCCGTGCTGAGCGCCATGATGACCATGCTGAGCCGCGTGTCGGCGCACCGCTTGTGGCGCTATGCGGAAGACCGGGGGCTGGCTCCGGTGTCCGGCGAACTGCTGGAGCCCGCCGATACGGCGGCGAACTGCCTCGAGTGCGGCTACGTTCAGCCCTGGCATCCGCATCGCCACGAAAAACCATCCTGCGGCCGTTGCGGCGCCGCGCTGCATTGGCGCAAGCCCGAGCCGCTGGCGCGGGTCTGGGCCCTGGTCATTGCCGCCGCCATTCTGTACATTCCCGCCAACATACTGCCGGTCATGTATGTGCGGCTTCCGACCGGCGTAAGCTCGCACACCATTCTGGGCGGCGTGGTCGAGCTATGGCGGCTGGGCTCCTGGGATCTCGCCGTAATCGTTTTCGTCGCCAGCGTCGTCGTGCCCATGACCAAGCTGTTCGCACTGGCCGTCCTTATGGTAAAACGCCAGTGGAAGGGAGTGGCGGTTCAGCGCCAGCGCACACGTTTGTACGAGCTGGTGGAGTTCATCGGCCAATGGTCGATGCTCGATGTCTTTGTCGTGATCCTGTTGTCCGCGATGGCCAATTTTCCGGGTGTGTCGCAGATTACCGCCGGCGCCGGCGCCGCCAGCTTCGGCATGGTCGTGGTCTTGACCATGTTCGCCGCCCATAGCTTCGACCCCAGGATGGGTTGGGATCATCGTTGGCGGGAGGGTGATGCGCCAAGCGGGCCGGCCGCATGGGAAAAAGAAAATGCACATGAAGTCCATGAGGAAAAGGCATGACAGATCCGAACAAACCGTCGCCGCCCGCTGATCGTCGGGATCACAGCGCCGGCGCGGAGGCGGCCCCGGATGGCGTGGCAAAGCCGCGCATTACGCCCCGGCGCTCGATGCGGTTTTCCTGGATATGGCTGGTGCCCCTGGTGGCGGCCTTGGTGGGAGCGTCGCTGCTGGTTCGATCCTGGCTGAATACCGGCCCTGTCGTCACCATCAGCTTCGAGTCGGCCGAAGGGCTCGAGGTTGGCCAGACCAAAATCCGCTACAAGGATGTCGTGGTCGGCGTCGTCACCGATATCCGCGTGTCGCGCGACCGCGCCAGGGTTCTGGTCAAGGCGCAAATCAACCGGGAAGGCTCGCACTACATTACACGCAAGGGAACGCGTTTCTGGGTGGTGCGCCCGCGCCTTGGCGTCAGCGGCGTGTCGGGCCTGAACACCTTGCTGTCGGGCGCGTATATCAGCGTGGATACCTTGCGGTCGGCGGAAAGCGGATCGGCCGTTTACGAATTCAAGGGCCTGGAAAAACCTCCCGAAGTCGCCAACGACCGTTCGGGCAGGCGATTCATGCTGCATGCGGCCGACCTGGGCTCCATCGAAATCGGCTCGCCGGTCTATTACCGCCGCATCCCCGTCGGGCGGGTCATCGACTACAACCTCGACGCGTCGGGCCGCACGGTCAATGTGCAGATTTTCATTGATTCCCCGAACGATAAATTCGTCACGGCGGATACCCGTTTCTGGAATGCCAGCGGCGTGGATCTTTCCTTGAGCCCCTCGGGGGTCGATCTCAGGATGGGGTCATTGGCGTCGGTCATTGCCGGCGGCATTGCTTTTCGCTCGACCGACGACGCTGACCAGAAACCGGCTCCGGCAGACACCACGTTTACGCTCAGCGCCTCCGAGGCGCAGGCCATGGCCGATCCCGACGGCCCTCCGGTCCATGTCAACATGATCTTCCACCAGTCCATTCGCGGCTTGAAGCTGGGGGCTCCGGTGGAGTTTCGCGGCATGGATCTGGGCAAGGTGGTGGATATCGATCTGGAATTCGACCCCAAGACCATCTCTTTCTATGTCCTGGTCAAGGCCGTGCTGTATCCGATGCGTTTCGGCGATGCTTACGAGCAGATGCGCGAGTTCGAAAAGAATGCCACCTATACGGGGCAGTTCCTGCTGGATCCGCTGGTCAAGCAGGGAATGCGGGCGCAGATTCAACCGTCCAATCTCCTGACCGGACAGCAATTGATTACTCTGGACTTCTTTCCCAATGCGCCACCCGTAAAATTCGACAGCAGCAAAGTGCCGATCGAGCTGCCCACCATCGTGGGCAACTTCGATCGCCTGCAGCAGCAAATCGGCAGCATCGTGGCCAAGATCGACGCCGTTCCCTTCGTGGGCATCGGCAAAGATCTCCAAAGCAGCCTCAAGTCCCTGAACCAATTGCTCAAGGGCCTGAACAGCAAGCTCAGCCCGCAAGCCTCGGCAACCTTGAAATCCGCGCAAAATGCCCTGGACAAGGTGGACGGCATGCTGGGCAGGGAGTCGGGCCCGGGGGGAAGCCTGGACAACACCTTGCGCGAACTGACCGCGGCGGCCAAATCCCTGAGGGCCCTGGCCGATTACTTGCAGACCGACCCATCGGCTCTGCTGCGTGGACGCGGCGCCGACGTCCTGCCAACCGCCAACAGGAATTTGCCATGAAGTCCGTGACGCTGATTTTTTGCATTGCCGTGGCTGCCGTGCTGGCCGGATGCGCCGCGCCAGCCAGCCAGCAGTACTACACCTTGGTGCCCCAGGCGCAGGCGCCCGCACATCCCGCGACGTCGTCCGCAGGCTTTGCCATCAGGGTGCTGCCGGTTTCCGTGCCCGAGCAGGTCGACCGGCCTCAAATCATGCTCAGCACGCAGGGCAGCAACGCAATGACGATGCTTAATGGGTCGCTGTGGGCATCGCCGCTGGCGGACGAAATCCGCAGCGCCTTGTCCAGCGATCTTTCCGCCCGGCTGGGCGTCATGGACATTCCTGGCGGACCGGTGCCCGAGTCGGTGCCGCTCTGGCGCATTGGCGTCATCGTGCAGCGTTTCGATTCCGTATACGGCAGCCAGGCGCTGATCGACGCAACATGGCGGTTGGACGGCCCGGCGCGGGAAAAATCCCCGGCCAGGATATGCCGCGCCGTGATACGGGTGCCGGTGGAGCCGGGCGTGGCGCCCATGGTGCAAGGGCATCAGAAGGCAGTGGCTTATCTGGCGGCGGCCATTGCCTCGCAATTATCCAAAACGCCGCTTGATGTTCCCGCCGGGAGCGTCATAATGAAGGGGTGCACCTAGGCGATATTCACCCCCCGGCGGGCTTGCGTGCGAGGATTGCCGCCGCGCACCGCAGGCCCGAAACAGAATGCGTGCCCGAACTTCTTCAGCACGCAGGGTCTTCATGCGGTTCCGCGGCCCGGGCGCTGGCCTTGCGTCTCGCTCAGGGGCAGCGCGATAAATCCGACGGCAACAAAATCCTGAACCTCATCCAGGTGTTTTCTTTGTCCAGCCACGAAGGGGTCGCCCTCATGTGCCTGGCCGAGGCGTTGCTGCGCATTCCCGATCAGGCGACCCGCGATGCGCTTGTCCGGGACAAGCTGGCGGGCGGTGCCTGGAGCTTGCATCGGGGCGAACCGGCTTCGCTTCTTGCAAGGGCCGCGTCCTGGGGACTGATGCTTGGCGGCAGGCTGCTGGAAGATCATCCGGGCACGTCGCTGCCGGAGCTGGCCGCGCAGCTTGCCGCCAAAGGCGGGGAGCCCCTTATCCGCCGAACGGCGAGCGCGGCGGTAAGCTTGCTGGGGCGGCAGTTCGTGGTGGGGCGCACCATACAGCAGGCGCTGGCCAACAGCCGGCGCGGCTACCGTTATTCCTACGATATGCTGGGCGAGGCGGCCATGACCGAGGAGGATGCGCGGCGTTATTACGTCGCCTATGAGTCCGCCATTCATGCCATCGGCGGCCTGTCGCAGGGGCGAGGCGCGCGCGAGGAGCCCGGCATTTCCATCAAGCTTTCGGCCCTGCATCCGCGCTACTCGCGGGCGCAGCGCGCAAAAGTCATGGCCGAGCTTTTGCCGCGGCTTGTTTCACTGGCCGAACTGGCCCGCCATTACGGCCTGGGCATGAATATCGACGCCGAGGAAAGCGAACGCCTGGAGTTGTCGCTGGATCTGCTCGAAGCCCTTTGCGCGGATGGACGGCTTGCCGATTGGGATGGCATGGGCTTCGTCGTGCAGGCCTACCAGAAGCGGGCCCTGGCGGTCGTCGATTATTTGATCGACTTGGCGCACCGCCGGGATCGGCGCCTGATGCTCCGGCTGGTCAAGGGCGCGTATTGGGACGGCGAGATAAAAAGGGCGCAGCTTGGAGGCATGGCCGATTACCCCGTCTATACGCGCAAAATCCATACCGACGTCTCGTATCTTGCCTGCGCCCGGCGGATGCTGGAGGCACGCTCCCATATCTACCCGCAATTCGCCACGCATAATGCGCTGACGCTGGCCACCGTGTATGACATGGCGGGCGGATCGGGCGGCGACCCAGGCAGCTACGAATTCCAGTGTTTGCATGGCATGGGCGAGGCGCTTTACGACCAGGTGGTCGGCGCGCCCGAGCAGGGCGGGCTGGGCCGTCCCTGCCGCATTTACGCGCCCGTGGGGTCTTATGACCGGCTGCTGGCATACCTGGTGCGCCGCCTGCTTGAAAATGGCGCCAATACGTCGTTCCTGCATCAACTGGGCGACAGCGCCGTGCAACTGGATCGGTTGCTGCTCGACCCCGTGGAGCAGGCTCGGACCTTCAGGCCCGTTGGCCGGCCCCACGAAAAAATCCCTTTGCCTGAAAACCTGCTGAGGCCGATGGAGCAGCGCCTGAATTCGGCGGGGCTGGATCTGGACGACGACGCAGCGCTGCAGGTGTTGGCGGCCGGGCTTGCGCAAAGCGCGGCGAAGGACTGGCGAGCCTATCCTCTCGTCGCCGCGCAGCCATTGTCCTGGGACGCATCGCGTGCGCGGCCTGTGCTCAATCCGGCGGATCATCGCGATGTCGTGGGTATGGTCGTCGAAGCGAATCGCGATGAGGTGGATCAGGCCGTGGATCTGGCCGCGCAGGCGGCCGGCGCCTGGGCGGTTGTTCCGCCTGCGCAGCGCGCAGCCTGCTTGCGGCGCGCCGCGCATATCCTGGAGGAAGGCCGGGTGGACCTGATGGGGCTGATCGTGCGCGAGGCGGGGAAATCCTTGCCGAGCGCCGTGGCCGAAGTGCGCGAGGCCGTCGATTTCCTGCGCTATTACGCGGAACGGGCGGCGGCGTTGCCGCCTGCCGCCCAACCTTTGGGGCCTGTGGCCTGCATCAGTCCGTGGAATTTTCCGTTGGCGATTTTTACCGGCCAGGTTGCCGCGGCGCTGGCCGCCGGCAATACCGTCCTGGCCAAGCCGGCGGAGCAGACTAGCCTCGTTGCCGCTCAGGCCGTCGCGGCGCTGCATGCAGCGGGAATCCCTGCCGCCGCCTTGCAGTTGCTGCCCGGCGCTGGAGAGAACACGGGAGCGGCGCTGGTCGAAAATCCACAATTGGCCGGGGTCATGTTCACGGGATCGCTCGACGTCGCCAAATCCATTGCCGCCACCTTGGCGCAGCGTCTCGATGCTGCGGGCCGGATCATTCCCCTGATCGCCGAAACCGGGGGGGTCAATGCCATGATCGTGGACTCCTCGGCGCTGGCCGAGCAGGCGGTGGCGGACATCCTGGTTTCGGCCTTCGATTCCGCAGGCCAGCGCTGCTCGGCATTACGCCTGCTGTGCGTGCAGGAAGACTGTGCGGACAGTCTTCTGGAAATGCTTCGAGGGGCGGTGGCGCAATTGCGCATGGGGCGGCCCGAGTGTATCGATACCGACGTGGGGCCGCTAATCGACGCGGCATCGCAAGCCGCCGTCGATGCCCATATCCAGGGGATGCGCGCGGCGGGGTTCGGTGTCGAGCAGCTGGAGCCGGGTACGGAATGCCAGCACGGAACATTCGTGCCTCCCACGCTCGTTATGCTGGATGCCGTCGCGGATCTGGAACGGGAGGTATTCGGGCCGGTACTGCATATCGTTCGCTATCGGCGCGACGAACTGGATGGGCTGATCGACGCCATCAATGCCAAGGGCTACGGCCTGACTTTCGGCGTGCATACGCGCCTTGATGGCCTGGTGTCGCATATCGTCGAGCGCCTGCGCGCGGGCAATATCTATGTGAACCGCAACATGATCGGCGCCGTGGTGGGCATGCAGCCTTTCGGCGGCGAGGGATTGTCCGGCACCGGGCCGAAGGCGGGCGGCCCCTTGTATTTGTGGCGTTTGGTCGAGGGCGGGCTGCCGGCGTTGCCGCCGGAGTACGCGGCTGTGCGCGACGGCCTTTGTGAAACGGCATTGCCGGCGCCGGCGGGCGAAGCCAATACCTACCGTTTGGCGCCGCGCGGATCGGTGCTGTGCCGTGCCGCCAGCGAGTCGGGCGCCCAAGCTCAGTTGGCCGCCTGCCTGGCAACGGGCAATCGGGCGGTGTTTGTGCAGAACGAAGCCAGCCTGGCGCTGGCGGCCGCCTGCTCGTTCGAACAGCGGGAACGTCTGGAACTGGTTTGCGGCGACCCGTTCACGCATTCCATAGCTTACCAGGCGGCTCTGTTCGAAGGCGGCGCCGATGAATTGATGCGCTTCAACCAAAGCGTGGCGGCGCTCGATGGCCCCATTGTCGCGGTCCAGGGACTGAGTGCCAAGGCCCTGGCGCAGGGCGCCCGATACGCCCTGGAGTGCCTTGTGCGGGAGTGCAGCGTCAGCGTCAACACCGCCGCCGCGGGAGGCAATGCCAGCCTGCTGGCGATGGATTGATGCAGGTCTTTTTGCCGCCGGGCCGCCCCAAGGCAAAAAGCGCCCCCTCGGGGGGCAGCAAGCAGGCAAGCGCCTGCGCAGCGTGGGGGCTTTTTATCAGACCGGCGCGACGTTCTGGTTCATGCGGAAGAGATTGCCCGGATCGTAGCGGCGTTTGACCTGCGCCAGGCGTTCGTAGTTCGAGCCGTAAGCCGAATGTATGCGTTCGCCTTCGTCGGCGGTCAGGAAGTTGACGTAGACGCCACCGGTGGCGAAGGGGGCCGAGGCCTTGAAGAAATCGCGCGCCCAGTTCGTGCAACGGGCATCGTCGGCCTGGCTTTCCCAGCGGGCGTGGACATTCATGATGAATCGCGCGTCGCGGTGAGCGTAGGCGGCGGAGTCCGGCGCGGGCCGCATAGTTGCGCCGCCGATGGCGCCGAAAAAAATTTCGCATTGAGGTGAAGGGAGCGTCTGGGCGTATTGGATGGCGACGTCGAACAAACCGTCCTCGAGCTTGGACAGATTGTGCGACTTCCAGTAGTTGCGCGCTCCCGGTGCAAGCAGGGGGTCGAAAGCCCGTTGCCAGGCGACGTAGGGCTGGACGCCCACGTGCTCGCCCAGCAGCGTGCCGAATTTGCGCAAGGGCTCGATGAGCGGCTCGCCGGCCTTGGCATCGCCGGCGTAAAAAAGCGCCAGGCCAAGTATGGGCTTGCCGTGGACGTTTTCGGGGAGAAACGGCAGGGGCGGCGCATTGCGCAGCAACGCCCAGACTGAAAGCTCTTCCGGCGCGGCATCCGCAAATTGCCGGTATTGCTGCAGTATGCGCCGGGCTTCGGCAATGGGGTACACCATAAGTCCGCTCAGCACGTCCGGGCCGACGGGATGCAGGCGAAACTCGAACCGGGTCACGACTCCGAAATTCCCTCCACCGCCGCGCAGCGCCCAGAAAAGATCGGGATGCCGCGCAGCGCTGGCTTGCAGGATTTCGCCACTGGCGATAACCACTTCGGCGGATTCGAGATTATCGACAGTCATGCCGTACTTGCGGCTGAGCCAGCCGAAGCCCCCGCCCAGCGTCAGGCCGGCGACTCCGGTGGTGGAATTGATGCCCAGCGGCGTGGCCAGGCCATGCTCCTGGGTCGCGGCATCGAAGTCGGCGAGAGTAGCACCTCCCTCTACCGTGCCCCGCCGCTCGCCGGGCTGCACGGCGGCGGCTTTCATGGAGGAAAGATCGATGACGACGCCGTCGTCGCACAGGGCGCTGCCGGCTATATTGTGGCCGCCGCCCCGGATGGCGAGCACGAGCTTATGGTCCCGGGCGAAGTTTACGGCGTCGACGATGTCGGCCGTGGCGGCGCAGCGGACGATTGCCGCAGGCCGTTTGTCGATCATGGCATTCCAGATGATGCGCGCCGTGTCGTATGCCTTGTCGCCGGGAAAAAGAACCTCTCCCTGGATATGGCCTTTCAACTTTTTGAAATCCGTGGCTTGCACATTCATGGTGTTCTCCCACAGTGCGTTGTTGCCAATTGCGCTTGACATCGCAAACGCAAAACCCGCATGGCGACCAGCCGATTTGTTTGCGGCTGGATGCGCTACGCATTCGTCTGAGCGTCCGGGCTCCCGCAATTTGAAGTGAGTGTCGTCTTGGAAGGGGCGGCCCTGCGGGAGTCTGCCTGATAGCCAGCAGGGGCCTGCTGGCTCGATGAGGGGCGCATGCAAAGGGCGAGCCTTGCGCCGCGACATCGGAATCTGCCTGCCGCCATTGTAGTTCCGGGCGGGCGGCGGGGCCACGGTTTTTATGTTAACGAAAGCCCTGATCAAGGCGGGTCGCGGGGGCGGGCGGTGCTGCCGGATGGACGGCGCAGGCGTCGAATTCAGCCATAAGGATTAGGCCAACCGGATTAATCCAACGGGATTGATCCAGCAGGCTGGAACTGTCAGGCTCGCCCTGTGCTGCCGAATCCTCCGGCGCCGCGCTCGCTGCTCTCGAAATCGTCGACGACCTCGAACTGCACTTGCTGGACGGGGACGATGACCAGTTGCGCCAGGCGCTCCATGGGCTCGAGCACGAACTCGTTCTGCCCGCGATTCCAGACGGACACCATCAGCGGCCCCTGGTAATCGGAATCGATGAGCCCCACCAGGTTGCCCAGAACGATGCCGTGCTTGTGGCCCAGCCCCGAGCGCGGAAGAATCATGGCGGCGTAGCCGGGATCCGCGATATGAATGGACAGCCCCGTCGGCACCAGGGTCGTGGCGCCCGGCGCCAGCGTTACGGATTCATCCAGGCAGGCGCGCAGGTCCAGCCCCGCCGAGCCTTGCGTGGCATAGGCGGGAAGGCAATCGTTCATGCGGGAGTCGAGGATTTTCAGCGCAATTTTTTTCACGGTGCGGTTCAGGTTGTGAGGTTGGAAAGAGAAGAGGCTGTCGCCGGGCAAACGGCGGAAAAGCCTTGGCGTTATGCCTTGCGATCCGGCAGGCGCTTTGCAATGGCCTGGACGAGCTGCCTGGCCGCCTGCAGCTTGGGCAGCAAGGGCAGGGCATGCGTGCCGGCATCGTCGAACAGGACGAAGGTGGTGTCGTCGGCGTTCATGGCGTGCTGGGCCAGGTTGCCCACCAGCAGCGGAATGCCTTTGCGTCGGCGCTTGGCTTCGGCGTGTTCGTTCAGATTCTCGGTTTCGGCGGCGAAGCCCACGCACCATGGGCCGTTCTGCAGCGCGGCGACTTCGGCGAGGATGTCGGGATTCAGGGCGAATTGCAGCGTCGGCGCCTGGCCGTCGGCGGATTTCTTGTGCTTGTTTTCGCTGGCGTTGCTGACGTGCCAGTCGGCGACGGCGGCAACCGAAATGAAGATGTCCGCGGCCGCGGCTTGCCGCATGACGGCGCCATGCATGTCGCGGGCGCTTTCCACGTCGATGCGCGCGACGCCGTATGGAGCGGCCAGGGCGGTGGGGCCCGAGATCAGGGTTACCTCGGCGCCCGCTTCGCGCAGCGCCTGGGCGATGGCATAGCCCGTCTTGCCGGAGGATCGGTTGGTAATGGCGCGTACCGGATCTATGGGTTCGCTGGTCGGGCCCGCGGTGACAATGACCCGTTTTCCCGCCAGTACTTTGGGCTGTTCGAAGGCGATGAGCTCCGCCAGAATTTCTTGCGGCTCGAGCATGCGGCCGTCGCCGATTTCGCCGCAGGCCTGGTCGCCGCTGGCGGGCCCCAGCACGGATGCGCCGTCGGCCTTCAGTTGGGCGATATTGCGCTGAGTGGCCGGATGCTGCCACATTTCGCGGTTCATGGCCGGCACGACCAGCAGGGGGCAGGAACCCTTGGCCACGCATAGCGTGGAAAGCAGGTCGTCCGCCAGGCCATGGGCAAGCTTGGCGATGAAATCGGTGCTGGCCGGAGCGATGACGATGGCATCGGCGCCGCGGGTAAGGTTGATGTGCGCCATGGAGTTGGGGATGCGCGCATCCCAGGTGTCCAGGTACACCGGCCGGCCCGACAGGGCCTGCATGGTGGTGGGGGTGATGAAATGCGTGGCCGCCTCGGTCATGACCACGTCGATGACGGCGCCTTGCTCGAGCATGCGCCGCACCAGCTCGGCGATCTTGTAGCAGGCGATGCCGCCGGTAAGGCCTATGACATATCGTTTGTGGTCGAGATCGGGCATGGTGGGCTTTTCGGGTATGGCCGGAAGACCGGGATTGAAGGGCGTTCAGGCCGCTTTGCGGGCCTTGCTGCGGCGTTCCCGCCTTATGCGCAGCACTTCGTCCAGCAGCAGCAGCGCCGCGCCGCACGTAATGGCGACATCCGCGACATTGAACGCCGGAAAATACCAACTATTCCAATAAAACAGCAAAAAATCAACGACGTGCCCGTGCTGCATGCGATCCACCAGATTGCCCACGGCGCCGCCCAGAATGGCCATCAGCGAGCTGCAGAACAGCAGTTGGCCGGGGGAGCGGCGCAGCAGGTTTATGATGAGGCCGGCCGCGCCCAGGGCGATGGCCGTGAACAGCCATCGCTGCCATCCGTGTCCGTCCGCCAGGAAGCTGAAGGCGGCGCCGGGGTTGTACAGCAGGGTAATGTTGAAGAACGGCAGCAGATGCCAGCGCTCGCCGTAGGCAAGGTGCGAATCGACATAGCTTTTCGTCAGTTGATCCAGCACGACGATGAGGAGAGCGCCCAGCATCCAGGCCCAGAATCGCCGCGCCTTGCGTGCATTGGCGGCAGTACGCGCCGGCTTGTCGCTATGCATGGCGGCGCGCCTCGCCCGAGCCGAACAGATTGTCGTCGCAGCGTCCGCAGAGCGTCGGGTGATCCGGATTGCGACCGACGTCGGCGCGATGGTGCCAGCATCGCTCGCATTTTTGGGCGGTGCTGGGCGTAACCTGCACGCGCAGCTCCTGGGCGGTCGGATGCAGGGTCGCGCGCGATACGATCAGGACGAAGCGCAAATCGTCTTCGAGAGAAAGCAGCAGGTCGTAGTCGTCGCCGCCGGCGTAGATGTCCAGTTCGGCCGCCAGCGACGAGCCGATTTCGCCGGTGGCGCGCACGTCCTCGATCTTGCGCATGACTTCGGCGCGGATCTCCCGCAGGCGCTGCCATTTCGCGGTGAGCTCGGCGGCATCCACCTGGTCGGGCAGGGCGTGGAACAGCTCGGTGAAGATGCTGGGTGCGTCGCCTTGCCCGTGCATGTCCTTCCAGGCCTCTTCGGCGGTGAACGACAAAATGGGCGCCATCAGCTTGAGCAGCGCGTGGGTGATATGGTAAAGCGCGGTTTGTGCCGAGCGGCGGGCCAGGCTGTTCTGGCCGGCGGTGTACAGCCTGTCCTTGAGCACATCCAGGTAGAAGGCCCCCAGGTCTTCCGAACAGAAGATCTGCAGGCGCGATACCGCCGGATGGAATTCGTAGCGCTTGTAGTTGGCCAGGGTTTCCTTTTGCATCTGCTCGGTCATGGCCAGCGCGTAGCGGTCGATCTCGAACATTTGATCCAGGGGCACGGCATTGGCGTGAACGTCGAAATCGATGATATTGCCCAGCAGGAACTTGAGCGTGTTGCGGATGCGGCGATAGCCTTCGACCACGCGCTTGAGGATTTCGTCGGAAATCGACAGTTCGCCCGAGTAGTCGGTGGAAGCCGTCCACAGGCGCAGGATTTCGGCGCCCAGCGAATCGGAGACCTTTTGCGGAGCGATGACGTTGCCGACCGACTTGCTCATCTTGCGGCCCTGGCCGTCCACCACGAAACCGTGGGTCAGCAGGGCTTTGTAAGGCGGCGCGTCGTACAGCATGCAGCTGGTCAGCAGGGACGAGTGGAACCAGCCGCGATGCTGGTCGGAGCCTTCCAGGTAGAGGTCGGCCGGCCACTTGAGTTCGTCGGCGTGCGAGCCTTTGAATGCGTGGTTTTTTCCGCCCAGCACGGTGGCATGCGTGGTGCCCGAATCGAACCAGACATCCAGCGTGTCGCGGTTCTTCTCGTAGCGCTCGGCGTCGTCGCCCAGCAGTTCGCGTGGATCCAGCGATTGCCAGGCCTCGATGCCGTCCTTCTCGACGCGCAGGGCGACCTCTTCGAGAAGCTCCACGGTGCGCGGATGCAGGTCGCCGGTTTCCTTGTGCACGAAGAAGGCCATGGGTACGCCCCATTGGCGCTGGCGCGAGAGCGTCCAGTCGGGCCGGTTGGCGATCATGGCATGCAGACGCGCGCGTCCCCAGGCGGGGTAGAACTCGGTCTGTTCTATGCCGGCCAGGGCCGATTCGCGTAGCGTCCGGCCTTCTTTGGGCTGCCGATCCATGCCGGCGAACCATTGGCTGGTCGCGCGATAGATGATGGGGGTTTTGTGCCGCCAGCAATGCATGTAGCTGTGGCTTTGCATTTCGTGCTTGAGCAGCGTGCCTGCTTCGTCCAGCGTTTTGACGATTTCGGGATTGGCTTTCCAGATCATGAGGCCGCCAAACAGCGGCAGGCTGTCCGCGTAATGGCCATTGCCCATGACGGGGCCGATGATCTGGTCGTCGCGCAGGCCGTGGGCCTTGCATGAAATAAAGTCGTCCACGCCGTAGGCCGGCGCCGAATGCACGACGCCGGTACCCGCGTCCAAGGACACGTAGTCGGCCAGGTACACGGGCGACATGCGCTGATAGCCGGGGTCGGCGTCGTAGAGCGGGTGCTTGAACTCCAGGTTGGCCAGGGCCGCGCCCGTCGTCGTGGCGATGACCGTGCCGCCCAATTGCCATTGTTCCAGGCAGGAAGCGACCAGGTCTTTGGCCAGCAGCAGCAGGGGACCGGTGGCGCGAGGCTGGTCGAGCCTGACCAAGGAGTATTCGATGTCGGGGTGTACGTTGAGGGCCTGGTTGGCCGGCAGGGTCCAGGGCGTGGTGGTCCAGATGACGACCGCGCCGTCGTCGATCTGCTCCAGGCCGAAGGCGTGGGCCAGTTTTTCCTTGTCGCCGAACTTGAAGGCGACGTGCACGGCGGGATCCTTGCGGTCGGCGTATTCGACCTCGGCCTCGGCCAGCGCCGAGCCGCAGTCGAAGCACCAGTTCACCGGCTTCAGGCCCCGGAATACATAACCTTTGTCCATGATGCGGGCCAGCACGCGAAGCTCGTCGGCTTCGTTGCTATGGTTCATGGTCAGATAGGGGTGATCCCAGTCGGCCAGGACGCCCAGGCGCTTGAAGTCCTGGCGCTGGCGGTCGATTTGCTCATGGGCGTAGGCGCGCGCCTTGGACTGGACTTCGGCGACCGGCAGGTGCTTGCCGTATTTTTTTTCGATCTGGATTTCGATGGGCATGCCGTGGCAATCCCAGCCCGGCACATAGTGCGCGTCGTAGCCCGCCATGGAGCGGCTTTTGACGATGATGTCCTTGAGTATCTTGTTGACGGCATGGCCGATATGGATATCGCCGTTGGCATACGGCGGGCCGTCGTGCAGCACGAACTTGGGGCGTCCCTTGCTGGCGGCGCGGACGGCCGCGTACACCTTTTTTTCTTCCCATTCGGCGATCCACCCTGGTTCGCGCTTGGCCAGATTGCCGCGCATGGGGAAGGGGGATTCGGGCAAATTCAGAGTGTTTCTATAGTCCATGGAGGGCAAAATATTCGCGGGCGTTTTGCGCATCTTTATCGATGGCGGAAATCATGGTGGGCAAGTCGGGAAATTTTTCTTCGTCCCGGAGGTATTCGAGGAATTCGATGCGTGCCAGTTTACCGTATGCATCGACGTGGCAATCCAGCAGATGCACTTCGAGCAGGATGCGTCCGGCGTTGGATACGGTGGGGCGCACCCCCAGGCTGGCGACGCCGTTGATGGGCTGGTCGGCCAGCCCGTGGGCGCGCACCACGTACACCCCCGAGCGCGCCGCGCACAGTTGCGGCACGCGCAGGTTGAGCGTGGGGTAGCCCAGGGTCCGCCCGAGCTTCTGGCCGTGAATGATGTGGCCGCTTATGCGGTAGGCGTGGCCCAGCAGGTGTTCGGCGCGCTCCAGGTTGCCCACGGCCAGGGCGGTGCGCACTTCCGAACTGGATATCCGGTAGCCATGCTCGTCGAGCACGTCGGTAATGGTTTCAACCTCGAAGCCGTGCTGCCTGCCGGTGCGGCGCAGCAGGTCGACGTCGCCCATGCGCTTGTGGCCGAAGCGGAAATCCTCGCCCACCAGCAGCCAGCGGGTGTTCAGGCCCCGGACGAGCAGCGATTCGATGAAATCTTCGGCACTCATGTCGGACAGCGCCTGGTTGAAGTGCTCGAGAAGAATCTGGTCGATGTTCAGGCGGGCAATGGCCCAGACCTTGTCGCGCAAGCTGCTGATTTGCGTGGGAATGAGTTCGGGCCGCTGGCCGCGCATGGCGAAATAGGCGCGCGGATGCGGCTGGAAGGTCATGACGGTGGAGGCCAGGCCGCGTTCGCGGGCCGATTGGCCGACTTGGGTCAGGATGGCCTGGTGGCCGCGGTGGACGCCGTCGAAATTGCCGATGGTTACCGCGCTGGGGCGGTCGCTATCGTGGCGGGGAAGGGTGCGATAAATTATTGGGGCAGGTTTCACGTCTGAGAGTTTACAATTTTACGTTGTCCAGCTCAGGAAATTATATTTTGTTTGCCGTAAATTCTCCCTCTTGCCGTTTCGTCGTATTGATTTCCGGGCGTGGATCCAACTTGCAGGCCATCGTCCAGGCGCTACGGGAAAGGGTGCCTTCGGCGCAGGTTTGCGCCGTCATTGCCAACACCGAGGGCGCGCAGGGCCTGGCCTGGGCCAATGAGCAAGGAATAACGGCTACACTTGTGCCGCACGGCGACTACGCCACGCGCAACGAGTTCGACCAGGCCCTGGCCAGGGCCGTCGACGCCCATCGGCCCGATTACGTGCTGCTGGCCGGTTTCATGCGTATTTTGACCGACGGGTTCGTCGAACATTTCGGCGGCCGGCTGGTCAACATCCATCCTTCGCTGCTGCCTTCGTTTCCCGGCCTGCACACGCATCGCCAGGCGCTCGAAGCCGGAGTGCAGTGGCACGGCTGCACGGTGCATTTCGTGACGCCGACGCTCGACCACGGTCCCATCATCGCCCAGGGTATCGTCCCGGTGCTGGCGGACGATACGACTCAAACATTGGCCGAGCGTCTGCTGGAAGCGGAACACCATGTGTATGCGCAAGTGGCGTGCTGGCTGGCCGAAGGGCGAGTAACGCTGGACGCCCGGCAGCGCGTCCAGGTGCAAGGCGTCTCGACCCGTTCCTACATGATTGCGCCGCAAGGCGCGCAGGCTGAATAAAGGCAGACTATGGCAACACCAGAAAAATCCCGGCGCGGGCCGTCCAAACGTTCCGAGCCCCGAAGCACCGCTGCCCGCAGTTCGGCCTCGCGCGGCTCCGAGCCGCGGCGGGGCGGCTCCCAAGAGCAAGGGCCCAGCCGGCCCTATGTCATGGCGGCGGCTCGCATCGAGCAGGTGCGCAGTGTGCTGGGCGAGGTTTTGCAGTGGGAATATCCCGCCGACGCCGTGCTGTCGCACTGGTTTCGCGCGCACCCCAAGCTGGGTTCGCGCGATCGCAGCGAAGTGGCGGACGCGGTCTTCGATGTATTGCGCAATCTGCGCCGTTACCGGCAATTCGCCGAAAGCGGTGTCGGCCCATCGGCCCGGCGCCTGGCCATTCTGGGCTTGTCCACGGTATTCAGCAAAGATGTCCTGAACACCGGGCTGGACGACGTCGAGCGGGATTGGCTGGAGCACGTGCGGCGCATCGACGTGACGGGCTTGTCGCGGGCGGTGCGCGCCAGCCTGCCGGACTGGCTGGACGAACGTCTGTCCCAACTGGAAGACGCCGATGCGCTGGTCGATGCCTTGAACAGTACGGCGCCTCTCGATATCCGCGTCAATCCGCTCAAGGTCGAGCGCGATGCCATGCTGGCAAGCCTGCGTTCGGGGCCGGCCGCGCGCTTCGATCCCGCTCCCACACCCTATTCGCCCTGGGGCATACGCCTGCAGGGCCGTCCGCCGGTCAATCGCTGGCCCATGTTCGAAAACGGCGAAATCGAGGTGCAGGACGAGGGCAGTCAGATTCTGGCGGCCCTGGTGGGGGTCAAGCGCGGCGAAATGGTCATCGACTATTGCGCGGGCGCGGGCGGTAAAACCTTGCTGCTGGGCGCGCTGATGCGTTCCACCGGCCGCCTGTACGCCTTCGACGTGTCCGCGGCGCGGCTGGCGCGGGCCAAGCCCCGTTTTGCGCGCAGCGGCCTGTCCAATATCGTTCCGGTGGTCATTGCCGACGACAACGACCAGCGCGTCAAGCGCCTGCGCGGCAAGGCGCAGCGGGTGCTCATCGACGCGCCATGCAGCGGTTTGGGAACGTTGCGGCGCAATCCCGACCTGAAATGGCGTCAGCATCCTGAATCCTTGCAGGAGCTGGTGGCGGTACAGGCGCGTATTTTGCGCCAGGCTTCGCGTTGCGTGGCGCCCGGAGGGCGGCTGGTATACGCCACCTGCAGCGTCCTGCCCGAAGAGAACGAGAAGCAGGTAGAGGCATTTTTGGCCGAGAATCCCGAATTTACGCTGCTGGATGCGAGCAAGATCGTGCAAGATCGTTGCGAAAATCTGACACTTCAAGGCCCCTGGCTGGCGATGCGGCCCGACCGCCATGGCACGGACGGATTCTTTGCCGCGGTCATGGAGCGCGCCAAGCCGGCGGATGCCAAACCGGCTCTGGAGGCCGAAGAGGGGCAGGAGGGCGATTGACGCTGGCCAGGCATGCGGACAAGGCCTGCCGCCGCAGGCGTTTTGGGGCCCGATTCCGGCACAGCTGCTTGATTTTGCTCAAAAACTATTTTGCAATACCGCTGTCATAGAAAGAGCAACTGGGCTAAACTCCTCTAGTCATTCAATGCGAGGCCTAAAATAAGGTTTATGGACAATTTTCTTACTTTTCTTGCCGGCGGTTTACTTCAGTATTCCTGGTGGCAAGTCGTTATTGTTACGTTGGTGCTTACCCATATCACCATTTTAGGCGTCACGATTTTCCTGCATCGCAGCCAAACGCACCGGGGCCTCGACCTTCACCCCGCGGTCATGCATTTCTTCCGCTTCTGGCTGTGGCTTACCACGGGCATGGTTACCAAGGAATGGGTGGCCATCCACCGCAAGCATCACGCCAAATGCGAGCGCGAGGGCGATCCGCACTCGCCCGTCATCTTCGGCATTGGCAAGGTATTCTTCCGCGGCGCCGAACTATACCGCCAGGAAGCGGCCAACGCCGAAACCCTCAAGCGCTACGGCCACGGCACGCCCGACGACTGGCTTGAACGACGTCTTTACGCGCGTCATAGCGTCCTGGGTGTCATGATCATGCTGGGCATAGACCTTGCCTTGTTCGGCGTCCTGGGCCTTACCGTATGGGCCGTGCAAATGGCCTGGATTCCCTTCTGGGCCGCCGGCGTCGTCAACGGCATCGGCCATTGGTGGGGCTACCGCAATTACGCCAGTCCCGACACCAGCACCAATGTATTTCCCTGGGGCCTGATCATTGGCGGCGAAGAGCTGCACAACAACCATCACGCCTATGGCACGTCGGCCAAGTTTTCCACCAAGTGGTGGGAGTTCGACATCGGCTGGGGCTATATCAGGATTCTCAGCGCCTTGCGCCTGGCCACTGTCCGGCGCGTGGCGCCCAAGGTCAAGCTCGAACCGGCCACGGCGCCGGTCAGCCTCCAAACGCTGGAAGGCGTCATCCTGCACCGCTACGAAATCCTGGCCCGCTATACCGACCTGATCAAGAAGGCCGCCTCCGAAGAACTCGCCAAGCTCAAGCCCTTGCGCAGCAAAGGCGGTGCCGATTCGCACTGGCAGTCGCTCAGCCGGGCCAAAAACCTTATCAGCAGCACCGACGACGCCCAGCTCGAGCCCTCCCAGCGCGCCGAGCTCGACACCGCGCTGGCCAGCAGCCAGTCCTTGTCCACCCTGGTGCAAATGCGCCGCGAGCTGACCCGCCTCTGGGAAAGTTCCACGGCCACCAGCGAGCAGTTGCTCAATGACCTGCAGGCCTGGTGCCAGCGCGCGCAGCAAAGCGGCATCGAAGGGCTGGAACAGTTCTCGTATCGGCTGCGTCGCTACGCAGCATGATCGAGCAGTTAAACCCGGAACAGCAAGCCGCCGTCACACTTCCTCCCCAGCACGCCTTGGTGCTTGCCGGGGCGGGCAGTGGCAAAACCCGGGTACTGACCACCCGCATGGCCTGGCTCATCCAGACGAGCCAGGCCAGCCCCTTCAGCCTGCTGGCCGTTACGTTCACCAATAAATCGGCGCGCGAAATGCTGACGCGCCTGTCGGCCTTGCTGCCCATCAATACGCGCGGCATGTGGGTGGGCACTTTCCACGGCCTGTGCAACCGCATGCTGCGCGCGCACCATCGTGATGCCGGCCTGCTGCAAACCTTTCAGATCCTCGACTCGGCCGATCAATTGGCCGCCATTAAAAGGCTGATCAAGGGCGCGGGCATCGACGACGAAAAATACCCGCCGCGCGACGTGCAGCGTTTCATCAACGGCGCCAAGGAAGAGGGTCAACGCCCCGGCGACGTGGAAGCCTGGGATGCGCACAGGCGCCGCCTGGTCGAAATCTACCAGATGTACCAGGATCAATGCGAGCGCGAAGGTGTCGTCGATTTCGCCGAGCTGCTGCTGCGGGCCTACGAGCTGTTGCAGCGCAATGCGCCCGTGCGCGAGCATTACCAGCGGCGCTTCCGGCATATTCTGGTCGATGAGTTCCAGGACACCAATACTTTGCAGTACCGCTGGCTCAAGCTGCTTGCCGGCGGCGGAGCCTGCATGTTCGCCGTGGGCGACGACGATCAGTCCATCTACGCGTTTCGCGGTGCCAATGTGGGCAATATGGCCGAGTTCGAGCGCGACTACGCGCACGGCACCGTCATCCGGCTGGAGCAGAACTACCGTTCGTACGGCCATATCCTGGATTCGGCGAATGCGCTCATTGCCCACAACAGCGCCCGCCTGGGCAAGAATCTATGGACCGAGCAGGGCGAGGGCGAGCCTGTGCGCGTCACCGAACAGCCCTCCGATCTGCTCGAGGCGCAATGGATCGTCGACGAGGTCAAGGCTCTTGTCGGCGAAGGCAGCCTGCGCAGCGAGATTGCGGTGCTGTACCGCAGCAACGCCCAGTCGCGGGTCATCGAGCACTCGCTGTTTTCGTCCCGTGTTCCCTACAAGGTTTACGGCGGGCTGCGCTTTTTCGAGCGCCAGGAAATCAAGCATGCGCTGGCGTATTTGCGGCTCATCGACAATGTGCAGGACGACACCTCGTGGCTGCGAGTCGTCAATTTTCCGGCGCGCGGCATTGGCGCGCGCACGCTGGAGCAGTTGTCAGACCTGGCGCGCCAGGGCGATACCAGCCTGTACAAGGCCGTGCCATTGGTTTCGGGCAAGGGCGGCGGCAATCTGCTCAAGTTCGCCGAGCTGATCCAGCAAATGGCGCACGAGGCCCAGGTCTTGTCCTTGCCGGAACTCGTCGAGCACGTCATTCATCACAGCGGCCTGCGCACCTATTACCAGGGTGAGAAAGAAGGCGCCGACCGGCTTGAAAACCTCCAGGAACTGGTCAATGCCGCCGCGGTGTTCGAGGCGGAGGAAAACTTCGAGAGCTTGCCGGCCGGGCGCATCGTGATGTCCGACGCCGCGCGGCAACCCGGCGAGGCGCTTGCGGATGCGGTTTCCGCCGAGGTGTTCGATTCGCTGCCGCAGATGTCGCCGCTGGGCGCCTTTCTTTCCCATGCCTCGCTGGAGGCCGGCGACAACCAGGCCCAGGCCGGGCAGGATGCGGTGCAATTGATGACCGTGCATGCGGCCAAGGGGCTGGAATTCGATACGGTGTTCATCACCGGCGTCGAGGAAGGCCTGTTTCCGCACGAGAACAGCCTGATCGAAGCGGCGGGGCTCGAAGAAGAGCGGCGGCTGATGTATGTGGCGATTACCCGCGCGCGCAGCCGCCTGTATTTGACCCTGGCCCAAAGCAGGATGCTGCATGGGCAAACCCGCTATGCCATGCGTTCGCGCTTTCTGGATGAGATTCCCGAAGAGCATCTCAAGTGGCTGACCCCCAAGGAAGGCAACCGTCTTGCTTCAAGTGGCGCCTGGCCGGCGGCGGGCGCCTACCGACGCGGCGATGCCTATGGACGTCCTTCCACGGGCGTTGCGGCGCCAAGGCAGGCGCGCAGCATGACCAGCGGGGTCTTGGTGGGCGACAAGCATTTCCGCATCGGGCAGGGCGTTCGGCATGCGAAGTTCGGTGAGGGCACGATAATCGGCCTGAGCGGCGCGGGCACGGATGCCCAGGCGCAGATCCAGTTCCGCGAGGCGGGCACCAAAACCCTGGCTCTGGGCATCGCCAAGCTGGACATCACCGTCGGTTGATCCAGGGCCTGATCCGAACTAGGATCACTCGGCCCTGACCAGCTCTTCCAGTCGTTCCTGAAGCTCCAGCCATTGTTCTTCAAGCTGGCCCGCCTGTTTGCTCAGGTCGCCGTGTTCGGCCAGCGCCAGCAGCCGCTCCTGGCGGCGCTCGTCGGCATAGAAGCCGGGGTCGGCGATCAGCGCATCCAGTTCCTTCAAGCGCGCCTGGGCCTTGTCCATGTCGGACTCGACCTTCTTCAGCCTGCTTTCCAGCGGCTTGCGCAGGCCCGCCAGGCGCTGGCGCTCCTCGGCTTCCAGGCGGCGCTGGGTCTTGCGATCCACGGAGCCTTCCACGCCGTCGGAGGCGGCTTCGTTGCGAGCCTGGGCCCTGGTGCTGGCGCCACGGGCCGCCAGCCAGTCGCGATAGTCTTCCAGGTCTCCGTCGAATTCCATGACCCGCCCATCGGCCACGATCCAGAAATCATCCACCGTCGTGCGCAATAGATGCCGGTCGTGCGACACCAGCAGGACGCTGCCGGGGAACTCGGCCAGTGCGGTGGCCAGAGCCTCGCGGGTGTCCACGTCCAGGTGGTTGCTGGGTTCGTCCAGCAGCAGTAGATTGGGTTTTTGCCAGACGATCAACGACAGGGCCAGGCGGGCCTTTTCGCCTCCCGACATCGGGTCGACCGGGCCATTGACCGTGTCGCCGCTGAAGCCGAATCCACCCAGGTAGTTGCGCAGTTCCTGTTCGCGGGTCTGGGGGGCCAGACGAGCCAGGTGCTGCAGCGGCGTCGATTCGGGATCCAGCATGTCCAGTTGCTGCTGGGCGAAGTAGCCGATTTCCAGGCCTTTGGAGGCCCGGCGCTCTCCGTTCAGCGGCGCCAGTTCGTTCGCCAGAGTCTTGATCAGCGTGCTTTTCCCCGCGCCATTGACACCCAGCACGCCAATGCGCGCGCCGCCCCGGATCATGAGCGTGATGTCCTTGAGAATCGGGCGGGTCGCGCCGTCGGCCAGCGTGTATCCCGTGCTTACCGTATCCAGCACGAGCAGGGGGTCGGGCATGCTTTGCGGTTCGGGAATGCGGATGTCGATGCCGGCTTCGGCTTGCAAGGGCGCCAGCGCTTCCATGCGGGCCAGGGCCTTGACCCGGCTTTGCGCCTGCTTGGCCTTGGTGGCTTTGGCCTTGAAACGGTCGATGAAGCTCTGCAGGCGGGCCGTTTCGCGGGTTTGCTTCTCCCAGGCCAGCCTGGTTTGGCGCAAGCGCTCGGCGCGCTGCATCAGGAAGTCCTGATGGCCGCCCCGGTAGCGTATCAGCTTGCCCTGGTCGAAATGCAGGATGACCCTGGCGACGGCGTCGAGAAACTCGGTGTCGTGCGAAATGAGCAGCACGGTTCCTTCGTAGGCGCCCAGCCAGCGCTCCAGCCAGAGCATGGCGTCCAGATCCAGGTGGTTGGTGGGTTCGTCCAGCAGCAAGAGCTCGGACGGAGCCATCAAGGCCCGCGCCAGCGCCAGGCGCATTTGCCAGCCGCCCGAGAAGCTGCTGACCGGATTCATCCATTGGTCGGGAGCGAAGCCCAGGCCGGCCAGCAATTGCTCAGCGCGCGAAGGCGCGCTCCAGGCATTGGCTTCCACCAAGGCTGCTTCGAGTTCCGCGATTCGATGCCCGTCGTGATCGGGGGTGGCGGCGCGTTGCGCCTGCAAAGCGCGCAGATGCGTGTCGCCGTCGATGACGAATTCACGCGCGGCCAGCGTGTTGTCGCCGATTTCCTGCTCTACGCTGGCAATGCGCCACGAGGCGGGGATGTCCAGCGTGCCGGCGTCAGCGTCCAGCCGGCCCTGCAACAGCGCAAAGAGCGTGGATTTGCCCGCGCCGTTCTTGCCCACTATCCCTACGCGTTCGCCCGGGTTGACGACGAAATCGGCTTCGTCGAGCAATACCTTGACGCCCCGGCGCAGCGTCAGACCTGTGGCGCGGATCACGATGCCAACTGCTCCCTCGTCAGCAGGAGGATCTGGTCGTCGCTGTTTTCCGTGCTGAGCCAGACCGGTTCAAGGTCGGGAAAGGCCGCAAGAAAGTTTTCGTATTCGTTGCCGATTTCCAATACCAGGATGCCATCGGGCGCCATGAAATCGGGCGCGCTGCGTAAAATGCGCCGCACGATGTCCATGCCGTCCTCGCCGCCGGCCAGGGCCATGGTGGGTTCGTGCCGGTACTCGGCGGGCAGGGACTCCATGGAGTGGCTGTTGACGTAGGGCGGATTACAGACGATGAGATCGTATTCGCAGCGTGGCATCTGTTCGAACAGATCGCTGCGGTGCGTGGTGACGCGTCCGTCCAGTCCGAATTGTTCGATGTTCTCGTCGGCGACTTCCAGGGCGTTGTCCGACAGGTCGACGGCATCGACCTGGGCATTGGGGTAGGCCAGGGCGGCCAGCACGGCCAGGCAACCCGAGCCCGTGCACAGGTCGAGGACAAGCTCGACGTTGTCCGGGTCGTTGATCCATGGGGCCAGGTCGTCGGCCAGAAGTTCGGCGATGGGCGAGCGCGGCACGATGACCCGCGAGTCCACGGCGAAGCGGTGGCCTTGCAGCCAGGCTTCGCCGGTAAGGTAGGCGGCCGGAACGCGCTCGGTCAAACGCCTTTCCACCAGGGTGAGAAAGCGCTCGCGTTCGTCGGCCAGTACGCGCGCGTCCAGAAAGGGATCCAGGGTATCCAGGGGCAGGTGCAAGGTATGCAGCAGCAGGTAAACGGCCTCGTCCCAGGCGTTGTCGCTGCCGTGCCCGAACGCCAGCTTGGCGGCGTTGAACTGGCTGACGGCGTAGCGCAGCAGATCGCGCACGGTGAATAGTTCGTTGAAGGCAGCGGGGTTCATGTCAGCTCCGATCCAGCAGCAGGTTTTCCAGCGTGCGGCGGTAGATGTTCTTCAAAGGTTCGATCGAGTCGACCTGGATATGTTCGTCGATCTGGTGGATGCTGGCGTTGATGGGGCCGAACTCGACGACCTGGGGGCATATCTTGGCAATGAAGCGTCCGTCGGACGTGCCGCCCGTAGTGGAGAGTTCCGTGGCCACGCCGGTTTCCTCCCGGATGGCGCT
Source organism: uncultured Burkholderiaceae bacterium (assembly GCA_937871985.1). Next base: position 41,792 of record CALMPB010000439.1, read on the forward strand.
GCTGATCGCCGCGCTCAGTTCGCCCTTGGGCGTCAGGAAGGGCTCGCCGCCCAGAACCCAGTCGATGTCGAATTCCAGCCCATGGTTGTGCAGGAGGTCCGCGACGCGCTGCTTCAGGCCGTCGGGCGTGCTTTCGGTGGAGAAGCGGAAATTGAAATCGAGCACGGCTTCGCCGGGCACGACATTGGTGGCTCCGGTGCCCGCATGCAGGTTGGATACCTGGAAGGTGGTGGCGGGAAAGTATTCGTTGCCTTCGTCCCACACCGTGCCGGCCAGTTCGGCCAGCGCCGGCGCCATAAGATGAATGGGATTGCGCGCCAGATGCGGGTAGGCTACATGGCCTTGCTTGCCTTTGACCGTGAGTTTGCCCGACAGCGAGCCGCGGCGGCCGTTCTTGACCGTGTCGCCCAATTGCCCGACCGAAGTCGGCTCGCCCACGATGCAGTAGTCCAGCTTGTCGCCGCGCGCCTCGAGCGCATTGCAGACCTTGACCGTGCCGTTGATGGAAGGGCCTTCTTCGTCGGACGTGATGAGCATGCCGATGGAGCCCTTGTGATCCGGGTGCGCCGCCACGAATTCCTCCGCGGCGACGACGAAGGCGGCGATCGAGCTTTTCATGTCCGCCGCCCCGCGCCCGTACAGAAGGCCGTTGCGCACGACCGGCTGGAATGGGTCGCTGGTCCATTTTTCCAGCGGCCCGGTCGGCACGACGTCGGTGTGGCCGGCAAAGACCAGCAGGGGCGCCGCCTGGCCGCGGCGCGCCCAGAAATTGGTGACGTCGTCGAAGACCATGGTCTCGCACGCGAATCCGGCCTGCCCCAGGCGCGCGGCCAGGACTTGCTGGCAGCCGGCGTCGGCGGGAGTGACCGAAGGGCGGGCGATGAGATCCTGCGTCAGCAGCAGGGCGGCGGAATCGGGCATTACGTCCTCAGCAGGTCGTTGACGCTGGTTTTTGCACGGGTTTGCGCGTCGACGCGCTTGACGATGACCGCGCAGGCCAGGCTATGGGAGCCGTCGCTGGAAGGCAGCGAGCCGGGCACCACCACCGAGCCGGAGGGCACGCGGCCATAGGTGATTTCGCCGGTGCTGCGATCGTAGATCTTGGTGCTTTGCGAAATGAACACGCCCATGGCCAGCACCGAGTTTTCCTCGACGATGACGCCTTCGACGACTTCCGAGCGCGCGCCGATGAAGCAGTTGTCCTCGATGATGGTGGGGTTGGCCTGCAGGGGTTCGAGCACGCCGCCGATGCCTACGCCGCCCGAAAGGTGGACGTTCTTGCCGATCTGGGCGCATGAGCCCACCGTGGCCCAGGTGTCGACCATGGTGCCTTCATCGACGTAGGCGCCGACGTTGACGTACGAGGGCATGAGCACCACGTTCTTGCCGATGAAGGACCCTTTGCGCGCCACGGCGGGCGGAACCACGCGAAAGCCCGCGCCGGCGAAGTCCTGGGCCGAATAGTCGCCGAACTTGAGCGGCACCTTGTCGTAGAACTGCATGGGAGCCTGGCCCGTGACCTGGTTGTTTTCGAGCCGGAACGACAGCAGCACCGCCTTTTTCACCCATTGATGCACGACCCAGTTTCCGTCGGTTTTTTGCGCAACGCGCAGGGTGCCGGCATCGAGTGCGGCCAGGGTTTCCTGGACAGCTTCGCGCACGGCGGCGTCGGCGTTGTTGGGTGCCAGGTTGGCACGATTTTCCCAGGCTTGTTCAATGGTGGCTTGCAGATGATTAAGTGTCATGGCTGTTGTCAGTGTTCAGGATTGAAAAAAGGAAATGAATGGCGGTTGCGGCATTGTTCGCCGGCAAGTGTCAGTGCTGCGACAGGAAGTTTACGATGCGGTGCGCCGCTTCTATGCATTGCTCTTTGGGGGCCACCAGCGCGATGCGGATGCGGTTGGCGCCCGGATTGACGCCGTGGGCGGGCCGCGCCAGGAAGCTGCCCGGCAGCACGGTGACGGCGGCCTTCGAGTATAGGCCACGAGCGAAATCGGTGTCCGAGTACGGGGTGCCGGCCCACAGGTAAAAGCTGGCATCCGGCCAGCGCACGTCGAGAACCGGGCTGAGCAGCGGCACGACCGCTTCGAATTTCTCGCGGTATATCCGGCGATTTTCCACCACATGGGCCTCGTCGTTCCAGGCGGCGATGCTGGCCTGTGAAACCACCGGGCTGATGGCGCCGCCCTGGTAGGTGCGATACAGCAGGAATTGCTTGATCAGGCTGGCGTCGCCCGCCACGAAGCCCGAGCGCATGCCCGGCACGTTCGAGCGTTTCGACAGGCTGGAAAAGCACATCAGGTTGTCGTAGGTGGTTCGGCCAAGCAGCGCGGCCGCCTGCATGCCGCCCAGGGGCTTGTTGAATTCGTCGAAGTAGATTTCCGAATAGCATTCGTCCGAGGCGATGACGAAACCGTACTGGTCGGACAGGGCGAACAGCGTTCGCCATTCATCCAGGGACATGACGTGGCCGGCCGGATTGCCCGGCGAGCAGACGAATACCAGGCGGGTCTTGTTCCAGACCTCGTCGGGCACCGCGGTCCAGTCGTAGCCGAAATTCAGTTCCGGCTGCGAATTGATGAACCAGGGCTGGGCGCCGGCAAGCAGCGCCGCGCCTTCGTAGATCTGGTAGAAGGGGTTGGGGCTGATCACCAGGGAGCCGGCGTTGGGGTCGATGACGGTCTGGGCGAAGGCGAACAACGCCTCGCGCGAGCCCAGTGCCGGGAGTATCTGGGTGTCGGGATCGGGCCGGGCGATGCCGTAGCGGCGTGCCAGCCAGTCGGCGATGGTATTGCGCAGGGGCGCGTCGCCGCGCGTGGGCGGGTAAACCGACAGGCCGGCCATGGCGTCCTGCATGGCGCGCACGATAAGGGGGGAAGTGGCGTGCTTGGGCTCGCCTATCGAAAGGTTGATGGGGGCCAGATTTGCCGGCGGCGTGTCGGCCTGCGACAGCAATTGCCTGAGTTTTTCGAAGGGATAGGGGTGTAGAGCGCCAAGTCTTGGATTCATGCGGGCCAGCCTGAAAGTGAACCGATCATTTTAGCAAGCTTATGGCGCCAGGCTGTATTGTGGAATAAAAAAAATATTGCTAAACTTACCGGCTTGCCTTAAAACATGCGAACGTGGCGGAATTGGTAGACGCACCAGATTTAGGTTCTGGCGCCGAGAGGTGTGAGAGTTCGAGTCTCTCCGTTCGCACCATGCAAGGCGGTCTTGGTTCATCCTCATAACGAGGGGCCGGCGCCCACAACCGCGCCGCTTGGGCTCCTCCTGCCTCCATCTCATTTTCTGCCGATCAATCGCCTTCCTGCACCTTGGCGCAATGGCGGCGGCGTTCATGCGGCCATCCGTTCACAGGCCCGGAGCATTCGCGCAAAACCTGCCTGGCGCGCGTATGCGTACAATAAGGTCATCTTGCCGCGCTGGCTCGGTCTCCGGGCCCAGTTTCCGGTAAAATATTCTGTTCGTCTTTTTTATTACTCTTTTTTTATATAGGTCCCTAATGCAGCCCGTGGTTGAAACTCTGTCCGGCCTGGAGCGCCGTGTTGATCTGGTCGTTTCGGTGGCCGACATCGAAAAGGAAGTCCAGTCGCAGCTCAAGCGCGTCGCACGTACGGCAAAAATCCAAGGCTTTCGCCCAGGGAAAGCTCCGCTGGCGTTGATTGAACGCACGCAAGGCCCCGGCATCCGCTACGACGTGATCAATTCCGAAGTAGGCCGTGCGCTCGACCAGATCATCGAAGAAAACAAGTTGCGCATTGCCGGCGCTCCCAGCCTGGAGCCCAAGACCGAAGGCGTCGACGAGGGCGCAATGGCCTTCTCCGCCACGTTCGAGGTGTATCCCGACGTTCAGGTTCCCGATCTGTCCGCCCTGGAAGTCAAGCGGGTCGACACCGAAGTCGGCGATGCCGAAGTCCAGAAAACCATCGACATCCTGCGCAAGCAGCGCGCCACCTACGAAGCCCGCGAAGGCCGCGCGGCTCAGGATGACGACCGCGTCACGCTCGATTTCGTCGGCACCATCGATGGCGTGGAATTCGACGGCGGCAAGGCCGAGGGCTTCGCTTTCGTCCTGGGCCAGGGCCGCATGCTCCCCGAGTTCGAAACCGCCGTGCGTGGCCTGAAGGCCGGCGAAAGCAAGACTTTCCCGCTTGAGTTTCCCGAGAACTACGGCGGCAAGGAAGTAGCCGGCAAGAAGGCCGAGTTCGCCATTACCGTCAAGGAAGTGTCCGAGCCCATCCTGCCCGAGGTCAACGAATCGTTCGCCAAAGAACTCGGCCAGGCCGAAGGCAACGTCGAAAAGCTGCTCGAGGACGTCCGTTCCAACATCGAACGCGAAGCCAAGGCCCGCGCCCTGGCCCGCACCAAGACCAGCGTCATGGACGCTCTGGCCGCCGCATGCACGTTCGACGTGCCCAAGGCTCTGGTCGAAAGCGACACCCAAAACCGGGTTGCCGCCGCTCGCGAAGAACTCAAGCAGCGCGGCATGCCCAATGCCGACACCATGCCCATTCCGCCCGAAGCCTTCAGCGCCGAATCCGAGCGCCGCGTGCGCCTGGGCCTGCTGGTGTCCGAACTGGTCAACAACGCCGATCTCAAGGCCAAGCCTGAACAAGTGCGCGCACGCATCGAAGATCTGGCGCAAAATTACGAGCAACCCGCTCAGGTTGTGGCCTATTACCTTTCCGATCGTCAGCGTCGCTCCGAAATCGAAGCCATCGTCCTGGAAGAAAACGTCGTCAATCACGTTTTGTCTAAGGCCAAGGTCAACGACGAGAAAGTGGCGTTTGAAGAACTTATGGGGACTGCATAAATGCAGCGATTCACGGATTTTTACGCTTCGATGTATGGCGGCGACTCGGTAACGCCCACCGGCCTGGGCTATGTGCCCATCGTGGTGGAGCAGTCGGGTCGCGGCGAACGTTCTTATGACATCTACTCGCGTCTGCTGCGCGAGCGGGTCATCTTCTTTGTCGGGCCGGTCAACGACCAGTCGGCCAATCTGGTCGTGGCGCAATTGCTGTTCCTCGAATCGGAAAATCCGGACAAAGACATTTCGCTGTACATCAACTCGCCGGGGGGCTCGGTCTATGCGGGCCTGGCCATCTACGACACCATGCAGTTCGTCAAGCCCGACGTATCCACGTTGTGCACGGGCATAGCCGCCAGCATGGGCGCGTTCTTGTTGTCGGCGGGCGCCAAAGGCAAGCGCTACACGCTGCCCAACTCGCGCATCATGATCCATCAACCGTCCGGCGGCGCGCAGGGCCAGGCTTCCGACATCCAGATCCAGGCCCGCGAAATCCTCGACTTGCGCGAGCGCCTGAACGGCATCCTGGCCAGCAATACCGGCCAGCCCATCGAGCGCATCGCCCTTGACACCGAGCGCGACAATTTCATGTCGGCGCAAGATGCGGTATCGTATGGTTTGGTAGACAAGGTTCTGGTTTCCCGCGCCGCTGAAACACCGGCGTAAGACGCCAGCAGGTTGGCGCAGCGCGTGCCCTTCGCCCGCGCCTTTATTACTTGGCGGGCGGCTCTCACGAACCGTCCCGTTTTACGGAATCATCGAAGAGTTTTATGCCTGAAAAAAAAGGATCAGCAGACGAAAAAGTGTTGCGCTGCTCGTTTTGCAATAAAAGCCAGCACGAAGTTCGTAAATTGATTGCTGGGCCCGACGTGTTCATCTGCGACGAATGTATTGATCTATGCACCAATATCATTCTCGAGGAAACGCAAGAGGCGGCTCGCGATGCAATTCGCAACGAACTGCCCACGCCGCAGGAAATCAAGGCTTTTCTCGACGGCTACGTCATCGGCCAGGACATCCCCAAGCGCAATCTGGCGGTGGCGGTTTACAACCACTACAAGCGGATCCGCTATGGCGAGGTCAAGGGCGACGAAGTCGAGCTCTCGAAAAGCAACATCCTGCTCATCGGGCCTACCGGCTCGGGCAAGACGCTGCTTGCCCAAACGCTGGCCCGCATGCTGGACGTCCCCTTCGTCATGGCCGACGCCACCACGCTGACCGAGGCCGGCTACGTTGGGGAAGATGTCGAGAACATCATCCAGAAGCTGCTGCAGAACTGCAACTACGACATCGAAAAAGCGCAGCGCGCCATCGTCTACATCGACGAAATCGATAAAATCTCGCGCAAGTCCGACAACCCCTCCATTACCCGCGACGTTTCGGGCGAGGGCGTCCAGCAGGCCTTGCTCAAGCTCATCGAAGGCACGGTGGCCTCGGTGCCTCCCCAGGGCGGGCGCAAGCATCCCAACCAGGACTTCGTGCAGGTCGACACCACCAATATCCTGTTCATCGTCGGCGGCGCCTTCGACGGGCTGGACAAGGTCATCCGCGACCGCACCGAAAAATCGGGCATCGGTTTCTCGGCCTCGGTCAATGCCAAGTCCGAACGGGGCGTGGGCGAGCTGTTCGCCGAAGTCGAGCCCGAAGACCTCATCAAGTTCGGCCTCATTCCCGAACTGGTCGGGCGCTTGCCGGTGGTTGCAACCCTCGAAGAGCTGCAGGAAGAGACCCTGGTTCGCATCCTTACCGAACCCAAGAACTCCCTGATCAAGCAGTTCCAGAAACTCTTCGAAATGGAAGACGTCGAGCTGGACGTGCGTCCGGCAGCGCTGTCCGCCATTGCGCAGCGCGCCCTGAAGCGGCGCACCGGCGCCCGCGGCCTGCGTTCCATCGTCGAGCAGGCCTTGCTTGGCACCATGTATGAACTTCCTTCCCTGAAGAATGTCAAACAAGTTGTTCTCGACGAAAACGCCGTCCTGGGCAAGGGTGTTCCACTGCTTATTTATGCCGACGACGAAGCGCAAGAATCGCCCTCTGGCAATAAAAAGGCCGACGTGCCCAAGCTGAAGGACGCCGCCGCCTAGAGGTTTTGCATAAAACTTTCTGGATAAACGGGTTTATCGATGCGACACCTTGAAATTTTCCACATCGTCGCCAAGTACACTGGTATGTAGCAATACGAAAGGGAGGCTCAAGCTTCCCTTTCGTTTCTAAAGCAGCGTTTTTTAAGGAAATTTCTATGCCTGCGAGCCCGATTCTTTCTTCTGAAGCCATGGACTTGCCCCTGTTGCCCTTGCGTGATGTGGTGGTGTTTCCGCACATGGTGATTCCTTTGTTCGTTGGCCGGCCCCGTTCCATCAAGGCGCTGGAAATGGCCATGGAGGCGGGCAACAACATCATGCTGGTCGCGCAAAAATCGGCCAGCAAGGACGACCCCACGCCCGAGGATCTCTACGACATCGGTTGCGCGGCCAGCATCCTGCAGATGCTCAAGCTGCCCGACGGTACCGTCAAGGTGCTGGTCGAAGGCTTGCAGCGCGCTCGCGTCAACAGTGTCACCGAGGCCGAAACGCATTTCACGGCCAATGTTTCGCCGGTTGCGCCCGACGGCCAGCAAGGCGCCGAATCCGAGGCCCTGCGCCGCACGGTGGTCACCCAGTTCGAGCAATACGTCAAGCTCAACAAAAAGATTCCCCAGGAAATCCTCACCTCGCTGAGCGGCATCGACGATGCCGGCCGCCTGGCGGATACCATTTCCGCGCATCTGCCGCTCAAGCTCGAGCAAAAGCAGAAGATGCTTGAAATCACCGGCACCTCCGAGCGCCTCGAGAACCTGCTGTCGCAACTCGAATCCGAAATCGACATTCTCCAGGTCGAGAAGCGCATTCGCGGCCGGGTCAAGAAGCAAATGGAGAAAAGCCAGCGCGACTACTACCTGAACGAGCAGGTCAAGGCCATCCAGAAAGAACTGGGCGAGGGCGAAGAAGGCGCTGACATCGAAGAGCTCGAAAAAAAGATCCAGGCCGCCCAGTTGCCCAAGGAAGCGCTCAAGAAAGCCGAATCCGAGCTTAAAAAGCTCAAGCTTATGTCGCCCATGTCGGCTGAAGCCACCGTGGTGCGCAACTATATCGATACGCTCATCGGCCTGCCGTGGCGCAAGAAAAGCCGCATCAACAATTCCATCGCCAATGCCGACAAAGTGCTCAATGCCGATCACTACGGCCTGGAAAAGGTCAAGGAACGTATTATCGAATACCTGGCCGTGCAGCAGCGCGTCGACAAGCTGAAGGCGCCCATCTTGTGCCTCGTGGGGCCTCCGGGCGTCGGCAAAACCTCGCTGGGGCAGTCCATCGCCCGCGCCACGAACCGCAAGTTCGTGCGTATGGCCCTGGGCGGCGTGCGCGACGAAGCCGAGATCCGGGGACATCGCCGCACCTACATCGGTTCCATGCCCGGCAAGATCCTGCAGAACATGTCCAAGGTCGCCGTGCGCAATCCGCTGTTCCTGCTCGACGAGATCGATAAAATGGGCGCCGATTTTCGTGGCGATCCCTCTTCGGCGCTGCTCGAGGTGCTCGATCCCGAACAAAACCATACGTTCCAGGATCACTACATCGAGGTCGATTTCGATCTGTCCGACGTCATGTTCGTGGCTACCAGCAATACGCTCAACATTCCGCCGGCCTTACTCGATCGCATGGAAGTCATTCGACTTTCGGGCTACACCGAAGATGAAAAAGTGCATATTGCCTTCGATCATCTGTTGCCCAAGCTCATGAAGAACAACGGTGTCCGCGAAGGCGAGATGCAGATCGAGGAGTCGGCGATCCGCGATATCGTGCGCTATTACACCCGCGAAGCGGGCGTGCGCGCGCTCGAACGTGAAATGAGCAAAATCTGCCGCAAGGTCGTCAAGAAGACGCTCGAAACCAATCCGGCCGCATCGGCTGCCCGCGCCCGCAAAGGCGCCGTCGCCGAGCCAGGCCAGGCCGAGGTCGTCACCGCTGAAAACCTGGCCGATTACCTGGGCGTGCGCCGCTACAATTTCGGCATGGCCGAAAAAGAGAACAAGGTCGGGCAGGTTACCGGCCTGGCCTGGACGGAAGTGGGCGGCGATCTCCTTACCATCGAGGTTGCCGACATGCCGGGCAAGGGCGTGGTGTTGCGCACCGGTTCGCTGGGCGACGTCATGAAGGAATCGGTCGAAGCGGCCCGCACGGTGGTTCGTTCCAGGGCGCAGCGCTGGGGCATCGCCAATACCGCGTTCGAAAAACGCGATCTGCACGTGCACTTTCCCGAAGGGGCCACCCCCAAGGACGGCCCGTCGGCGGGTATTGCCATCACCACGGCCATGGTGTCGGCGCTGACCGGGATTCCGGTGCGCTCCGACGTCGCCATGACGGGTGAAATCACCCTGCGCGGCGAAGTCCTGCCCATCGGCGGCCTGAAGGAAAAGCTGCTGGCGGCGCATCGCGGCGGCATCAAGACCGTGATGATTCCCGAGGAAAACGTCAAGGATCTGGCCGAGATTCCCGACAACGTCAAAAACCACCTCGAAATCATTCCGGTGCGCTGGATCGACCGGGTTCTGGAAGTGGCGTTGCAGCACATGCCCACGCCCTTGTCCGACGAGGAAGTCGCCCGTCTGGCCGCTGAATCGGTGGCCAATGCCAAAAAGACGGACGAGCCCTCTTCGTCCGAAGGCGTCATGAAGCACTAAGTCTGCGGGCTCCGGGGCAGGCAGGGTGGTTCGCGCCTGTCCTGGCGAGGTGCTCAGGCACTGAAAAAACGCCTCACAACCGGGTTAAAACCGGTTAGTGAGGCGTTTTTTATTAGTGCAGCGGCGTGGTTCGGATGAGGCCGACGGCAATACCTTCCAGCGAGAAGTCGTCGCCGGCGCTGACGAGTATGGGTGAAAAATCGGGATTTTCGGGTAGAAGCTGGATTTGGCTGCCCGATTTGGACAGCCTTTTGACGGTGACTTCGTCGCCGATGCGGGCGACCACGATTTGCCCGTTGCGGGCCTCGGCGGCTTTTTTGACGGCGAGAAGGTCGCCGTCGAGAATGCCTGCGTCGCGCATGCTAAGGCCCCGTACCCGGAGCAGGTAGTCGGGGGTTTGGCTGAACAGGGCCGGCTCGACGCCGATTTCACGCTCCACGTGCTCGGCCGCCAGAATGGGGCTGCCGGCCGCGACGCGGCCCACGATGGGCAAAAGGAGTTGTTCGAGCAGGCTGGGCGAGGGCGCGGAGGCGGAAGCGGCAGGTTCGCCCAGTAAGCGGATGCCGCGCGATGCGCCGGCGGTAAGCTCGATGGCCCCTTTGCGCGCCAGGGCCTTGAGGTGGTCTTCGGCGGCATTGGCCGACCTGAAGCCCAAAGACCGGGCGATTTCGGCCCGCGTGGGCGGAAAGCCGGTGCGCTGGATTTCGCTGCGGATGATATCCAGGATTTGCTGCTGACGCTCGGTAAGCTTGGTGGCCATGGCTTGAAATTGTATGCTTTGCATAGCTGTATGTTTGTACAGCTTCGATTCTGCCGCAAGCTGCCCGCAAATGCAAGCGCCAACGCCCAACAAGCTTGTGAGGCCGGCTTTCGCCGGCCCCACGACGGGCCTCTATCCGGAAAGTGATGAGTCGACCCGTGTCAACTCAATCAGGTGCAGGCTGGCCTCGCAAAGGTTCTACCCGAAAAGGGAAGGCTTGAAACAGGCGTTACGCGATGACCTGGGCGATGGCGTCGGCCACGTAGTCGATGTTGCGGCTGTTCAGCGCGGCCACGCAGATGCGGCCGCTGCTGACGGCATAGACGCTATGCTCGTTGCGCAGGCGGTCGACTTGCTCGGCCGTAAGGCCCGAATACGAGAACATGCCCCGTTGCGCAAGCACGAAATCGAAGTCCTGCGCCACGCCGCGGGCCTTGAGCTTTTCGACGAGCTGCTGGCGCATGGCGCGGATGCGGTTGCGCATTTCGGCCAGTTCCTCGACCCACAGCGCATAGAGTTCCGGGCTGTTCAGCACCGAGGCCACGATGGTGCCGCCATGGGTGGGCGGGTTGGAGTAGTTGGTGCGGATGACGCGCTTGAGCTGGCTGAGCACGCGGTCTTTTTCGTCCTGGCTGCCGGCCACCAGGGTCAGCGCGCCGACGCGTTCGCCGTACAGCGAAAAGGATTTGGAAAACGACGAACTGACGAGCATGGTGAGGCCCAGGCTGGCGAACAGCCGCACGACGGCGGCGTCTTCTTCCAGGCCATCGCCGAAGCCCTGATAGGCGATGTCGATGAATGGCACGAGGTCGGCGTCTTTGACGACCTGGGCAATCTGGCGCCATTGCTCGATGCTGGGATCCACGCCGGTGGGATTATGGCAGCAGGCATGCAGAACCACGATGGTCTTGGCCGGCAGCGTCTTGAGCGCGGCCAGCATGCTGGCAAAATCCAGGCCGTGGGTCGTGGCGTCGTAGTAGGGGTAGGTTTCGACCTTGAAGCCGGCGCGCTCGAACAGGGCGCGATGGTTTTCCCAACTGGGGTTGCTGATGACGACCTTGGAATTGGGCAAAAGCTGCCTGAGGAAATCGGCGCCGATCTTGAGGGCGCCGGTGCCGCCCAGCGCCTGGGCGGTAAGAACGCGGCCTTCGGCGATAAGCGGCGAATCGGCGCCAAGCAGCAATGTTTGGGCGCCCTTGTTGTAGCTGGCAAGCCCTTCGATGGGCAGATAGCCGCGCGCGGTGGCGGCCTCGATGCGTGCGACCTCGGCTTTGCGAACGGCTTTCAGCAGCGGAATGCGGCCCTCGTCGTTGTAGTACACACCTACGCCCAGATTGACTTTGGTGCTGCGGGTATCGGTGTTGTATTGCTCGTTGAGACCAAGAATGGGGTCGCGTGGAGCCAGCTCGACGGATTCGAAAAGAGAGGTCATGTTTTGGAAGGTTGCCAGAGGGAGGGGGAAAAGGAATAAAAAGAGTGTAATAGTGAGATAATAAGGGGTTTACCCTGAGGTTGTCTAGCAATGACCACTCATTCCCCTGGCTTCATCCAGTACCCGGACAGTCCGTTTCAGCTTTACCAGCCTTATCCTGCGGCCGGCGATCAGCCTTCGGCCATCGATGGCCTGGTCGAAGGCATCAACGACGGCCTCATGTACCAGACGCTGCTGGGGGTTACCGGGTCGGGCAAGACCTATACCATGGCCAACGTCATTGCCCGCACAGGGCGCCCGGCCATCGTGCTGGCGCCCAACAAGACCCTGGCGGCCCAGCTATATGCCGAGTTCCGCGAGTTTTTCCCGAACAACGCCGTCGAGTATTTCGTCTCTTACTACGACTACTACCAGCCCGAAGCCTATGTGGCGGCCCGTGACCTGTTCATCGAAAAGGATTCGTCCATCAACGAACACATCGAGCAGATGCGCTTGTCGGCTACCAAGAGCCTGCTCGAGCGGCGCGACACCATCATCGTGGGTTCGGTGTCCTGCATATACGGTATCGGCAATCCGGGCGATTACCACGCCATGGTGCTTACGCTGCGCACGGGCGACCGCATTCCTCGCCAGGAACTGCTGGCGCGCCTGGTGGCCATGCAGTACGAGCGCAACGACGTCGAGTTCGTTCGCGGCACGTTTCGCGCGCGGGGCGAAATCATCGACGTCTTTCCGGCCGAGCATGCCGAACTGGCGCTGCGGCTTACCTTGTTCGACGACGAGGTCGAGTCGCTGGAACTGTTCGATCCGCTGACCGGGAAAATCAAGCAGAAGATCGTCCGCTTTACCGTGTTCCCCCGTTCGCATTACGTCACTCCGCGTGAAACCGTGCTGCGGGCCATCGAAACCATCAAGCTGGAATTGCGCGAACGGCTGGACTTCTTCGTCAAGGAAAACCGCCTGGTGGAGGCCCAGCGGCTCGAGCAGCGCACCCGCTTCGACCTTGAAATGTTGCAGGAGCTGGGGTTCTGCAAGGGCATCGAGAATTATTCCCGCCACTTGTCGGGCGCGGCCGCGGGCGAGCCGCCTCCGACCCTCATCGATTACCTGCCTGCCGACTCCCTGATGTTCATCGACGAAAGCCACGTCACCATGGGACAACTGGGCGCCATGTACAAAGGTGACCGCTCGCGCAAGGAAACCCTGGTGACTTTCGGCTTTCGCCTGCCTTCGGCGCTGGATAATCGCCCCTTGAAGCTCGAGGAGTTCGAGCACCGCATGCCGCAAACGGTTTTTGTGTCGGCCACGCCTTCCAACTACGAACGCGAGCACGCCGACAATATCGTCGAGCAAGTCGTGCGTCCGACCGGACTGGTCGATCCCGAAATCGAAGTCCGGCCCGCCACGACGCAGGTCGACGACCTGCTGGGCGAGGCCAAACTGCGGGCGGCCGCGGGCGAACGCGTGCTGGTGACTACCTTGACCAAGCGCATGGCCGAGGACTTGACCGACTACCTGACCGAAAGCGGCCTCAAGGTGCGCTACCTGCATTCGGATATCGATACGGTCGAACGGGTTGAAATCATCCGTGACCTGCGCCTGGGTGTGTTCGATGTGCTGGTGGGCATCAACTTGCTGCGCGAGGGCCTGGATATTCCCGAGGTGTCTCTGGTTGCCATCCTGGATGCGGACAAGGAAGGCTTTCTGCGCTCCGAGCGCAGCCTGATCCAGACCATAGGCCGGGCGGCGCGCAACCTGAACGGGCGTGCCATACTGTATGCCGACCAGGTTACCGACTCCATGCACCGGGCCATCGGCGAAACCGAAAGGCGCCGGGCCAAGCAACTGGCTTTCAACGAAGAGCACGGCATTACGGCGCGGGGCGTCAACAAGGCAGTGCGCGAAATGATCGACGGCGTCATGGCGCCCACGGCCGAAGCAGCGGTGCTGGACGATATTCCGCTGTCCGTGCTGGCCGACGATAAATCCCTGGCCAAGGAAATCCGCCGTCTGGAAAAACTGATGATGGATCATGCCAAGAATCTGGAATTCGAGCAGGCCGCCGCCGCCCGGGATGCCTTGAATCATCTCAAGCAGCGAGCTCTGATGGCCTGACCGGGCACTATGACGATAGTGCGAGGATTCCGGGCGTGGCCTGGCTTGCCTTTAAAAAATCAGGCTTCGTTTTGTAATTTGTTGCAAAATTCCAACGAGACAAGGGCTTGCCCGGGTAACACAAGGGCGTGTTTTCCGGCAGAAAACGTGTTGTCGCAGCCATGAACGTGTAGAGTGAGCACTTCTTTTACCTAGGGTAAACCCTTGGATTTGGCTTCGAAAAATCCCGAGAAATGTTTGCTGCACTGCATAAATACTGGCGTTCCGCAACGTTTTGGAGTCAGGCTCCAGCTACCGATTCCAGCCTTTGCAAGGCGATGTAAAGCTCTAATATTTTGTGTATTAATTTTTGTCAACTCGCATGTCGACAGGCATTTTGGGCTTGCGAAAGCTATTGCCTTATTGCGGGTTTTCCCGCACAATTTCACCCATGATGACTAAGGTACTTTTCGTTTGCATGGGTAATATCTGCCGCTCCCCAAGCGCAGAAGGTGTATTTCGCCATCTGGTCGACGAAGCGGGGCTGTCCGGCGTGGTCGACGTAGATTCGGCCGCCACCCATAATTTCCATATCGGCGAAGCGCCCGACGCTCGCGCCCAGGCGGCTGCGCGCAAACGCGGCTACGACATCTCGGCATGCGTCGCGCGCCAGATCACCGCCGACGATTTCCGCGAGTTCGACTTCATTCTGGCCATGGACTGGGAAAACCTGTCCGCCTTGCAGCAGCAATGCCCCAAGGTATACCAGCACAAGCTCATGCTGCTTATGCGGTTCGCCAACGAGTTCGAAGAAGCCACGGTTCCCGATCCTTACTATGGCGGTCCTGAAGGGTTTGCCAAGGTGCTCGACTACCTGGAAGATTCCTGCCAGGGTGTGCTCGAAGTCGTACGCAAGCGGGCCACTCAATATCAGGCGGCGTAAAGCGGCCGACTGCCCAGAACGCAGGAATATTGCAGTGCAAAAAACCGGGCTTTCAGCGCGGTTTTTTTTCGGTGGAGTTCCCTAGTAAATCAGTCGGGTATTTGCTATACTTGACTTAAATGGTCGGGTATAAGGATGCTTGACTATTGGTTGGTGTGCTGGCCGGCCCATCAGGACACGGCTGGCGGGGCGGGTAGGGTACCGCATCGCAAAACGCCATCGGCCGCGGCAATGCAAACCATGTCTTGTCATGGTGGGCATTGTTCATCGATCCGTATGTTTGGCTTGGCAAGGAATTCACTATGCGTTTAACGACCAAAGGGCGTTTTGCAGTAACAGCCATGATAGATCTCGCTTTGAAGCAGCAAAGCGGCCCGGTTACACTGGCGGCCATCAGCCAGCGGCAAAATATTTCCCTATCCTATCTCGAGCAACTGTTCGGCAAGCTGCGCCGCCACGAGCTGGTCGAAAGCGTAAGAGGCCCGGGCGGTGGCTATTCGCTGGCGCGCCTGGCTCGCAATATCACGGTGGCCGACATTATTTTCGCGGTCGACGAGCCGCTGGACGCCACCAGTTGCGGCGGCAAGGAAGACTGCAATGTGGGGCGCAGCGGCCCTTCGGGCAAATGCATGACCCACGAACTATGGACTACACTGAACCATAAAATGGTCGAGTTTCTCGATTCCGTGTCTTTGCAAGATCTGGTCGACAAACAGCGCATGCGCTTGCTGGCCGAGGCTACTCAGGCACAAACCGCCAGAATCAAGGAAGTGGGTGTCAAGATCGTATCGCCGATGTCTGCTTGAGTTAAGGTAAGCGGCGCCGGCGGGTCCCGAGGCGCGGCCCCGCCAAGCAACGCATCAAAAGCAGGAACCCGGGCCATGGCCTATAGCAATAAAATACTCGATCACTACGAAAACCCTCGCAACGTCGGCGCCTTCGACAAGAACGATGCCAGCGTCGGCACCGGCATGGTTGGCGCGCCCACCCAGGGCGATGTCGTGAAATTACAGATCAAGGTTGACGAACGCGGTATCATTGAAGATGCACGCTTCAAAACCTATGGCTGCGGTTCTGCCATAGCGTCCAGTTCGCTGGCCACCGAATGGGTCAAAGGCAAAACGCTGGACGAAGCGCTCAGCATCCGTAATACGCAAATTGCGGAAGAACTTGCTTTGCCGCCGGTAAAGATCCACTGCTCCATCTTGGCCGAAGACGCCATCAAGGCCGCAGTGCGAAACTACAAAGACAAGCATCAGGATTAACAGCATGGAAATTACGCTTACACAACAAGCCGCCGATCACATCAACCGCTATCTAGAAAAACGCGGCAAGGGCATGGGCCTGCGCCTGGGCGTGCGTGCCAGCGGCTGCTCCGGCATGGCGTACAAGCTGGAGTATGTCGACGAGCCCAACGCCGAAGACACCGTGTTCGAGCAACTAGGCGTCAAGGTTTTCGTCGACCCGCAAAGCCTGCCGTATCTTGACGGCACGCAGCTGGACTACACGCGCGAGGGCCTGAACGAGGGGTTCAAGTTCTCCAACCCCAACGAAAAAGCCACCTGCGGCTGCGGCGAGTCGTTCACGGTGTAACACATCGCCCGCAAGGGGCGGTTCTTGGCGCGGCTGCCGTCTCCGCGCGCGAAGGCGGGGCGGTAGCCGATTCCTCGGCAACCCGGTTTTGCGGCAGCCGGGTCTTGCAACAGGCGGCCGGTTTGTCCGGTATCGCACGCATGTTCCCATCGTAAATAAGGCAGTCCAGCAAAGGTAATTCAGCAAAGGCTGCTTAGGAAAGGCAACCTGGCAATGGCGATTCAGCAAAAGTAATCCAACATTATGTGTCGGATTGCTTTATTTATTTACATTGCTGATATATTATTAAATACATAGGCTGTTTGGCCTAGATAAAAAAGCTACCGCCAGATCTTTCTGCAAAAAAAACCAATAGAAACAAAAGCCCATGCGATTCATTCGCATCGGTTTCGTGCGCCTTCAAGCGGCGTTGTTGACGTATTCCGAAATTCCCGGCCCCTGGCGCGGTTCGCCCGCATGGCCGCAGATCGCAGCCGTTTTCCGTTTTCGTAGTCGTTTCACCGACTTGACCAGCAAGGAAGAATACAAATGGATATGTTGCCCAAGAAGATTTTGCAAGCCGCCACGCTTTCGGTGGCATCAAGAGCCGGAGTGATTCTGCTTAAGCCAGTCCCGGCGCAAGGGGCAAAAGCATGAATACAACGGCGAATAAACAACTGGCGGTATTGCGGGTTACCGTGCTGGCTGCGGCGCTAATGAGCGTGTATGGCGTGGCGCAAGGAACTCCGTCATATAGCGCGGGGCCCGGCGATCACGTTGATGTCTCCGATTCGACCATAACGAATACCGGGACAACGTCGGTGATCAAGGCGGATGGTTCGGGCGCCGACATCACCTTCCACAACACGAATATCGTCATAAACTGGAACGGTTCGAACGACAGCAACACCTCCAATGCCGCGCTGCAGGCCAAGAATGGCGGAAACATCACCATCACCGGCGGCACCATCAATACCTCCTATGGCAACGATACGAGTCAAAACAATGTGCGCAAGCAGGGGCTGCAAGCCATCGATGGCGGCACCATCACGGCTTCGAACCTGACCATCAACACGAGCGGCGGTAAGAGTCCGGGCGTGCAGGCCTATAGAACCCCGACTGCTGGGGAGACGGCCACGGTCGTCAACCTGAACAACGTCACCATCAATACCGGCGGGCCCGAGTATTCGGTGGGCATACGCGCCGACCACAAGGGCGCGAGCGTCATCGGCGTCGATACGGATATCAATACCACTGCCTACAACAGCTACGGCGTCGAGGCCGACGATGGCGGCACGGTGCAACTGACCAACGGCACCATTACCACGTCGGGCAGCGAGGCAGCGGGTGTGCGTGCCTATACGGGTACAGGTAGCGCAGGGGCATTGGGCCCCGGCGTCGTCACGCTCATCGGCACCACCATCAATACCAGCGGCGCCAATGCGGCCGGCCTGCTGGCCGGCGACGCCGATGAGCCCACGGCCGGCATCATCAACGCCACCAACGTCAACATCACCACAACCGGCTCGGGCACGGCAAGCGCCTCCGCTGCTGCAGTGGAGGCCGCCCATGGCAGCACGATAACCAGCACCAACAGCACGCTGCGTACCGAAGGCCTGTATGGCTACGGCGCCTATGCGCACGATGGTGGTGCGATCACATTGAACGGTGGGTCGGTGACCACCGCCAATGCGAAGGGGCAGGTCGTCCAGGATGGCGATGGTTCGCGCGCCTACGCCCTGTATGCGAATGGTACAGGCTCCAGCGTTTCGGCCAATGGCACCGCCATACTCACCAACGGCCAGCGCGCCTATGGCGCCTACGCGACCAACGGCGGCACGGTTTCCCTCGATGGCGGGTCCATCACCACCAACGGCTTCATGGCTTATGGGCTGTATTCCAGCGGCGACAATTCCGTGGTGAACGCTCATAACGTCAACATCACCACCACGGGCGACGTGGGCGACGCGGTATGGGCCTATGCGGGCGGCACCACCAATATCGATGGCGGAATCATCTCGGTCGAAGGCGTTCCCAATGTCAATGTGCCGCACGAAACCGCCAACGGCCTGGTGGCCGCGGGCGGCTTGGGCTCGACCGCGCCGGGCACGATCAACGCCAGCAACCTGACGCTGCAAACCGCCGGCCCGGATAGCGTGGGCGCCAAGGTCGGGGCCCAGGTTGGCAGCTCGTATACCAGCGGCGTGGTGAATCTTGCCAACAGCAATATCACCGTGACAGGCAGCGATTCGGTGGCGGCGTGGGTGAGCTACGGCAGCACGTTCAAGGCAACCGGCTCGACGCTGG
The DNA here is from genome assembly GCA_937871985.1 of uncultured Burkholderiaceae bacterium. The sequence goes on from CALMPB010000439.1 coordinate 60,430, forward strand.
TATCCAGCCAGAGCGACGGCATCGCCATGACCGACAAGGCCGACGTCACGCTCAACAACACAACGCTGCAGGCCGCCGGCGCTTCGCTGCGTTCCGAATTTGATACCGCCGGCCAGACGCAGAACATCACTGTGGGCTCAGGCTCGACGTTGACCCAGAACAACGGCACGCTGCTGAACGTCATACGCAGCGGCGGCGGTGAGGACGGCGTCGTCAACCTTGCGCTGCAGGACGGTTCGTTCGCCCAGGGCAATGTGTACGACCCGACCGGCACCAATGGGGTGACGGTCAAGGTCACTAAGGGCGCCAACGCCAGCTGGGCCGGCCTGGTGGTGGATGCCACCACGCAGTCGGTGGATCCGGACAGCACCCCCACGCAGACCGACTTCAGCAACAGCGGCAATGTTGTCGTCAGCAGCACCACGCCGGTGAGCTTTACCGGCACCACCAACGTGGGCGGCGACTTCTCGGGCGCGACGGGCGGCAGC
>CALMPB010000440.1 GCA_937871985.1 uncultured Burkholderiaceae bacterium
CACGCTCGGCAAGAAGCTCAAACAGTCCGACGATTTCCTGAAGGCCAAGCACAACCTGCTCAGCCAGTTCGACAGCATCGACGATCTCGTCACGGACGAGAAGAAGCTGTCGGCCAAGGATCGCCAGGCGATCGAGCATCATATCCTGCAGCTCCGCGCGGCGATCGCGCGCACATTGTGGTCCAATGAGTTCTACATCGGGCGCTCGCTGCTCGACGATTATATCCTCCATATCGCCAAGAATGGGAGCGGTGATGTACCCGCATGCGTCATCGCCGGACTCGCCGCCGCTGGCGCCGACAGGCCGGGCTTCGTCCTCTATCCCCTGACCGGCTTCGGCATGGAAATGCCGGGGATTTTCGCGAAAGACAGTAAGCTCCGCTCCGAAGCAGTCTTCAAGAAGGCGGGCTTTGCGGTCAGCACCCAGAGCAATTCGTTCGATGCGGCGGTCGCCAGCATCGAGCGGATGGCAAGGGGTCTCGGCGTGAAGCAGCGCATCGACAAATCGGATTTCCGGCACTTTGCCTACACGGCGAAATGGTTCGGGAAGAACCCGCTGATGCTGGTCCGCGTCACGTCCTTCACTGGCGACATGTACGAGAACCAGTTCATCTATTCGCTCAAGATCAGGGTGGCGGCGGCAAACCTGCTGATGTTGCATTGCCTGTCGCAGGAGGCAGTCGGACCGCTCGATCGGCACCACAACTCGTCCTTCGTCAACAATTTCGAGACGCTCGACATCGCCCATTATCTGATCGGTGAGGCGATCCGCGGCCGCCCGATGTCCACCCGCCGTGTGCCCATGAATGTCTCCCAGCTCGAATTGGCGAAACTATCGGATGTAGCTGCGACGCTCTCCACCAGTGCACTGGCGACGTCCCGCATGAGGCGGCTTGCGCCGAAGGTGACTCAGGCGTTGAACACGGTGGAGCGGGGGTACTTCCGCCACGTCAATCTCGCGACGCACTCGAAGCCGGAGAACCGCCTCTATCGCCGCCTGCTCACCGCCCTGGACTGGTTCCGACAGTCGTTTAGTGCCCGCGCGAACGAGGCGGAGGCGATCGTCGCGCTAGCGGTCGCGTTCGAGACGCTGCTCACCGACCAATATGCCCCCGCGATTGCCGAGCGCCTGCGACGCCGGATCGGGATCTGCATGAAGGGTGTGCCAGGGCTGGCGAGCTATCAGGCCAGCGTCTTAGCCATCTATTACGCCCGCAGTTCCATCGTCCATACTGGCGAACCTGACCACGCGATTGACATTCATCGCGGTCAGGTCGCCTTCACGCGCTGCTTTTGTGCGATTGCCGAACGGCTGACGACTTGGACACCGGCCGCGAACAACGTCATGGGCGATCTGCTGGGCGATGTCGCGTGAGATCGCCGGTGATGCCACTCGTCACATCGATCGGCGCATCGTCATGCTAGACCGAGATCTTTCGATAGCAGCTTCCTTGCACGAATCCTTGCTCAAGACACCACCGTCGGGTCAAGCCAGCGCCGGTGTCATTTGAGTAGGCGTGCGCGTTCGATCGGAAGCGCAGAAACGCGGGCCAGGTCGAAGGGGCCGGGTGGTTGGTCGCGACACGGACGAGCACCTTCTCGCCGCTCCTGATGTCAGTAGGCTTCCTGACGGCGTAATATTCGCCCCAATCGCTTGTCGTTTCGAGGACGGCTTGGGTGACCGTTTGGCGCGTGGCAGGTCTCCCGGTCTTCGCAGCTTCCACTTGCGTCGCGATTTTGTCGCGATCATCCCACTCCCGGAAATACACGTTGGCACAGCAGCCAAGAATCTGATGGGCGTTGAGCGCCTCAATGTCCCCCTGCCGATCGATTTCGATCCAATGCGCGCTATGACCAGAGCTATAGACGGCACCGTCGTACAGGATTGCGCAGAGCGACGGTGAGAGCGGCAGGAAAAAGATGGCACCAGCAGTCTTTACCCCGAAGCTCGGTCGGCCCTTGCGCGGCCGCTGGATATGCAGGCGGTTGGTCAGAACGGCGGGATCGTCGGAGGTGAAGAAGGGGAGGCCTGTCCGGTTCCGCACGATGCAAAGCGTCAGATCGTCGACGATCCGCATCGTGTCCTTGTAGCTCAGCATGGCCGCCTGGACGGCTTCCTTCGATGCCTCTTTGATCGTGGGGACGGGAAGGTCGGACCCAGGAACGTCTTGCAGTGCCAGCGCCATTTCGCTCGCTTTCAGCGAGGCGGCTTCCGTCCGCAGATATTGGAGATAGATGAAGCGCTTCATGACGATCTTGACCGCGGATCCGACCGTGCCGCCCTCGGACAGGTGGCGGACGATCGGTCCGTATGGGTCCTCGATGAAATTGATCGCGTTTTCGAGAAGCTTATTTTGCCCGTAAAAATAGTCGCCTGAACATTGATTCCTGACGGGCGCGTTGGGAATGGCCTTCATGCGGTCGAGATTGAACAGATTGATCGCCAATCCATCGCCGTTGACCGTGAACGGTCGAAGATGGATCCGAGGGACGAAGTGCTGATTCTTGTTGTCGGCCATCTACTTGGCTGTCTGCTGCATGTTGGATTGGCCTTCTATCTGCTTTCCGTGAGAAAAATGCTGTCGGTCGTCATTGTGGGATTCACATCCGTGCAAAGGCAGCGTAGATTCATGCTATGTTCCATCAGGCCGATCTGTTCGAGACAACCGCTAACCCTGCACGAGCGATGGACACGCCATCGCTGATGGCCGCTATCGCTGCCGCCTCACAGCGTCCGAAATTCTCTTACATGCTCCTCCAGCTTCTCGCGGAGGTTGCTGACGAGAAGGGCAGCGCCGGGCCGAGTGTTGTTGTAAACGGTGACGCCGTACCGGTGCGTGACTGGCTATGCGACGCACTGGTTCCCATCGCGCAGCGCTCACCATGGCGTCGTTCTACGATCGAAACGGTGCGAGTTGCACTCGAAAAGGCTGATGAACTCCCGACCGATCCGGCCCAGGCAGAGCGTCTGGTCGAGGAAAAGGTGCGCGAGCGCGTTCGCCGGTCGGGTCGTTGCAATGTCAGCCGTGCGGTGTCCGATCTATGCCGCGGCGGCCTCCTGCGACGACACTATCAGGGCTATAGAGTCAATCATCAGAACCGTGGCGCCCAGCGGGAGGCGGTTTATACGATCATGCCGGATGCCTTGGCGGCGCTACGTCGCCGGTGATCCTCCGATCGTCGAGCCATCAGGTTCGGTTGCTGTTGCTCGCGCCATTCGATCCGGCATCTGCAATAGTTTTCCGGTCGCTGTCTTGATCGCATTGGCTCAGGCGACCTCATCGATCCACCGTCAAGCAACGCAATCTAGGTCGAGCTTTTTGATAGGGTTATGAGGACTGGCCGGCCAGCGGTTCCTACCGACAGAACGGGTGGCCCTGACGCTGACCGGCACAAGGATCAGCCGTTGAGTCGGTCCTTGATCGCTTTCGCCGGCGTAAAGGTGAGTTTCTTCGACGCGGCGATGGTGATGGTCTGCCCCGTGGCGGGGTTACGGCCCTCGCGCGCCGGACTGGCCTTCACCTTGAATTTGCCGAAGCCATTGAGCGCGATTTCCTCGCCCTTGGCGGCGGCGTCCGCGATCGCCGTGAACAGGCCATCGACTAGTTTGCGAGCGTCTGCTTTGCTGGTGCCTGCCTTTTCAGCGAGATAGTCGGCAAGATCGCTGTTATTCTCGGGGAGCCTTTCCTAGTTTACCGATCAGCTTCATAGCCTCGGCGCTCATCGCGCGCCATCGCGCTCGTATTTTTGCCAGCCTTAGAAAAGATCGCGGACCCGGACATAAGGATTGCCCGTCTCCGCGAAGCGGCGCGCCTTGCGACTCAGCACCTCATCAATTGGCAACAGCTTTTCGAACATGGCATCGAAATCCTCGCCGCTCATGCAGATGATCCGCTTGCCGCGCCCGAAGGCGTGCAGCCCGTCTTCGCTGAAGCCAATGTAGCTCACAAACAGGCCGCGGGACCAAGCAGCCTTCTCGCCGAGCTTGCCCTCGAAAACGTGGAGATCGGCCGCTGGTGTCGGCTTGGCCTCCCATTTTGCTTCAAGCAGATAGGTGTGGCCGGCGAGATCGAAGCTGCCGTCGATCTGCTCTCCACGCAGGCGAAAACTGTCCCGGGGCTTGAGGCCGAAGAGCCGGAACGTATCGCGCAGGAAACGTTCAAAGGCAAAGCCGCGCTGCTGGGGCGCAAGATCCCAAATCGCGAGAAGAGCTTTACGGGCTTCGGCGATCTGTGGTCCTTTGAAAGCGGGTGTCGGGGCGGTCTCGGGTGCCGCTGGCTTGCCCTCGAGACGGCCGATCAGCTCGAGCAACCGGCCTTCGCCATTGGCGACGCTGTCGGTCGCGCGCCGGCGGGCATTGATGGCCTGACGGTAATCCCAAAGAGCACGCAGCGTTCGGACAACCGTTGGGGAATCGACGATGGTGAGGAAAGTGCGCAGGCGCTTCGCCTTCGAGGTTCCGTTGCGCGCATAACAGGGATCGTCGATGTCGACGTTCAGTTCCTGCGCGAAGAATTCACGCATCGTCCGGTCGGAGAAGTCCAGGACATAGCCGCCGCCCATCTCGAAGAGCTCGTCGAGCAAGATCATGTCGATGGGGCGCACGCCGCTCGTCATCGGATCACCACGACCTTGACGCTGGCTCGATCGGCGATCGTCCGCCAAGCCTTGTCGGCGGTCCAGGCGGGTAGGCCGTCGCGTACCGCGAGCGCGAGACAGCAGCGATCACCAAGGGACAGGCCGGCATCGGCTGTAATCGCGCGCAGACGCCCGGCGATCTGGGCGGTTCCCTTGTCAAGGCTGACCAGTTCGAGCGGCAGCGGGTCGAGCATGGCATCCACATCGCGCTCCGGCATGCCGAGATGGACGAAATGACTGACGACTTCGGCGTAGTTGACCATACTCATCCGCGCAGATGCGATCGACCCGGCGACCTTCGTGCCGCCCGGCTCTTCCTTCAGCATCGCAACGAGCGCGGAGGCATCCAGAATGACCTCGCTCATTCGCCGCTTTCTGCCACCCGATTGGCCAGGAAAGCATCAACCGTGGCGTCCGCATTTCCTTCAGTGAAGCGACGGGCGATCGCTTGCGCGTGCGCGACCGCCTGCGCTGCGGTTCTCAGGACGATGCCATCCTCGGTCTCCTCGAGAAACACCGCGCCACCCTCGGACAGGCCCAAGCGCTTGCGCAGGTCGGCTGGCAGACTCATCCGACCATTCGGCGTGATATTGACCTGTATCGTCATCCGAGCTTCACTAGAAAAGCTGAATACCAGAAGCCATTCTATGCCATAATGCCACCTTTATGTCACGAGACACTCCATCGGACTTTTATGTCCGATAAATGCGATTCTCGGACATAAGAATTGGCATCGGGAGGGGGCTCGGCTAGGCTCCTCCCGATGGCGCGCGACCTGCTTCCGATCTCGACCAACCTGCCCGCCGACCTGCTCGCCGAGATTGACGGCGCGCGCGACACGCTCGCCGCCTCGAAGGCGGGTTCGACCCAGAGGGCCTATGCCTCGGACTGGGAGCGGTTCTGCGATTTTTGTGACGCGCGCAACGTCGAAGCGCTGCCGGCACACCCCGACATCGTCGCGCTGTTCGCGCATGTCGAGGCCGAAGCCGGCATCGCGCCAGTCACGATCGGCCGCCGCGTCGCTGCGATCAATCACCATCACAAGGAAGCAGGTCTCGCCTCGCCGAGCGCGCGCGACGCCGCCGGCGTCATCGCCCAGATGATGGCGGGCGTACGCCGCAAATATGCGCGCAAGAAGGACCAGAAGGCGCCGGCGGCCGCCGACGTGCTCAGCGCCATGCTCGCGACGATCGCCGGCACCGGCCTGCGCGCGAGGCGCGACCGCGCGATCCTCGCGATCGGCATGGCGGGCGCGTTTCGCCGTTCGGAGATCGCCGCGATGCTCCTGCCCGATCTCGCCTTCAAGGCCTCCGGCGTGCGGATCACGATCCCGCGTTCGAAAGGCGATCAGGTGGCCGAAGGCCAGCAGATTGCGATCCCCGAGGGCCGCCACATCCGGCCCGTGGCACTTCTCACCGACTGGCTTCAGGCTGCCGATCTGCAGGGTCTGGATCCCTCGACCAGTAAGCCGCGGACTGGCCCCGTGTTCCGTCGGCTGACACGGGGTGACGCGCTCACAGTCGATCCGATCACCGACAAGACCGTGGCCAGGCTGGTCAAAGCCTGCGCATCGGCGGCTGGGCTCGACCCGGGCCTGTTTTCCGGACATTCGCTGCGCGCGGGGTTCCTGACCGAGGCGGCCGCCAAGCGTGCGAACCTGTTCAAGATGAAGGACCATTCGCGGCACAAGTCGCTCGACACAGTCGCGGGCTATGTCCGCGATGCGGCGATCTTCGACGATCATGCCGGCGAGGAGTTCTTATGACGCCGAGCGGCGTGGCGCCAGAATGGCAGGCCTACGCCATGCCGGACTATGATGCGGCAATGACGCGGGCCTGCGCCGAGCTTCAGCAGCGTATCCTCGCCGACCCTACCTATCGGATGTCCATTCTGACCGACCCGCGTGACCTGCATCGAGCCTTGTTTGCCGAGTTCACGCCGTCCGGTTACCCCGAATATGCTGGCACCTATCGGGGCACGGTCGGCACCTCGCTCGAGGGACGGCGCATGGGCGCCCCGCAAATTTTCGATCTCAAGAAGAGCTTCGCATTCGAGGAACCTCAGAAGGTCACTGCCGCGCTCGATTTCATGCTTTCCGAGGTTCGGCGCGAGCTGGTCCCGGCTCGGTCCGCCACACCTTTTGTCCAGCTCCTGACCTTGACCCACCTCTTCTGCTGGTTTGGGAAGATCCACCCCTTTCTCGACGGCAACGGCCACATCCAGCGCGCCCTCTTCGCCGCGGCGGCGGCCGAGCTGGAAGTTCCGCTCGCCTCGCGATTCGCTATCCATCCGCGCCCATTCGACCGGCTTCTGGCTTGGCCGCTGGAGAGGTTCACGATCGCCAAGCCTGATCAGCGCGAGCATTTTCTCGCGATGGTCGCCGAATATCTGAGCTCCTGGTTGGCTGGACCATTTGACCGGCCTGCGAGCGGCATCGCGCCGTAAGCGGCCCGGGCAGCTTCGAAGTTTTAGAGTCCTCTAGCAAGGAGGAACCCCTCCGACTTCAGTCGGATACTGGCTTCAGCCACAGACTCGCGTGCTAGCCTGTAACCTCGGGAAAAGCGGAAGCCGCCGAAGGCGTGAAGCTTCCGCTTTTCCCGAGGTTACAGGCTATGGCGTATCGGTCCGGTTGTCACACCACATTCCATCATCGCTACCATCTCGTTTGGGCGCCGAAGTATCGGTACAAGGTGCTGATCGGCGATGTTCGGCTACGGGTGCGCGAGATCATCCGTCAGGTCTGTGCCGAGATGGGCGTGAAGATCATCAACGGCGCGCTGTCGAAGGACCACGTACACATGTTCGTCGAAATCCCGCCGCACGTCTCGGTCAGCGACTTCGTGCGCCGGGCCAAGGGGCGCTCATCCCGCAAGATCCAACAGAAATTCGAGCACATCCGCAAACGATATTGGGGCCAACGCTTCTGGCAGCGCGGCTACTTCTCGACCACATCCGGCAACATCACCGATGACATCATCATGCGTTACCTCGACCGACATACCCACAAGGACGGCTTCAGCCCCACCGCTTGATCCTACCGGCGTCAGCCGGTCAGTGATTCAGAGTTCGATCAGCGTATAGCCGCGATCGCCGAGCACGGTCCGGGTCCAGTCCTTGGCGATGACGACACCCTCCGTGTCCAAGGAGATTGCAGCGTCAGCCCGATCGAACAGCGCGATGCAAAGCTCATCGCTGTCGAACCGCGATCGGTACTGGATACCATCGAGGCTGGTGGTGCTGTAGATTTCCGCTGAGATCCGCTGGGGCACCGCATACGCGCCAGGATTGTCTACCGGATCGAAGTCGGCCGAGACTCCGGCGGTGGTCGTTCTGAACCAGCCGAGACCCGGTCCGTGGACCTTCGCCAGCCGGATCGGTCGCGTTGCGGAGAATCTTGCAGCGCGTCTCCTGGCGACCTGATCCCAAAGGACATCCCGGTCCGTCGGCCTCCTCAGCAAGGTCTCGGCAAAGGGGCCGACGAGCGTCTTGCCCAAATACAGCACACCGAATTTGCCGTCCGGATCGTCCCAACGCCAGGTCGCGTCCTTGCGGCCATACCATTTGGCCGCGACCGTCGCGGCGTGCACGCGATGAAGCACTCGCCCCGTCGCGATCGTCGCCACGGGTATCCCGCCTTTCGCTCCCATATTGCGTCAATCTTCGAGCGTACGGGCGAAACGCACTAGGCGCTCAACTTCCGCATCGCTGCCCTTCAGCAACGCGATCGGGCTCACTCCATCAAGACCTTCATCGCCGCTGACGAGGAACTGCAGGACGGCCCAGCCCGTCGTTTCCGGCGCGGCGCTAAGGACCTTCGCAACGCCGGGAAGAATTGCATTCCCATCAAACTGAAAGACCGGGAAGAGCTTCGTCCCGTTGTCTTCGACCATCAGCAGTCGGCGATCCTTGACCGCCTTGTAGACGGCCTGGATCGTCTTGTGCCCAAGCAACGTGCGAACCTTCTCCGCGGTCAGAGCTCCGCCTGCAGCATCGATCAGCCGCCGTTTGAAGGCGATGGCGTTCGTAATTCTTTCCGCGGCTTCCGGATTATCCGTTTCGACCGCCGGGATGCCAAGCGCGAGATGGAAGACAAGGCTCGGCACGTCGACGCTGCTTATCGCCGCCGCCTTTGCCGCCGCCGGCATCATCTTGATGATGCGGTCGGTGCTCGCCACAATCCGGTCGTGGAGGACGCGATCCGCATCAACGAAACCGATATTTGCTGGGCGAACCATTCGATCATTCCTGTTGAGTCAGTTTCATATACTCCGAAACCAACACGATTTCAACTCGTGGATGAATTCGAATCTCTCAGCCCGGACCCACGAAGCAATCGGGCGCTCTCCTGCGATGCGCATTACCGCGTGCTATTTCTCGAAAGCTGCTTCCAGCGCGATGAGACCCGCTGCGTGCCGTTCCGGCTGTGCCTTTCGAAATTTGCGGATGTTTACCAACTTGAATTGAGGAGCGGGCAGCTCGCGAAGCGCTGGCAATGGGAAGGCGTCCCACTCCGGGTCTCCGGCCTCAAAACTCTCTAAGAACCTCCGATCATCAGCGCCGAGGGACCTATGGATCGCCGCCACGAGGCGACCGAACGTATGAACATGATCCTCATAGGTGAACGGCTCGAAGGGCATGCCTTCGAATTGGGCCTTGAACGTTCCGCTCTGGTCCTTTCGGCTCGGGCTGATCAGTTCAGCGATCGGGCGCCCGTGGCTTACAAGCGCCGCGACGAAACCGTGACGAACCTCATCGACGACGCCCTCTACGTCCAGCAGACGCTTCACGTCGAACAGATCGCGCGGATGTTGCCGGTCCAGCGCGGCACAAATCTTGCCGCCAAAGAGCTCGCCGTGCGAGAGACAGCGCGCTTCGACGAAAGCCTCAAATCTCTCCTGCACACGGTCGGAGCAGGGAAGATCGCGGAGAGGAAGGAGATGGCCGCGCAGGGTGGGATTCACCTCGACCTTGATCTGGGTCTTGCCGCGCTGACAGTTGAGCTTGACCTCCATACCTTCCTGGCCCTGGCGTGTCTGGGTCACGCGGGTTGGCGGGAGGCGGCGTTCGATTTCTACCTTGATCCGGGCAAGCGCCTCGCCGATCGCCTGCAGAGAGGCCGCCCGGTCTTGGAGGGGAAGGTAGGTTAGATCGATATCGACCGAGAGCCGCGGGAGATCCCACTCGAACAGGTTGATCGCCGTGCCGCCTTTCAATGCGAAGGCCGGCTCCGCCATGACCAAAGGCAGGACGTCCAACAGCAGGCGAACCTGGTCACGATATTGGTCAGTTGCCACTCGACACAAGCTCCCTGGGGAGGAGCAGTCTGTATTTCGGGACGTACCGCCCCATTTTCGCAAGGCTGCGATCGCCGGAGCCCAGATCTATCTGCTCCACCTTCACGTGCCGCATGACCGGGAGGTCCGCCCGTTCCGCAAGGTAGAGGAACAGCCGCCGGACCTTCACCGATGTGCAGGCCTCGAGCAGGGACTGCATGAGCTTGGGGCGAAGCGACGTCATGCCCTCCACGATCTGGCAGGCCTCGACGAGATCGAATTCCTTTGGCGCGAGATGCAGCAGCTCCAGTATCGCCCGCTCGGGCGTAGCGGCTGTCAATGGATAGCCTTCCGGGGTTCGGTGCTCGGTGAGCCCGATATCGTTCGGCAGGAGCTTGGTTTGCATATGACGGACCTCCCCCCCCCAATGTTTCTGAAACCATGCCGGCAGAACCACGTGCAGCGGCGAGAAGAGGTAGGCCCTGCTCTCTCCGAAGCGCACATAGTGGCTATTTCCCGTCATCTCGATCGCCGTGAGCGCGCCCACGTGGACCGGCAGCTTCAGCTGGGACTGAACGCTGTAAAGCGCTCCCTGCCAGGTCACTGTTTCCATCGGGCGCTTGAATGCGCCACGACCCAACGAGACGAGCCACTGCGAGGATCTATAGTTCTGCAGGTCCTGTGCTGTCAGACCGAGCGCCTTGAGATGCGGGCTGGTCGCCACCGTGTGTGGCTCCCACGCATCGAGCAACGACCTCAATTTATCAGTTCGACCTACCTTCATGGCATATCTATCGCATAAATTCCAAGGTCGATCAATGCCTCGGAATTTTCCATGCTAATATGCCAACGGTATAGCTATCGCCTATAATTCAATGTTAAAGGCGGACCCGACATATTCCTGCGGCATAGCCCGGCGCATCCCGTCTTGCGAGAACGATGAACGGGGCCGAACCCCGTAAGATACATACTTTGGTTCATGCTCTATGCTGCTGACCGAATGGACTTCAGAAACTCGACCTCCTCGGGATGCCGATGGAGAAGCTCGATCAGGCCCACAGCCGCATCGCTCGGCGACATGGCCCCGCTTTCATATTTCTGGAAGGCCCGGCGACCACCGCCGATCAGATATCCGGCTTCTTCCTGTGTCAGCTTCAAGCGCTTGCGGACTTCGCGGACATGAGCCGCATAGGCCTTCTTCAGCTCCCGAAACACGCGATCGGATTCGGCGAGATCGGCCCCGGAATGAATCGCGTCGCCGTCATCGTCGGGATACCAACCGGGTACCTCGACGGTGCGCGTCATCGAGCCGAACTTCACAGTCTGCGGACGCACGCTGCGTCGCAGGAGCGTGCCGGTCTCGGGATGGATGCGCGTCTCAGTCATTGCCGACCTCTTTGAACGATGTGAGCGCGACGTCGACCAACGTTTCGCCTGCGAATTTCAGATACAGCCACCGCTGGTCCCACGGCATGTTGTAGGTGTCGTGCCATACCTTCGAGTTGGGCGGATTGTGCGCTGTCTCCGACTTAATGAAGTCGCCGGCTTCAAGTGCTTGCACCACCTCAACGATGTCTCCCAGCGAATAGCCCAAAGCGCGGGCGCCCTGGACGGCGGTGCGCGTGATCTCCAAGGTCCCAACCTGCGCGAACTTCGCCTGGACCGCAGCCAGATTATGATGCGGCTTCCGCTTGATCGCCATCCCGATATACACCTTGAAGGTTAATTCATCAAGACTGGTCCAGTTCGCGAAATCGCTCCTCTAGCGTGGGCATTTCGCGCGCTAACGCAGCTGAGCCGTATAACGTAAGCAGTTGCGAACAAACCTCGAACGCACTATGGTGGAGGCGCGGAGAAAGCCGATGCGTTTCGCCAAATTCGACCTCAACACCTACAATCTGACTAAGGACCTTCCTGGCGGTCCGACACTTGCTGTCGTCGAGGAAGAAATCCCGGAAATCGAGATGATCACCGACCAGGAGGGCAATCCGACGCGTGGCGGAATGATCGGCTATGCCTTGGCCTATGCTCTGATGGTCAGCTTTGTCGGAGCTATTTTCTACCTGATCTGACCTATTCGCGAAGCTTGGGGTCTTGGAAGAAGCCGCGATCATGATCGCGGTTCACTTCCTGCTCCAGATCGACGGCACCCAGCACGCGCTGCCCTCGCATCGTCTGAGCCGCTGCTCGATCGTTATTCAACTCGCCCTTGCCGGCCTCGATGATTGCGGCGGCGGCCACATCGCCAGCACCGGCAGGGCCGCTGGCCAATCGCCCGGGTCCGTGTGGACGGTAAGATGTCTTGACGTCTGCTGCGCTCGAGACGCTCGGCCGGCTCACGTCAACGAGGTCCGGGTCGTGCAGGCGGCCCGCAATCTCGGCTCGAATGCCATCCTGTTTGTCGTGCATCCAGCGCGTGATCATTTCCTGGCGCACGAGACGCTGCTGGTCGGTCAGATCGGTTGCCCAAAGCTCAGGCGCTTCAAGACCCGGGTTCTCGACCTGCTGGTGCCGATACCATTGCGCAAGATCCTGGCTCAGATTTTCGCTGAGCTGCATGCCATGCGTTTCCGCATAGCTTGCATCGCGCGAGAGCTGTTGGGAAAGCTCCTCGAGCCGGCGGGCCGTTTCCGAATAGGACTTCGCTCGCGCGAGTGAATCCTCCGTGCTCGACGACGCGGACGATGTCGCAGAAGCCCGGCTGAAGCTGCCGCTGCGTGAGTAAGTCCCATCGGACATCGTCGCGCCGCTGCCGCTGGCATGTTCGTCCCGCACCCCACTCGACGATGTGTTGGCGCTGTCACTGCCACGAGTCTCGTCCGTCCCATAACGCAAGCCGTCGAGTTGGCTGCCTGTTTTGGAAACGCTTCCTCCGATGGAGGGTAGTCGACCTAGCACTCCTCCGCGATCACCAGCCCCACGTCCCGCTTGCCGACCACCCGTTCCAGCCGAAATAGTCCCCGATATCTGGTCGTTGGTCTGTGCTTGGCGGTCATGCCCTTGTGTAATGCGCTGGCCCTGAGAGATCGTATCGCGTTCCTCCAGGCCCTGTGAACTGCTTGCGGTCCGCCTGTCGAACGCCTCCACAGAACTATTCGCCTGACGCCCGCTGCTCGACTCCCAGCCCGACGAGCGTTCGGTGGAGGTACCGAAGGCACTGCGGTTCGCGTGGGTCGCCGTCAGGATGTCGGCTGCGGCATTCTCATAGGCCTGCGCCTGGCGGTGCGCCTCGTTCGCCATCTCGCGCCATTCTGCCACCGAACCCGTGCTCATCGTGGGTGTAAAGCCCAATCGCGAAATCGCGCCGCTCGTATCGAACACCTCCTGGCCGTTGCCGAAACCCGACACGACCGCGCCGTTGTCCTGTCGCCACCCGACGCTGGTGGCACCGCCCATGAAGCTCGGCGCCGTCGACCACTGGTCGCTTTGGCGCATATTCGATGTCGCGTTCGCCCAGCTCACATTGCCGTAGGAGTAGTTGCCAGTGGTCTGCTCGAGGGCTGCGGCTTCGGCCGCATTCTGCGCCGGCGCGAGCATCGAGGTCGCCTGGCCGGCGATCGACATCGCACCGCGCGCGAGGCCCGCGGCGAGGAACGGGATGCTCATCAGCATGAAGCCGGCAATCGTCGCCGTCTCCCCATTCACCGCGCCAATTCCGGCGTAGGTGCCGAGCGTCACCCCGCCGGCGGCGACACCAGCGGAGGCTGCCTCGGCCCGCGTCATGCAGATCATATGGAGGATGACGTAAAGCGGCCCCCAGGCAGCCAGGTAGAAGAACCCCATCGCATAGCCCTTGAGCGACGCCAGCCCCGTTTGTGGCATCAGAAAAAGCGGGAAGATCACCGGGAACATCGCAAAAAATACGACGGTCAGCACGATGTTGAGGATCGGCACCCACGCCATCGCCTGCTGCGCGATCGAATTGTAGGTATTGCGGGCTTGGATGTCGGCACGGGTCTGTGCGAAGGTATCGATCGTCGCCGCGCCCGTTCCTCCCGCCATGCTATTTCGCGCCTGCATGAACGCATTGATCGCCGTGTTCTGCCGCATGGAATCGCTATAACTGCTGCCCGAGCCGGTGAACGCGGCGTTCGCGATCGGCAGATCATGTTTGAGCTTGTCGGCAGCCAGCGAGTTGCTCAGCTTCGGATAGAGTTGTTTCCCCCAGATCGGAGTGTTCGCCTCGATCATCGGTGCCCACTGTGCATCGAGCATCCCATAGGCCTGCCGGCACGTGACGATCGCGCTGGTGACGGTCCCGTCCCCCTGACGCTCCAGCCATTGCTGCGAGCGCGCCTCCGATCCGGGCCCGATGTCGGCCCATAGGTCTTTCGATTGCGCGAGGAGCGTCAGCGACTTTTGGTAGAGCATCACATCGCCGAAAAGGCACTTCTTGAAGTGCTCCTCAAGGTTCGTTGAAAACTCGGCATCGCGAATGATGAAATTGCGGGTCGCGTCGAAAAGCCGCGCTCCGTAGACCATGCCGTTCGTCGAGTAGTTGAGCTCGCTTGGCATTACGAAGACAGTCTCTGCCGTTCGCGTCAGCCAGTCTCCGATCTGCGTCGTGAAGCTCGCCAGGACACCGAGCCCCAACGGGACGTTGGCGACTGTAGCCGGCGCGAGCGATGGATTGATCCGATCGGTGACCTTCACATCGATCGTAGGCACCATGAGGCAGAGGTAGATGGCCGTTGATTGGAGAAACCAGTTCATCCACACGCGAAAGTTCATGGTGAAGGCGACCACGAGCAGCGAGTAGATGAGGCCCATCACCATCACGACCCGCAGAAGTGATCGGTACCCGCCGCCGCCCGACCAAGCGGCGACCGCGTTGAAAGTGTTGACGAGATACTCCCCGCCCCCGACCGTGAAGACTTCGAGCATCGTCCCGGCTCCCCCGCCCTACATCAGGCCCTGTGCGTTCAGGCCACGTGAGAAGTTCAGCGCGGATGACATGCCCGGCGTCATTGAGTTTTGAAGTGTGGACTCGAGCATGATGCTGCGGTCGATGATCTGCATCGTCACCTGCAGCTTGTTAGAGAGCTTTACATCGCGCTGCGCAAATTTCTGCCGTGTGGCCGCGATCTGCTGCTTCCACTGAGTCGCGGTCGCCTGGTCGAATGTCTGATAATGCGTCTGCGCCTGCTCGACCCGATCGAGCATATTGTCGAGCATCGCCGCCAGCAGGTCGACCGCAACGATTTCGGACAGGGTCTCGATCTCGCCATCGGTGAGGGCGTAATGCGCATAAGCCTGAACGGAGAGAATCTTGTAGAGCGGAACCGTGGCGAGGTTCAGGAGCTGCTTCTCCGACGCATCGAGGGCGGTGTCCGTGCGAATCTTGCTGCTCATCGAGCGGATCATTCCCGCGATCCGCGGCCGCAACGCCGACGATGCCGGCACCGTCAGGGTCTGCTCACCGACATCGTAGCAGTCGGTGTCGTTGCACTTGAGCATCTTCACGGCCGGCGCATCGGCTGTGCCGTCAAGCAAGGCCGTTACCACCGCCTCCTCCGCCGGTCCGAACATGACGACTTTCCCGCCCACGCTCGGATCGGTCGACGGCGTCGTCACGACGGTCCCGACCAGCGTCATGATATATTCGGAGAACGATTGGTCGAATGCTCCGAATTTGGCCGACTTCTTCAGGGCTTCCCAGGTGTAATTGTGCGGCTCCCCGACGAGCTGGTCCTTCATATTGGCGTCGGTATTGCCCGCGATCGTGCTGTCGCGCCGGTTCCCGTTGTTGCAACCTTGCCGGGACGCAGCCCAGTCCGAAAACACACCTTGGCTGTTGCCGACGGCCTCGCAAATCGTGGAGCGTGTGGTCTCCATCTGTGGCCAGATCCCGCCTACGAGCGCCTGCGCGGTCTCGCAACTCGAGATATTCATCTGGTTGAGAAGCTGTGCCTTCTGGCTGAACTCGTCCATCACCTTGCCGATCTCCGGCGAAACGGAATCGATCGCGAGCTTGAACGCGAAACCCAGAGCGTTATTCGCGGTCGCCTTCAGCATGGCCACGATCTCCGAGGCATTGATGAAGGAGAAGCTGCCAGCGAAAAGGTCGATGCCGCCGCATCCCGCTCGCGCGCTCGGCAGCTGAAGGTTGAAAGGCGAAACGCTCTTCTGTGGAAAGCGCGTCCAGACATTGCCCAGCGAGTAATAGCCGGCCGACTGGCCTTGGAACGCCGTCGGCCCGGTGACATTCGCGGCGCCGCCAGCGTCGTTGAAAAAGCCGTTCATCTGCGAGGCGACATCGGCGCGCGCGACGCCGACCAATGCGAAATGCGAAGCGGCGACCAGCGCGAGACCGGTGCCCAGCCTACGGCGCAGCGCGCCCTTTTGCCCGCGCGCCATCAGTAATCGCTCCCCACCTTGGTGTTGGTCAGCATGAAGATGCGATCCATGATCTCATCAGCGCTCAGCACGCCGTAACCGACCGGGATCGTCCGCTTGGTCTGGGTGTCGAAGAGGACCAGCGCTGGCGTCTCGTTGCCTGGAATCCCCATCCGTGCGCGCTGGCCGGAATCGACGACGTAGTTCGGGAACTCGCGGTTTGGCCCGCCATCCATCGAGACGGCCATCACCGTCATGCGGTGGCTGTCGGTGACCGATCGCAGGATCGGCGCGAAAACCTCGCAGGCACCGCAGCTCTGAGCATAGAAATAGAAGAGACCGTAGCGCTGGCCGAGGTTCGTGAGGACCGCATCCCGGTCCGCCTGGCGGTTGTCCAGCCAGAGCCGTTTGCCCACGGTCGAGACGGGCCGCTGCAGCGTGTAGTCGAGGTCCGGGTTCTGCCAGAGCGCGCGCTGCCAGGTGTCGGAGAAGGTCGACGCGCGATCGAGCTGCTCGCGCTGGAAGCGCACATAGTTGATCACGTTGGTTTCGGTCGGATCCAGGATCGCTTTCGCCTTCAGCTCATCCAGTTGCTTGGCGATGGCCGCGATGCGATCGACCGCGCTCTCCTCCCGGACCTGCGCCGTCGACCCGGTCTCCTCCGCTGGCTTGGGCTTCGCGCAATAGAACCATTGGCCGAGCCGCCGTTCGCGACAATAGAAGTCGTCGGAGCGATCCTGTTCAATTGTATCGCCCTGTGGCGGCGGTGCTTCCTGCGCGAGGACCTGCGGCCCCCAGATCGCGGCTGACAGCGCGGCGGTCAGGATGAACGTCTTACCGAAGATCAACATGGCTCGCTTTCCTTTCGTCATCGCTGGAGCTGGCGCGGAGGGATGTGAGGAGGATCTGGTCTGCAGGCCGATCCCACCCCGAGACGTGGACGCAGCAGTCCGCCACCGTCGTGCGGTGCTGGCCAGCGCACGGTGTCGGCACCGGCGTGGGAGGCGTGCTGCTGGAGGGCTGTAGGACGAACGCTGACACGATGACCGGAAGCTCGAGAAGCGACAGTGTCATGAACTTTCTCCTGATGTTGAGCCGCACGGCGGCCTCTCTCAGCGCGGGCTTCATCGGGACCACGTCATTTGCCGTGGAGATCGTAGTAGGACTGAATTTTTGCTTGGATGTCCGACATTGTCTGCACCTCGTCGGGCAGCTTCGCGGCATCCATGAAGTCCGAATAGACGTCCGTGAAATCCATCACCGACAGATCGAGCCGGGCGAATTCGTCGACCGTGAATCCCTGGCACTGTTCCTTTTTCGCGCTACCCCAAGGCTTGCCGAGCTGGGGGCGGCCCTGCTCCTGCAGGATGCGCGAGAGCTTGCTTTCGAAACAGCAATAGGCAGTGCGCTTGGTCGAGCAGATGCCGAGAAAACTCGATGAGCAGTACGTGCCGAGATTGTGGCAAAGCCCCATCCGATCTTTGATGTCGAGTTTCATCTCGTCCTGACTGCACGCGAACAGGACGAGAAATGGGGTGGCGAACGCGGCGATCGCCGCCGGCCCGCCAGCCAGCGCCGCGGCGCCTGCCGCCACGGGGACGGCACCCGACACTTTGCCGGCGCAGCAATTGATCAGGCCGAAAACCGGCTTGTGGCAGGTTTCGCGAGTACCCGTGAACACGCGGAAGTTATTCTCGTCGAATTCCTTGCCCGCTTGATCAAGCGCATGCAGGCCGACAAGCGCATCGCGAAATTCGGTGGAGGCTTCGCGAACGATCGGCTCGCAGTCGCCATTGACGCAGTAGACGTCGTCTCCGCAGATATATTGCTTGTCGGTCGGCACTTTGCTTGCCGGTGTTGGGCAGCGATAGACCTTCTCCGTGACTTTGCACGGCCCGTCCTGGGGATCGTCCAGACAATCGTCCCGGACATAGGTGCAGGCCGAGTTCGCCTCCAAATCGCCGCAGTCGTTTCCTGCCGTCATGACTTTGCACGAGAAATCCCGCTTCCATGCCCAACAAGGCTGCGTCACAGGCACGCCCTCGATGATCCGGGTCTCCAACCCTTCCGTGCAAACCTCGCCAGCCGGATCGGCGGAGCACATGGTGTCGCCTGCAAGCCCTGTGCAGCCGTCAACGCGCTTGACGGTGACCTTCGCCTCGGTCGTCTTGGCATGCCATCCTTGGCCGGTGATGGGGCTCGGAAGCAGCGATAGATCTGTCAGGTTCTCCGAGCAGACATATTCGGTCGCATAATAATCGTCGCAGAACTTGTTGGTGGAAACGCCGTAGATGACATGGGCGGCGCACGCCTGCATTACTATGCCTGTGGGCTTGCAGGTGCCCGCGGCGAGATGCGGGGCCATTGCATCGTAGCGCGCAAACGGTGTGCCATAGGCACCATTCGGAACGACGAAGAACTTGTAAGCGTCGGTCGTGGTCGTCTCGGGAACCATGGTAATCGCACAGGATCGCGGCTGATCCTCGATCTTGGTGCCCTGGTTGCAGGTCGCCTCATAATATCCCGTGCCGCTTGTCGGCGGAGGCAAGGGAGTGCAGGCGCCCGAGCCGCTCGAGATCGCCACGTCGTCGAGATAGGTCGTCGGGTCATTCTCCACGGTTGTCGCACGATTAGTGGTCGCCAGAATGTCTGCGTTGCTGAAGGTCGGCCGGATATGATCGGCATCGGTCGAAAGGCGATAGCTTTCGTTTCCCGATTTCATGGCCTGAGCGTCGGAGACAAGCCGATCGGGATCGTCGAAATAGGTGCTCTGAGGCTGGTCCGTTCCCGAATAGCCCGGAACCGCTTTCGCCTGGGCATCGGTCGACGGCACGATCGAGGAATCGTTCCTCTTCTCCAGAGCCATCGCTTTGCCTTCTTCGCGAGCCTGTTCTACCGTCATGGTTTGCGCACTCACCGGCTCGGCGACCAGGAGCAGTACGCAAAGCGTGCTCACAAGGCGCCGCGCAATCACGGGTTGGTCCGCTTCATGTTCGACAGCGCCACCGCAGCCACTCGTGCGCCGGGGCCGTTGCCCTCGGCGAAGGTACTGAGGGCATATTCGACCGTCACATTGCCGATCATGCGATCATATGGCGGAACCTTCGTCGTGCAGGAAAAGCCCGCACAGAGATCGAAGTCCGAGGAAACGCTCACATAGGTTGGGACGGCCTGGACCTGGAAGGCGCGGAAGAGCCGCGGATCGACGCCAATGCTTGCGAACTGCCCTTTATTGACCACCCTGCTCAGTCGCGCCACGAACTCCTTGGCAGAATTGTTCGGGAAGCCGCGAAAGACGACCACGCCACCAGCAGCGGCAGTGTCGCGGATGAGTTGCTTCAAAGCTTCGTCTGGCATCGACAGGCTGGCGAACGCGATGAACTGCGGTGCCTCCCCACCATTGGTTTGCGTATTGCTGGCCGCCCCTTGCACGATTTCATCAAAATCGACCGGACCCGCTGGACCTTTCGGAAGACGTTGTGCGGCGACGCGGCGCATATTCTCGGTTCCCCCGTCGCGCGTCGTCGCGGCCTCTTCCCGGAACCGATCCCCTCGATCCTTTATCTGATCGACAAAGGCCTGCGCCTCGGCTGCGAGGTCAGCCGAGCGTTTCTTTACCGCTTGGACATCAACTCCATCGATGTTTTGGGCAAGCAGCGCTGACACTGCTGCCATTCCAAGAAGGGCCAAGATACCCAAGGGAAGAAGGCGCATCTTGGATCTCCTAAAACACACAGCAGTTGCGCTTGCGCCACACGAGGTAGCCCATGTCCTCGCCGCCGGCGGGATAGGCGCGGCCAGCGTCGGGCGGCATCGTGGATGCGCCGATCGCCGAGCAGGCGAAGCGGCCACTGACCGTGGGGATCGGGTTGACCATCTGGAAGCGATATTGTTGCTTCCGCATGATCGGCATGAGGTACTTTCCGCAGAGCCCCTTCGAACCCATCGTGCCCCAGGCCAGCGCTTCGCGGTGCATCTTGTAGGCAAACCGTGAAACCGCGAGCCGGGATGACTGCACATGCCCGATCGAGGATGGGATATTGCCATTCAGCGGGTACATCGATCCCTGGCAGCCTGCACACCAGAAGAGGGGGTCGAGAGGAAGGTTGACGGTGCCGGCGATGCAGTCGCCCGCACAGGCTGCTTGCGCGATCGGATTGGCGAAAACGATCGCCTCAGGGTTGATCAGCGCGGCAAGCGAGTCGTCCTGCCAGAGCGGATCGATTTCGGTGATGTATGCGATGTCGAACGAGGCTTGCTCGAAGCAGACGAAGTCGGTCAGGATCTCCATCCAGTAAAGCAGCGGATAGACGTACCAATGGACATGCCACTTGGCCGTGCTTTGGGATCGGCCGCCTACCATCGACGGACCCGCCAGATATCCCTGGCCGATGTCGAACCCGGGAGCGATTCGGATGCCTCCAAGGTTCGGAAAGCACCACGGCTTCATCGTAACATCTGCGAGCCGGGCGGGCTCCCAAAAGCCAACCGAAATGCCGATGCGTGGAAGCGGGTCAGCGCAGGCGCAAATCGGCGAGGCCGGATTGCCAGGATCTGGTCGACTGCTCGGCCAGATCTTCAGTGCGCCGACGGAAAGCGGGAAAAGGCATGACCAGCAGACATCCGTGATAGGGTTGACAAACTTGCCATTGCAGGTCGGCGCGGCCTCGGCTCGAGGCGCGAAAGCCCCGATGGCCAAAACGAGCGCAAGTGCGGTCACGATAGAGCGGAGCCAGCGCATCATTCCTTATTCCCCAAGGTGTCGAGGTAGGCGCTGTCCGCGCTATGCTTCCTGATGAAGTAGAACGCGGTCCAAAGGACGCAGACAGACAGGAGGATCGCCATCCCGCCTGATGCGCCGCGGCCGACCGCGCGGTGAATCGGGCCGAAAAATGCAGCACCGGCCGCGGTCGAGAAACAGAGGCTCTGCCAGACGAGGCGCATCCGTTTGAGCGTTGCGGTTTCGGGCGCGGCCATAGGTGTGCGCAGAAGGTCGAGCCATAAGGGCATCAGCCTGGCCTCCCTTTACGCAACACGTGCTCAGAAACGCGCATGACGCGGCCAGTCTGGTGAACGACGGCGGGTGTATGCTCGATCTTGAATCGCGCGCTGAGCTTGCCCTCCTGATCGAAGTAGAAGCGCCGTTTTCGGCTTGTCATCGCTGCAATCGGCGATCCGCTCACGAAAATGATCTTGGCGTTGAGGTCAGTGTACCGGGCCGTCGCCCAAGCAATCTGAGCGACGTCATCCCCGTCGATGAATACGAGGTCCTGTCGGATCGCAACGAAATCGAGTGGATTGATCCGGTGTCCGGCCGCCGCGATGAGGTTGCCCTTCTGGTCGCGAACATCATGTTCGACCTGGACGGTGGGATCGAAATCCCATTCCCGCGCCTCGCGCGCTGGTGTGATCCCGCCGACAGGCGTCGGCCGCCGCACCTTGGCTTCGGCACGCTTGACGAACATCTCGTTGGTTCGCGCGAGCTCGCCGCTCGCTTCCGCGCGCTTCAGCCTGGTCTCGATCGTCGCCAGCAGGTCCGGCTCGATCACAGGAAAGGCCTGACCGGTCTGGCCATAGTCACGCGCCTCGGTGCGGACCGGAATGCCGAAAGCGACCCCCGTGATAAGGATGGCGGCCGCCGCCACACCAGCAAGAATCTGCTTCATAGGATAGCCTTCCCAATGCCAATGATCTGGCGCGCGCAGACGAAGCCAATGTCGGCGTACCGGCTGTCGAAGCCATCGGGGTGGGGCGAGCCGACATAATAGCAACCCGCAGGGATAGCGCCGACGGCGCCTACCGTGAGCGGCTCGCCATCCCTGGTCTGCGGCTTCATGCGACCGACGGGTTTGCCGTTGATCGTCACGACCGAACCGTTGTGTGCGACGACGTCGCCCGGCATGCCATAGACGATTTTACCGAACATCTGCGGCTTGGCACCGAAATGCCGGCGCACGAGATTGGTGTGGGGCGGATCGAAGAAGACGAACTGTCCCCGCGCCGGGACCTGCTTGCGGTGGATGAGAAACGCCCAGTTCGGCAGCGAGTCCGTTACATTTACGAGAAGGACGTGGTCGTCGCGCCATCCGCTGATCGCACCAAACACGACGGTGCCGATTACAGCTGCCGCCAGCGCCCCCCATAAACGCTTCCGCGGCCGCCAGCGCAGGGGCTCGATTTCATTGGCCGCCGTTGCCATCGGGACCTCCGAAGGTCGAGACCGATGCGCCGGACACTTGCGCGGGAACCCGCTGCGACGGTGCATTGGGCGCCACCGGTGCCAGCGGCCCGATGCCCGCTACACCAGCCATGGGATCGACAGCGGCGCCCGGCGTCGCCAGTGGTGCTGCTCGCGATGCTGCCACTGCGGACTGCGCTGCTGCCAGCTCCTGCATCCGCTGCAACTCTTCGACCGAAAGGCGTTTGGGCTCGGGCACTCCGGCAGCGAAGACGGCCTTCTTCAGGCTATCGGTGATATCCGGCACGTTCTTGGTGAGCACCGCTTCACCAACAAGGACAATCTGACCGCTTTGGCTACGACGCTGCAGCTCGGTGTCGAGCGATGACATGAACGCCTGCATCTCGGCCCGCACGCGATCGGGCGGCGAACCCGAGTAGCGCTGGGCTTCGACATAGTCGCCCACCAGCGACGAAAGTCGCGCTGAGACGATATGTTCCTGTTTCGACTGGGTTAGTGCGCGGGTCACCCACATCCCCCAGACGATGGTCGCAACCAGCACCAGCCCGAGAAAGATCTGGCCGCGAGTGAACCCGCCGAACCCGATCTTGCGCTTCGCTTCACGAACGTCAGGCGCAGAGGGTGGAACGGGAAAGTCGAGTTGAGGTTGTTCAGCCATGACGCGAGGCTCCCTCTTCATCGCGCGGAGGCAGGATGCGATCGGCGCGAAAGGCGATGACGGCGGTGGACAGGATCATGTGCGCAATCGCGAACATGTTAAGGAAAGCGCCGGTCCGAGCCGGATCGGCGGCGACGTAGCGCGTCGTGAAATTGTTCAGCTGGTGGACGAAGCCATCGAACGAGAAGCCGCCGATCGCGAGGAAGAAGAGGCAGAACAGCCCCCAGGTGATCAGCAACGTGGAAGCCAGGAACCCGAGACCATGCAGCAGGAAATAGAGCGTGCTCTGCCATTCGCGCCGGGTGAAGCCAACGATCCGTCGATGTGTTCCGCTGTCCGGGCGTGCTGCCATCGTCGCTACTCCGCCGCGATGGCAGCCTCGTCCGCCGGGACGAGGCTGCTCACCCATTTTTCAGGATTGTCGGGGAAGGCGATCCGCTCGATCGCCTCATCGATGCTCAAACCTTCCGCGATGAGCGCGTCGATCGCGGCGAAGGTTTTGGGGCTCGAAGAGAAGAGGGTCGCCGAATAAGGATCCAGCACCAGACGGCCAACAGCCAAGGTATCAGGCCCTTTGATCATGATGTCGGAATATTCGAAGCCGTTACGCTTCAGTGAACGAAGCAGGGCGTCCGTATAATCGTCCATTTCGAAACGATCGTGCTTCTTGAAGTCCGCGATTGTCTCCGGTTTCTGCTGAAGGATCACGAACCAGTCGGAGTTTTCGAGCGCGGCTATCGAACCGGCCGATTTGTAGTAGTCGTTCAGCGACTGCGTCGCCGTGACGAGGGAGGCGCCATATTTCCGGCATGTGCGCGCATAGGTCTCGATGAAATCGGCCATCGCACCCCCACGGAGCATTTGCCACGCTTCATCGAGAAGCAGCGCCTTTGGAATCGAGCGATCGAGCTTGCGCATCATCTGCTGCGACATGAACATGATCGCCGTGAGGACAACGCTGCGCAGTTCCTCACGCGCGGACAGGTCGGATAATTCGAAGACGGTGAGCTGAGATTTAAGCTCGAACGAAACCTCTCCCTGGAAAAAGCGGCCATAAGTTCCGCCGGATGAGAAGGGTCGCATCGCGATCGCGAGATTGACCGCGAGCCCGTTCCCTGTCGCCTCGAGCGCCTCGATTACCAGATCGATCGAGCCACGGCTTCCGTGCGCTTCCCAGACCTGATTCACCGCTCCGTCGATCAGGCCACGTTCCGTATCGTCGAGTAGATTTATATGCCGCGACATCTGGTTGATGATCGCTTTCAGCATCGCCATGCAGTCGAGAAGATAATCCTCGTCTTCGACAGCCTGCGTTTCGTCGATCATTGAAAACGGATTCAGGCAGAAGCCCGAGCTCATGGTGAACTCGACAAAAGCGCCGCCTTGCAACTTCGCCGAATGCTCGAACGACCGTCCGTCGTCGATCACTACCACGCGCGCCCCGGCGCCGCACAATGAGCCGCAAAGCTCCTGCAACGCCACCGACTTGCCGGATCCCGACTTGCCGAACACCGCGACGTTGTGGTTGCCCGCGCTGTTTTCGAATGGGCTCCAGAAGAAGGGCTGGCCGCGGCGGCCGATGAGTAGCAAATGCGGTATGGTTCCGCCGAGATACTCGCCCTGCAGCGGCGCAAGATTGGCGGCCGTCGTCGTGAGCAGGGTGCGCATCCGCTTCATGCGTTCAAGATCTTTCGACAGACCATTCGCCATCGTCATCGGCATCGCGCAAAGCAGACCCATGACTTGGAGATATCGATCATCGAGCAGGTCCCAGCCTGCGGCTCGGTAGATCGATTTCAGGACGCGCTCGTTGCTGTCGCCCTGCCCTTTGGGCGAGAATGACGTGGCGCTGAAGAATACGCGCACGAGCTTGCGGCCTTGTCGAATTTCCTCGTTGACGTAGCGCCATTCCTGCGACTGTTCGCGGAGTTGAGGCAGAAATCGCGACGACTTGGAATCGGCCAGGCTGGTGGTGCGCATGAACTTGTAGCTGGCCTTGTTGGTTGAGGCCTGCTGGTCGGGAAACTCGATGCAAAGATTGGTCGCGACCGGACAGGGCATGCGCAGCTTGTCGGTGAACATGTCGCCGATCAGCCGCGTCACATCCCACGGCGCCCAACGGCTCGGGAGATTGCGCACCGAGAAGGAGCGCACGTCGAACACGTCCGGATAAATCTCACCGATCTCCGGCGCGCCCTTCAACGTCTTGCCCGTCGGCCGAAAGCGCTCGGTCCGCAGCAGCATCCGGTCCGGCTCGATATGCAGTTCGATGTCTCGGCGGATTGCCTGATCGGCGATGGGATCGAGGGGGTTGTAGCTGACGGCGTCCTCGCCGGCCGCTGTCGTTGGAGAAGTAATGTCGTCGATCCACCCGATAAGGGCTACGGGATCCATCCTGCGCGCCGCGACGTTCACCGACTGGAGCGCGGAAATCAGCCCGTCCATCAGCGAGACGATCTGTTCGACCGTTATGGAGGATGATTCCGGGGTTGAATAGGAGATCGCGACGCGGTGATTGCGCAGGCAGAAGGGTGCATCGGCCGAGAGCGATTCCCAGACGCCATCCGTGAGAAAATCGACCCGATGCTTTGCCATCCGTTCATAGACGCCGCGCGCCGAGTAGCGCGGGACATACCACTTGGACAGGCGCTCTCCTATGCGCGGCGACATCCATTGATGGATTTGAAGACATCCAGGCGCCGGGACGCCTTCGGACATAAATTGCGACAGGATCTCGCCGGTGCGCTCGTCGGCTCCCACGAGTGGCGCGGCTTCGATGACGAAACCCCGTGACGCGCTGTTATAGAAGATTCCCGTCTTGGGATCATAGCTGCGATAAGGCAGCCAGTGCGCCAGCATCGGGATTGAGAGGTCCGGACGCTGCACGTCGGGCCGCTTGGTGTCTCCGAAGATGCCCGACAACAGCTCATCCAGAAAGCCGCGTGCCATTTCATTTATCCTCCGGCACCACGGCAGGGAAACCCGCCGCGCCGATTGTCGGCTGCGCCTTGACGTTCGTTGCAGGAACGCCGCCGGTTTGACCGGCAGCTCGCGCGTCGCTCTCCGCTTGGGCAGCCCGTTCGTGGAATGCCGGAGAGGCCTTGATCCGGGACAGCGCTTCAGCGCCGACCGTCGTCTTCGGAGCGGATACAGGTACGGCGGCGGCGTCGGATACAGGCGGCGTCGACGAACCGTCGACTTTCAGCTTAGAGGCTGGGATCGCTTGCGCCGCTCCATCGACACTTCGGGTCTCCGCTTGCCTCTTGCCGATCTCCCTTGGGATGGGCGTTGGTGTGCGGCCCGCCTTGGGGGCTAGGCGGGCCGCAACGTCGTTCTGGATCGCTTTGACCGGGTCGATGCGCCGAGCGCGCGCCGCGGCGACGACCGCAGGATCGGGAAGATTGGGATCCATGCCCCCGGCCTCGATCGTCGCGAGGTCTGCGCGATCTACGGCATCGGCGAGCGATTCCGGTTGCGGGCCAGCCGCGATGGCGTTGCGATCCGGGATCGATGTCGCGTCGGCCAGCACCTGCTGCTGCCACTCTCCGCTCTGGACCACCGCATGGATCGCGCTCGCCTCATGGAGCCGACCACGCTCATCGATATAGGGTTGGAAAATGATGCGCAGCACGCGCTCTTGCGTGCGGCGAGCATCGAGTGGCGAGACCGGAATTACGTGACTGGACGACGCTGTGCGGGACGGCTTTGACGAGAGGCGGCGGGGCGGCCCGCTCGCTGGCGAGGGGTCGCCAACTGCACCCTGCTCCGCGATCATGGCCAGCGCCCGGTCGTCGATCGAAGCTGACGGTGCGCAGATACCGTCCGGCGCGGCGCACGAGAAGCTCCCCTTCACATTGCTGCCGAAGGTCGCACATCCTCCTAGAAGGCTGAGCGCCGCTAGTGCTGTCGAGCCGCGAAGCAACGGTGCCCGATCGAGCCGCACCGCCTTCACGACTGGCCTCCCCGCAGCCAGGCTTCGAGGAATTCCTTTGGCCGATACCCCTCAAGCACGGCACCATCGCCTCGAACGATGATCGGCGTCGCGTTGAGTCCATGCTCGCGTGCGAACCGTTCATTGGCGTCGAGTCCCTTGGTGTCACACGCCGTCGGCCCCTTGAACGGCTCACCGGCATAGGCGGCGTGCAGCGCCTGCTCCTGATTCTTCGAGCAATAGACACGATCCGCGATATCCCGGCTGCCAAGAACGGAGATCGGCCGCTCGACGACCTTCACATCCATGCCGCGCAACACGTTCGTCAGCGCCCTGCAATAGCCGCAGCGAAAATCGGTGAAGATCGTGACGCTTTGCTTCGCGGTGCGATTGCCCCAGACGATCGCGCCATCAGACGGAAGACCCGACAGGTTCAGAACAACCGGCCGCACCGGCGCGGTCACTTTCCCTGGTTTACCGACAGGCGTCGTCGCCCCGTCGGCTTCTCCCCCTTCGGCGGCCACGGCGTTCGCCTTGGCGGCCCCTCCCACAAGCATATCCGGGTTGATTTCCAGCAGCCGGGCCGCTGTCAGGTCCTGGCGCGTCTCCATATCGTAGACACGGCCGATGATCAGATATCGCGCACCATGATTGACGTAGAAGAGATTTGCGCCGGCCGTTACCTCGCACAGGCCGTCGATCTTCTCGCAGTCAACCTTCGTAAGCGGGGTCTTGGGAAGCCTCGTTTTGAGGAGAAGGCTGACCTTGGCTTCGTCCTTGCCGGCCACGTCAGCTGCAAGGGCAATTCCGGCGATGCAGAGTGCGCCTATCGCCGCCACGACTGGGGCTGGACGCGCGAGCGCGCGGAGCTTTCGCAAACGATCAGTTGCGGACATAGACACCCTCCAAGAAGACAATTTCCACGTCGATGCCGGTCGGCATCTCGATGACGGGTTGATATTGCTCAGCGCGCTCGATCAGATATTTCGAGACGTCCTTGCCGGACTCAGCGGCGCCGCCGCCGAGCGCGCGCAAACCCACGCTGCCGAAGTTCGGCGTGCGATTGAGGCCCCCTTCTCCGTCGGTGCTGATACTTGCGAGCGGCTGATTGAAGGCAGTGTTGAGCGCATTGCCGCCGCCACTGACCAGACCGGCCAGGAAGGCTTGCATCGCCAGTGATCCTTCGCGGCTCACTACCCGGCCGCGCACGCCGGTCTTGCCTCCGAACGCGATGAAGCCTTTCACCTCCGAGACCGCGTAGCGCCCACCAGGCTGGGGGCAGGTCATTTTTTGCAGCTTGACGTAGACCTTCTCGCTCGAAAGTTCGCCGCGCGCGGCGCCGTTGACGAGACAGCCTTCGATCTTCGTCGTGAGGAGCCGACCGTTCTGATAGACTGAGCGCGCCGGGCCAGTGACGCGCAGCACCACCGGCAGCGGATCGGTCTGGCTGTTCACCCCCGCGCTTGCATCGACCCCAACGATCACCTTGGCGCTCGCGAAGCTGTTCGGCGGCAAATAGTTGATGCTGTCGCTGAACGTCGTCGTTCCCTTTGCCACACGGGTCGCATTGCCTGTGTCGGCCGTCTGGAAGCTCACCAACTTTACCTCCGCGCTGGCCGCCATCGGCATCGCGCGACCGGCACCAGGGGCGCCTGGGCTATCCGGACGTTGATAGGCCTGCGTTCCGCCTGGTCCGTACATCGCGCTGGGCCCGGGCGCGGGAGGCGGCGCAGTGCGAGCGGCGGCAACTTCCCGACGCAGCGCTTCATTCTCTTGCTGGTAGGCAGAAAGAACGCGGGAGCCATCCGCGCGCATAGCTTGGTTTTCGCCCTTCAACAGCTCGATCTGCTGCGAGAGCTGATCCATACGCTGCTGCTGGCCGTTGACTGATTTCAGCTGGTTCTCGACCGATTGCATCTGGTTCTCAGAGAGCGCCATCCACTCCTGCTGGTTGAGGTTCTTGTTGACCATGTCCTTGGTTGACACCTGGACCTTGGCCGTCTCGTCGCTGTCGGCGCTGTTCGATTTGTCGTCGTCCCCGAAGATCCAGAAGGATGATGCAACGAGCCCGACCCCGGCTACGCCGGCGAGAAGCATCCGCTGTTTCTTCCGCACGCTTTCGTTCGCAGAGAGATCGGCCGCGATCGGCGAAACCCCCTCCGGATTCTCATCACCACCATCGAGGGGCTCGCGCTTGCGCTTGAGGAAATCGGTCCAGGCCATGTCACTGCCTCCCGGTTTGTGAGACGAGATAGGCCGTCGTGACCTTCCCAGGATCGAGCTTCGGCTCGGCGATCGAGACGGCGAGCGCACTGGTCGGCGCGACCGTCGCCTCGCTCAACGTGATGGGTTCAGGGCCGCGGTTCTCGATGCGCAGCACCCGCCCGGTCAGAGCCGACCCCCGATATTCAGCGATCATTTGGACCTTGAGGTTGCCAACGTAGACCGGCCGCAGCGTGCGCTGGCGCATTTGGTAGCCGTCGGCGACACTGTTCGAATACATGGCCTGGACGAGCTCGACGGCGGCCTCCTGCGGGTTGGCGGCGACCGCCACCTCTGGCGTGCCATTCTCGTCGGACTTCGCTTTGGCGATCGCGGGGTTCGAGATGAACAGCTGCACCGCCTGATCGCCAGCTATCCGGCAGACGATCTTGTAGACATAGCCGCGCTTGCTCGTGGCGAAGAAGGAGAGCGCCGGACGGGTGAAGCCATCGGGCACAGACAGGTAGATATCTCCGCGCACGGGCTCGTTCACGACCGAGAAGTCGTCCTGCGGGTTGCCTGTCGAAATTTTCGAGACCGATGCGAATTCGTCTTCGACAAGGCTGATCCTGGTGAGATCCTTCGCCGAGGCGGCACAGTCCACCTGGCTGCCATCCGCCGCCATGACGGTCTGATCCGCCCATGCCGGCGAGGCGAGCAGGACGAAGCTCAACGCCACCAGCCCGGCGCCCAAGCAACGGCTCAACACGCAGTAGACGCGGGAGAGGAAGACAACGCCGACTGCGGCGCTGCCGATCGCATAGACCGACATCACTGATCCTTTTCCTTGCCGGTCGTCACCATTCCGAAGCCGACAAGCTTCAGCGACAGGCCGGAGTATTGCCAATCGAAGCGGAAGGTTCGACGTTCGTTGGCGACGACCTTGTTGCCGACGATCGTGTGGAGATCGCCCGTAACGGTCGACCACAGGTTCTTCGGGTCGATTTCCATCTGCTGGATGGTGAAGAACTGCGCGATCGATGATCCGCGCTGTTCGTTCACGATCTTCATGAGGTCGGCGCGGATCTTCCCCTGCGCGCTAGGCGCGGTGATATCGAGGACCGATTTCATCCAGTATTCGAGATTCGCCGGGCTGCGGTCGAGCGTCAGCACGGCCGTGTCGCGCGTCACCAGTTCAAGATATTCTCGGCTCACGCCGGCGCTGTTCACGACCAGCGGGGATCCAAGAATTGGCTGAAGGACCACCTCACGGTCGCGAGTAGCTGTGATGAGCGCCAAGATCGCGCAAAGGGCACCCAGGATGCCGGCAATGACCACCAGCATATTGCGCTGTTTGAGGATTCGCTGGCTTTGGGCGTGGGTGTAGGAAATCTCCATCTCAACCCGCCATCAACCGGAGATAGGAGGGTGGCGTGGCCTTCATGCCGGTGAAGCCGGCCGGAAGATGCCAATAGGCCATGTGCAGCAGCCAGGAGGTCGCCCGCCCTGCCTTAGCCTTCTTCAGTCCCCACCAGCCAGCGCCCGCAAGCAACATGCCGATAAGGATATGCTGAGACAGGATACCCCAGACGAATGGAATCACCATCGCCAGGAACTCATCCAGCGTCCACAGCCCGATTAGCTCAGGATCATCCAGATGAGACGGAATGACGTACTTGTCCGCGGCCATAACACCACCCTCCCCCGCAGGCCGACCGAATCTGCTATTCCGGCCGCCCCTTGGACTGTTCAGATCGTTGCGGTGACGGTGGAAGTGACGATCGGAATGCCGGTCCCGGCGCCCACACCGACGCCGACCGGAATTGCGATCTGGCCCATCGAGAAGCGGCCCGATGCCAGCGCGACGATGCCGCCGGCGAGCGACAGGACGGTAATGATCTTGCCGCCCGACCCTTCGAGGAAGTCGGTGAACTTCGTCAGGGCGGTATCGAACGTGGTGTCGGCACCGGCGAAGGCCGGTCCGGCAAGAAGAAGCAGCGCGATCACCAGTGCGATGAGGGCGAGAACCGCCAGCTCCGCACGACCGCTGTACTTGAGGACAGTCTGCATGAGAGTTTCCCTTCAAACGGAACGCGACTGATCCGCGCCCAATCAAAAGGTGGTCAGGTCAAACGGCGGGCGGCAACGAACTTCCCCCCAACCATGTTCGACTCGCGAAAGAATCTTGAACGGTTCAAGGAGGCGCCCCGCCTTGCGGGGCGGCATGCCCCTGCCTGCGGGGCACAATGCCCCAGACGTCGGGGCAAGCCGCCCCCTTTTCCGGGGCAGGCCACTTCCCGAGTCGGCATATGCGCTGATAATTGCCGTCATCGATGGCTCAGGTTAGATTCGCTAACCGGAGTCGGTGAATTCCCGTCGGCCGGGCAGAATTCTTGTCGACGATATGAGCACTCAAGACATGCTGATGAAGGACAGCCTGGTGCAGGTTCGATGACGGGAGATCAGTGCACGCTCGCGCTCAACATTTCGGAGCACCTGTTCAATCTGACGACGGAGAGCCTGCGCCTCCGCTCGAACGAGACCCGATGCTACCAGACCCTTGAGAGCCTGTTGGCGGCGCGTGTCCACTTACCTTGTGCGCTGGAGTCCCACGATCCGAGGACAATTCGCGATCATCTGTCGGCAATACCCACTACCGGTGATATCCGCATCGATCTCACAATCACGAAGTCGAGCGCAGACAGCCTCGATGCAGCAAAACGTCTTATTTCGGAGGGCTTAGGCTCTGAGATCAGCTTGGGCGACACCCTCTCGATCATGCTGTTTCTTTACATTGTCGATCAGAAGGCGGCGAAAATACTTCAGAGAATTGGGCTGGATAGTTCCGCTTGCGTCTCCTCCTCACAGCCCGCCGGCGACGACGATCCGCCAGATAACGTGGTCCCATTCAGATAGTTAA
The DNA here is from genome assembly GCA_937871985.1 of uncultured Burkholderiaceae bacterium. The sequence continues at coordinate 32,158 of CALMPB010000440.1, forward strand.
CGGCCACGCTGATCGTAACCGCACATCCATGCCGAGGGTTGATTAGTAGCTGCCCCTGTGTTTCGTTTCATACCGAACGTGCAACAGGAGACGGTAATTTGTCATCCTTTGCCCATATCGAGGCCTCGGACGAAGGCTGTTGTTCAGCCGGCGCCGATCAGCGGGACTTCATCCCGCTGATCCTTGAAGCGATGTCGGAGCATGGCATCGGACAGCGTAAGCTGGCGCTCAAGACAGGTATCAGCAAGACCCGCTTAGGACTGTTGCTTCATCATGATCCCGCCAAACGGGCAGCCATGTATCTATTTGAATTCCAGCAGATCCTCGACGCGCTGGACATCAATATCATCCAAGCCATCATCGCCGTAGAGACCTATCGCAATCCAAAGCTCTTCCTTGACGAGCGTTTCCAGACATCAATCGCGATGCTCGCGGAACTCTTCGAGGGTCTGCCGTCGATGCTGGTGGCTGCGCTCGACGAGATAGAGGGCATGGACGGGACCGAAGTGCGCAAGGAATGGGCTGGCCCGCTGCGGCAGGCCGTTGTGGAGAAACTGGTCAAAGAGGTGGGTGCCGTCATGGCGAGACGCGCTCATCTTGCCCACATATCAACGCTGAGCCTTCTGCTCTGGATGTCGGCAATGGCGACGGACTTGTTTGAGCCGCTGCTCCCTAATATGACGTGACCGTCGCCGCTCGGGCTATCGTCGGCCTTTGCAAGACCGACAAAGCCCTCACGTCCTGGGACAAATTCGGTGGCGTGAATCCCAGCAAGCGGCGCCAGTTAAGCAGGACGTTTTCGACGTAGGCCTGTGTCTCGGCGATCCTGGGCAAGGCTCCGTTCCTGATCCGCCCCGGACCGGCGTTATAGGCCGCCAGCGCCAGATGCACCTGTCCGAACCTGTCGAGTTGCTGACGCAGATAGAGAGCGCCACCGCGGAGATTTTGCTCGACATCATAGCGATTCACGCCAAGCCCCGCCGCAGTGTCGGGCATGAGCTGTGTCAGCCCAAATGCCCTTTTTGGGGAAAAGACGCCCGCGTCGTACCGGCTTTCTCTGATGATCATCGCGTCGAACAGGCCGACCGGTATTCCATATTCACAGGCGATGCTGCTCATCATCCCATAGTAGCCGGACCGTCTCAGCTCGGTGCCTGCATCGAGAAACCCGGCAGGTTGATAGCCGTACGCGGGACAGCGAGCCGAAATGCGTCGGGGGGCGGTCGCAAATGCCGCCCCCCCGTTCATCCATTGTGGGATGGCAATCGGAGCCGCCGACAAGCCGGAATCGGTTGGGATCGTGGCGACGCCGACATGCGCGAATGGATCTAAATCCCTTGTCTCGGTTGCGACCGGCAAAGCGGATGCAGCAAAGCTGCTGGCCATTTCAAAGGCTACCCAGCGCCGGCTCAGATCATGCGTTTTAAACGCGGGAGGAAGCGGTGCCGAAGCCAGCGTCTGGACGAGCTCGCCGCCATCCGGATCTGTCCCGGTCGTCAGCGGGATCCCGCCTTGGCGCTTGGTAGGCGCCGCCGCCGTCGACATCACGATGACTTGGGCCGTTCTCGAGGATTTTTCGCTTGGACGCGCACCCGCTTCCGTCGCGCACGATCCGCTGATCAGGGCAGCGCTTATTAGCAGTATCGCTCTCATAACGACCTCCGATTGACCAATCACCGAAGTGGAGATCGAACCGTTTCTTGTTGTCAACCGAGCCGAGCTGGGAAAGCATTTATCGACTATGCTTCGATTGGCAGCCTCATGTGGTTGATTGACCGACACAGCAGCGGGCTCGGTGGCGCCCGTATTCCCTTGCCCCCAACGCTTCAATCCGCGCTGATCCGCTGGTATGTCGGCGAAGGCTCACGCCAAGATGAGGATGCTGGAATCACCTTGGTGCAGCAGGCGCGCATCGGCGGCAAATGGCTTGCCTGCGACTGTCTCGGTGTCGATTGCACTCCGCCTGTTCTTACGCCGGCATTTCTATCGGAGGCCGAGACCTATTATCTGCGTCGCCTCACCAGCGCCAAACGACCGGAGCACGTCGCCACTTGCCCCTTCTTCCGCGACCAAGTCACCAACCGCATCACCCAGACCCGCAACCCGCTGACGCCGGCCGATCCCCCGGTCGGCTATTTTGAGGTGCTCCGCCCTGCGCCGGAGAAGCTGGCACAGCGCCCCGATAACGACGCGAGTGACGATCGCACGCGCAACGCGTCCATACCGCGGCTGGCAAGACTGCTCTGGCGCTTGATGAACAATGCTAGCCTGCACTTGGTGGCGCCATATTCGGAGGATACCGCCGAGCGGACGATCGGCGAGGAATTCAGGGCGCTTACGCGCGCGGCGGCAAAGATTGAGGTGGCGCCAGGCATCGAGCTGGGACGAGTGCTCTGGACACATGGGGACGCCCTGCACAGCAGAAGGGCCCTTGCCGGCATTCGCGAACTCGGCCGTCGATGGCCACGCGGACACGCTCCGCAAGGGTTTCTGGCCCTCTTTGCCAAGGCATTTCAGGGCTCGACAATCTTCCCGGCCGGTTCGGAGCCGATCGACGTCGCGAATCGCGTCCAGTCGCCCTCGGTGCGCGACAATTCGATCCAGGGGCCGTATCTCGTCATTGTTGTAATAGGACAGTATCCAGAAGCTCACGGCTATGCGCCCCTGCGTGCCTATGCCCAACCAATCTATTCGGGCGTGCGGTTCATACCGGTCGAGAGCAATTTCGAGCGGGCAGTGCTGCAAGCGCTTCTCCGCTCAAGGCGCGTTCTCGCACGCGAAGGCGTCGATCTGGCTCTCGAGAAGCCGATCTTTGATCGTCTGACCCCGCTCGGGGCCTGTCGGCCGGATTTTCTTGTAGAAGCGCGCTCGCAGGCGACGGGCGAAATCCGACAGCTTGTGATCCAGGCAATGCCTCGTAACGCTGGCATCGGATCGACGCCGGCTACGCAGCGGGCACTCGAGCAGATCGCCCCCGCCCTTCCGATCACCCCGAGGGATGTTGAGGATGATCAGGTCGCGCGGCTCATCGCCGAAGCGCTGCACCGACTTAACTAGACTGCATGGCGCTAAGTCCAGGCCAATGTCGTGGCGAAGGCGCCCACAATTCCAAGCGTTACCGGGGTCGAAAGCAGGTAGAGCTTCTGCCATCGCCACCAGGTATTAGGGATGAAAAGGAGAAGGCCGCGCCCTGTAGTGAGCGTTGCCCACGCCTGCTCGCGGTAAAGTTGGACGAGAATGAGCCCCAGGGACATGATCATCCCGAGCGCGCAGCAGACCCCTGCCGCCGCATAGAGCGCGATCCAGTTGTGAAGTTCCACGGCCGAAAGATGTGCCACGATCCACAAATCTCCATCCGCTTTGCTTGTAACATTCGACGGAATGGTCTCGTTCCCGCCATCTTCCATGGCTCACAAACACCCTTCCCTTCACGAGGGGAAGCGACCGATAATGCAGCATCGCTCCAAATCGGAGACGATTTTCGGCGATCTCGGCCTGTACTCGGCCTACCACGGTCAGGAGCCTGAGGACCGTGCCAAGCCATCGACCATACACATCAACCGTTAAGGTATCATGCAGGTATCAGTGCTTGTTATCCTATTTCGTGGACGGGAACGCATCACGATTCACGACGACGGTATCAAGGCCTGGTCTGAGCTTGTTCAGTTTGTCGACGCTTCCTGGAGTGACAGTCATTCTACGGCGCCAATCTGCCCGCCCACCGCAGAGGAAGAGCGCGTACAACTATTCTTTTCCGAAACGGGCGCCTCCTACATTCTTGGGGAAGCCGATATTTCAGCGCTTGCAGCGCGCGTTCTGCCCATGAAAGACTAAGAGGTGCTGGCTCACTTGCACGGTCGATGACGGGCGAGGCGGGTGGCCCTGAAACCTGTCTTTATTAGGATGTTCGATGTTCGCGTGCCTTATCATTGGCGACAGCATCGGTGTCGGAATGTCACGGGCGATCGGTGACCGATATGCCGGGCAATGTGATAAGCTGGTCGAGGAGCGGGCGACGGTCAGCCAGATATTGTCCTGGCGAACCCCGAACAAGTTCTACGGGACCACGCTGCTCGCTGTCGGGTCGAATGATGAGCCGAGCCGGCTGCTGGCACTCAAACTTACCAGACTTCGCCAAAATATTCCCACCCAGCGAGCGATCTGGATCCTGCCATATTCACGGACGCGCGCCTATCTCATAAACTCGATCGCGGTGACGTTTGGCGATGAAACCCTGGATCTTGCGCGCTTTCAATCAAAAGACCGCATCCACCCTGTCGATTATCGCGAGGTTGCGGCGGTCCTTCTCCCCGAGCATTGAGTGACGGGCGGCGAGCATTCCGCAGGCGCGGCAATCGACTCCGATCCACGATGGAATCATCGGAGCTCTAGGTCTTGCCGAATACACCGAGCTGTATCCTCCATTGCTCCAGATGTTGCAGCGCCGGTCGCAACCCATGTGCCAACGGCCCCAGTCCGTAAAGTTGATAGGAATCCGGTGGCGGCGAAGTCGTCCTCGAGACCAGACATGCCGCTTCCAGTTCCCTCAGGCGGACCGTAAGCACATTGGCGCTGATGCTCGGTATCTCTCGGCGAAGGCACGTGAAGCGGAGATCGTCTTTGCTCAGCGCTACCAGGATGTGCAACACCCAACGTGCGCTCAGGGTTTGAAATATCGCGTCGGCTGCAGCGGGGTCTATTGATCGATGAACTTGGCTCTGTGTCTCGATACCCATCCAATTACTCTCTTAACATCAAGGAGGCGGCGGGACTGCGCCAGATCTTCCGCAGCACCCGATCCTGGTGCGGCAGAGGGGCTGGTTATCCGCTACGGAAAAAGTGTTGAGACGAGAGTGCGAGCCGCGAGAGCGTTAGTTCCAAGCGGAGGTTAAGGGCGCCTCGGCATGTGTTCATCCGGCTGACGGCAGACTGTTTCGGGGCGCGGGTGCACCTTTCGACGGCCGGCGCAATCCGAGTTTTGATGAACAACGTCGCATCGAAAGGCATAACAGATTTCCCTCCGTGCGATCCGCCGAAACGAGCGTGGGCCGCATCTCAAATCAACGTGCCGTGATGCGATGGCGATCGGCGTAAGCTCCATCGCTCGAATGTAATACGCACCCCGACGCCCAACCCCTCAGCCTCGGCGCGGCCAATCGTGCTTTTTGGCTAAAGCCTGTTCCGCCCCCGATCGAGCCGCGCCTTGCCTCTCCAAGGGCGTGGATGAACGGACAGGACGCGCGGGCCGAGGCGTTAGCCGGGGAACGAAGGCTGGCACTCGTGCCATATAGTCGCGATACTCATTCCCGAATTCTGCGAGCGCCGCCTTCTCTTCATGCCGGGCTAGCCGGATGTACATCACGACCAGCACGGGGAACATGGCGAGCGTAAGTAACGTCGGCCATTGCACCAGGAAACCGAGCATCACGAGGATGAACCCGATATATTGCGGATGGCGGACCCTGGCATAGATTCCCGTCGTCGCGAGCTTGTGAACGCGCTGGGCTGCGTGAAGCGGCGCCCATCCGGCCGAGATCAGCCAGAAGCCCGTGCCGATCAGCACGAAGCTGGCAAGATGGAACGGGCCAAAATGCGGGTTGACCCTCCAGCCGAACATCATCTCCAGGAGGTGGCCGGCATCGTGGCTCCACCAGTCGACGCCGGGGAAATGCGACTGGAGCCACCCCGACAGCAGGAAGATGGTGAGCGGGAAGCCATACATTTCGGCGAAGAGCGCGACGATGAACGCACTGAACGCGCCGAAGCTGCGCCAGTCGCGCCGCGTTGCCGGCTTGAAGAAGCTGAACGCAAAGAGGATGAAAACGGCGGCATTGACCAGCGCGAGCCCCCACAGACCATAGCCATAGTCGGCGTGCGTCATCGCGACTCTCCTTCGATGCGGCCGTTGGGATTGGCCGGCAAGCCGGCGGGTGCCTGGCCGGGCTCATGGCCATGCTGATGCCCACCTTGGCCGTGGTGCATGAACAGGTGCATGAGCGGGCAGGCGAGCAGGATGAGATAGGGCAGCACACCCAGGAAGTGCGCGGTATGCTCGGTAATGAGGAAGAAGCTGGCGACGAGCAGGAAGCCGATCAGAACGATCTTGCCGCGCTTGCGCATGCGATGGTCATGTTCGCCCATATGCCGTTCTCTTCTAGTCAACGTCCAGCCTGCATAGGCTCGAGTCCAAGGAGCAAGGTATAAGTAGAGACCGAAGTCCGCCGGACATCGCGCAAGCATGGGTAAGGTGATCGATCGGATCGGCCACCGGCGTTCGCGCGACGCAGCTGCCGGGGAGCAGCAGTCGTGCTGCGGCTTTTGCGTATAGGCGTGCGGCGTCCGCGAACCAATGCTGCGCTCACGAACATAATCGTGAGAGGCAGGCCCGCGTCCATGCACAAGAGAAAGAAACGGCACCATTCCCGCAACCAGTCCGGCGTGACCGTCCTTGAGCGCGAAGCAAGGATCGATCTGGCCAAGCGCCCGGCCGATGGTCTCGGCGTCGCCTTTCTCGGCGCATCGGGAACGGTCACAGGGTCGCGTTATCTGGTGGACGATGGTGAAACTCAGATCGTTGTCGATTCCGGCCTGTTTCAAGGACCCAGGGATCTGCGCCGCCTTAATTGGGCGCCAATTCCACCCGAAGTCGCCGATGTCGGCCAAGTCCTGCTGACCCACGCTCATCTCGATCACTCGGGCGCGCTACCGCGCATGGCGCGCCTGGGCTGGGACGGTACCGTCCTTGCCACCCGGGCGACCGCGGCCCTGTGCGAGCTCCTTCTTCCCGACAGCGGTCATCTGCAGGAAAAGGATGCGGAGTTCGCCAACCGGCACGGCTTCTCCAGGCACCAGCCGGCGCTGCCGCTCTACACCCAGGCTGACGCGCGTCTGGCATTGCAGCTCTTCCGGCCGATCGAGTTCGGAGCGTGGCATGCAGTCACGGACGGCATCAGGGTGCGCTATCATCGCGCCGGCCACATCCTCGGCGCGGCGTCGATCGAGATCGACTGGAAGGGGCGGACAATCCTCTTCTCAGGCGACATCGGCCGTTACGGCGATTCGGTGATGAAAGATCCCGAGCCGCCCGCGCGCGCCGACTATGTCCTGGTGGAATCGACCTATGGCGATCGGCGCCACGAGCAGGTCGATCCGACAAAGACGCTTGGAGATCATGTCGAACGATGCGTCGAGAGAGGAGGGACGGTGGTGATCCCGGCCTTCGCCGTGGGACGGGTCCAGTCGCTTCTCTATCATTTCTCGCGTCTGCGCGCGCAGGGACGCCTCCGCGACATCCCGATCTTCCTCGACAGCCCGATGGCGATCAACGCGAGCGGGCTGATGTGCGATTTCATGGACGAGCATCGCCTGGCCCGCGCCGAGTGCGAAGCGGCGTGCAGCGTCGCGCACTATGTGCGCGAAGTGGAGGAATCCAAGGAACTCACCGCCAACCCCGCCCCAAAGGTCATCATCTCGGCCAGCGGAATGGCAACGGGCGGCCGCGTGCTCCACCATCTCAAGCGCTTCGCGCCGGATGGGAAGAACCTCATCCTCTTCTCGGGCTTCCAGGCGGCGGGCACCCGCGGCGCCGCCATGATCGGCGGCGCCCGGACGATCAAGATCCACGGCGAGTATATCCCGGTCGAAGCCGAGGTCGCCAACCTGACGATGCTCTCGGCGCATGCCGACAGCGACGAGCTCATGCGCTGGCTCGGCTCGCTGCACGAGGCCCCGCGCCACGTCTATGTCACCCATGGCGAGCCGACCGGCGCCCACGTCCTGGCGAAGCGTGTCTCGGAGGAACTGGGCTGGGCATGCAGCGTACCGGCGCTGGGTAGCTGGGGCATGCTCGCGTGAAGCCCGGGATCATCGAGAACGCCGAAGCAGAGTCTGTCGCGACGACGCTGCGGGCACGCCGCATCGGCCTGTCGGGTGCCGGTAGCGATCTGATCGCGGTCATGCGCCACGACTGTCCCGTCTGCCGCTCGGAAGGTCTTGCGTCCCGCGCGCAGGTCGCGCTGCGCGCCGGCGGGCGGGAAATCGTCGTCTCGCTGCTGCACAGTTCCGCGGAGACTCCAGCGCCCGGCGAGATCGGCCTCTCGGAATCCGCATGGCAGCGGCTCGGCGTCAGCGAGGGCGATCCGGTCGAGATCGCGCACGCCCAGCCTCTCGCCTCGCTCGCCGAAGTGCGTCGGCGTATCTATGGCAATCGTCTCAGTGACGGGGCTTTTTCAGCGATCATCACCGACATCGCCGAGCGACGCTATAGCGATGTCCATCTCTCGGCATTCGTCACGGCCTGCTCAGCGGTCCCGCTCGATACGGACGAAACGATCAGCCTGACCAGGGCGATGGTCGATGTCGGCGAGCGATTGCAGTGGCCCGGAACGGTCATCGTCGACAAGCATAGCGTCGGTGGATTGCCGGGCAATCGCACCACGCCGATCATCGTCTCGATCATGGCCGCGGAGGGCCTGATCATGCCCAAGACATCGTCGCGGGCGATCACCTCGCCGGCCGGCACGGCGGACACGATGGAGGTGCTGGCACCTGTCGACCTCGACGTTTCCGCAATCCGCAAGGTGGTCGAGCGCGAAGGCGGCTGCATCGCCTGGGGCGGCGCCGTCAACCTCAGCCCTGCCGACGATGTGATCATCGGCGTGGAACGGGTGCTCGATATCGATGCCGTCGGGCAGATGGTCGCCTCGGTGCTGTCCAAGAAAATCGCGGCCGGTGCGACCCATCTGGTCATCGACATCCCGGTCGGGCCGACCGCCAAGGTACGCGGAGCCGATGCCGCCGACACGCTCGAGCGGGCGCTGAGCTCTGTCGCCCAAGCCTTCGGGCTTCGCACGCGCGTGATGCGCGGCCCCGGCGCCGAGCCGATCGGACGGGGCATCGGTCCGGCGCTCGAGGCGCAGGATATCCTTGCCGTGCTCCAGGGGCAGCCGGGCGCCGAGGATCTCGCCCACCGGGCCTGCGAGCTGGCGGGAGGACTGCTTGAGCTCGCGGACGCAGCCCCGGCCGGCGAAGGCTATGCGCGTGCGCGGGCGTGCCTCGAAAGCGGCCGGGCCTGGGCCAAGTTCCAACGTATCTGCGAAGCGCAGGGCGGCATGCGGGCTCCACCGGTCGCCCGGTTCCAACAGGATATGATCGCTCCCTATAGCGGCCGCCTGGTGAGTATCGACAATCGCAAGCTCGCGACGGTCGCGAAGCTTGCCGGCGCGCCGATGGCCAAGGCCGCCGGCGTCGCGCTGCAGTGTCGGCTGAACCAGATGGTGGATGCCGGGGCTCCCTTGTGCACCATTCATGCCGAGAGCCCGGGCGAGCTCGATTATGCGGCGGCCTATGCGGTGAGCGACGGGCCGATCTTCGGGATTGAAGCGCTATGAACCGTCCCGTGCTGTTCGCGCTGCCTGGCAGCGAGGCCCTGGCACAGCCGCTATCCGCCGCGCTCGATGCAGAGGTCGGCACGATCGAGCATCGTCAGTTTCCTGACGGGGAAACCTATCTCAGGGTCGTAAGCGACGTCAGCGACCGCGAGGTCATCCTGCTGTCGAGTCTCGATCATCCGGACGCCAAGCTGTTGCCGCTGCTGTTCGCAGCCGACACCGCGCGCGATCTGGGCGCTCGCAGGATCGGGCTCGTCGCCCCCTACCTCGCTTACATGCGCCAGGACATACGCTTCCATGCCGGCGAGGCGGTGACGTCGCGAACCTTTGCCGCGATTCTGTCCCGCCATCTCGACTGGCTGGTGACGGTCGATCCGCATCTCCATCGCTATCATGCGTTGTCGGAAATCTACCGCATCCCGACCCAGGTTGTTCATGCCGCGCCACTTCTGGCCTCGTGGATCAAGCGCAATGTCGCTCGTCCGCTGATCATCGGTCCGGACCTGGAAAGCGAACAGTGGGTCTCGCAGGTGGCGGCCGATGCCGATGCTCCGTTTCTCGTGTGCGAGAAAATCCGGTCCGGCGACCGTGACGTCACCATCTCGATTCCGAATGCCCCAGCGTTTCTCGATCGCCAGCCGGTGCTGGTCGACGATATCGCCTCATCCGGCCGGACCCTCGCCGAGGCGGCGCGCCAGCTGGTCGGCATGGGGTTCGCGCGACCGGATTGCGTGGTCGTGCATCCGCTTTTCGCCGGCGATGCAGCGCAAGTCCTGGGTGGGCTCGTCGAGAGGATCGTCAGCACGAACGCTGTTGCGCATACCTCTAATGATATCGACGTGATGCCGGCGATTGCGGAGGCCGTTCGTCACGGAATTTGAACGGTGCGCTGCGCGTCAGTTCTTCAGTACTCAATGCTCAATGCACGATGAAAACGAACGCCCGGCAAACGCCGGGCGCATTCCCATCCATTGACCCTACACGAGCCCGAACCAATCTTCCGGGAACTTCGCTTTCGGAGAAAGTCGCGGCAGGAAAGGAGGATATGTCATGTCGCACACACGCTCTTTCCTTGATCCCTTCATCGTTGCTCGGACCCGCAGCTTGAGCCCGAAGTGAAGCCCGCCATCCTTGCATCCTGGGCGTCCGATCGCTCCGCCGTCGAGGGCCAACCGGCCCTCCGTCGCCCGCCAGCATCCCGGTGCCGGTCGACGATGTGATGGCAGCGCTGCGCTGGCTCGATCGCGCTGAGCGCGGCGCGGGCCTGGCATCCTTGGTTCGTCAGGAACAACCCGGTATCGGTGCCATCCTCGCCGGGAATATCGAAACTGCGACACGGAAGGCGGGCGATCTCTGCGATGATCAGCCTTCGATCTCAAAACCCTATGATCACCGGTTCGTGCTGAATCGGATTCGCCGTGCCGTAGCGGCGCGCGAGCGGAGCTGCGATCCGCCCCGGACATCGGCGTTACGGCGCGCTGCTGACACAGAATAGCGATTATCAGCTTCTTGCCATGACAACATGACGCGTCGAGCTTAGGAGCAACCAGCGCGCTCATCCCCCAAGAGGCGTGCCCACTCCCGGCGGCAGCGTCTTGCGGCGCCTTGCCGCCGGGAGACCAGAGGGAGCGCCGCCCCGTTCGCAAGAGCGGTCATCTCGCAAAGTTCGGCACATGATGCCGGGTCGCTTACCCCCCTCTCGCCGAGCACCTGCCTTGCCTGTTGTGATGCGGCGGTATTTCGGCCTTGACCTTGGACCATGGTCCTACCCGTAGAAGGTCTCCCCTTTGAAGCTGTGCCCGCTGGGGTGCGCAGCAATGCCAACACGTCCGGGGGGCCATGGAGAGCAAGCGCGTCGTTCATGTCATTGATGACGAAGAAACAATCAGGAAAGCTGTAGGATTCACATTAAGGACAGCGGGATTTGCCGTCGAGACCTATGGCTCGGGAGTCGACTTTCTGAAAATTGCAGATGAAGCTGAAAGAGGTAGCATCGTTCTCGACATGCACATGCCGGACATGAACGGTCTACAGGTTCAGGCAGCGCTGACGCAGATGGATATAAGCATGCCAGTCGTGATGCTGACCGGCAACGGAGACATTGCGCTTGCTGTCCAAGCGATGAAGGCGGGTGCTGTCGATTTCCTGGCCAAACCTATCGAACGGCCGCTGCTGCTCGATGCGATAGACCGAGCGTTCGCGCGCATCGACACGGCCGAGGGGCGCGCTCTCGAAGAAGCCGAGGCATGCCGACAGGTCGATCTACTGACACCGCGCGAACGGGATGTTCTCGAAGGCCTTGCGCAAGGCCTTCCGAACAAGACCATCGCCTATGATCTGGGCATTTCTTCACGGACGGTCGAAGTCCATCGCGCGAGCATCATGTCCAAGCTTGGAGTCCGTACCCTTGCCGAAACCTTGCGGATCGCCTTTGCGGCTGGAATGGGAAGGCCGCTGTAGGTAAAGGCGGCCAGGGCTGCTGCGGTTGAATCTCTGCGTGTCACCTGATGGCGCGGACATAGTGCCTGCTGGGATGCATCGACGGTGTTCATCAGCTTTTGGCGGAATTTTCGTGAGCCCAGGCGAAGGGTCGCGCTTGATTGCTATCGCGAAAGGAGATGAAACTCTTCCAACAGCTGGGCGATCTCTGTGCCTTCAAGCTTCGTCATCAACAGCTTGCGCAGGAAGGACGGGCCGGGAATGTCGATCCCTTTGCCATCCCTGAGCGGCCCGATTGCGGCCAGAAGCGTGCGGATATCATAGGTTGAGTTGAACACTTCGGGCACGCCGCGTTCGACCTTCATCAGCGTGTAGACGGCCTCCATCGGCGTGCGCACCGAATATTCCGTCGTGAAGATACAATCACGCTGCTTCGACTCGGCAAACTGGCCGACAAAGGCGAAGTTGACCGCGCCCTCGGGCACCACGTCCGGCCGGTCGCCGGCCTGGCGCGGCATGAAGAAGGCGGTGATGTAGGGCATCATCACCGGCACGGTCTTCGCCCCCGTCGCGGCGAGGCCGGGGATGTCCTCGACCGGCACGCCGAGATGATAAAGCCATTCCTGCGTGATCTCCTCGCCCGTACAGTCCTGCATCGGCTTCTTCACATAGTCGCCGGGTCGGTCGACGAACAAGGCATAGAACCAGGCGACGATCTGGTCCTTCGGCTGTTTCCTGAAGTGGGGTTGCCGGCTCACCGTCCAGCTCAGCAGCCAGCTCGAGTCCTTGACCGTGATGATGCCGCCGGTCACCACCGTGCCGCTGAACGGATCGCGCTTGGCAATCTTGCGAATGTACGCCGGAATGCGCGCGTCGAGCGTGGTGATGGTCGCCGACGCCCATTTGGTTTCCGGGATATGGGATCCAAACACGTCGGGACGACCAAAGGCCGGGTCCTTGGCCGCGATCCGGCGCCACAGGTCCCAGGCCGGCGCCGGCCCCTCATTCAGCCTGGCCGGTGTATGATGATCGCCATTGTCGGAATTTTCGGTCAGCGATCCGATAGTGATGAAGACGAGATCATCGGCGCCGAGATCGACGCCGCCTTCGACGCCGTTTTCGATCCAGGCAATCCGGGTCGCCTGCTTGCGGCCGGGCTGGATGTCGAAATCGACGTCGGTGACCTCGACGCCGTAGCGAAATCTCACACCGCGATCCTGCAACCATTTGACCAACGGCAGGACCATCGATTCATATTGGTTGTAGCGGTTGAACTTGAGCGAGGAAAAATCCGCCAGACTGCCGATATGGTGGATGAAGCGATGCAGATAGAGCTTCATCTCGAGCGCGGAATGCCATTCCTCGAAGGCGAACATGGTGCGCCAGTAGAGCCAGAAGTTGCTCCTGAGGAAATCATCGCCGAAGACTTCGTTGATCCGCTTGTTCTCCATCTCCTCCCGCGTCGCGAGGAAGACGGAGATCAGATCTCTTCGCGCGCGATCGCCGAGTGTCAGCAAAGCCTTGTCGGGCACATCCTGGCCCTGGTTCTGCGTGACGCGCTGCAGCGAGAAATTCGGATCGTCCTTGTTGAGCCGGTAGAATTCGTCGAGCACACTCGCATCCTCGATCTCCAGCGACGGGATCGAGCGATAGAGATCCCAGAGGCATTCGAAATGCTCCTCCATCTCGCGCCCTCCGCGGATGACGAACCCCTTTTCGGGGACGTCGAGGCCGTCGAGCGCGCCGCCGGGAATATGCAACTCCTCAAGGATGGTAATATGCTCGCCGGCGACGCCGCCGTCGCGGATCAGGAACGCCGCGCCTGCCAGTCCCGCAAGACCCGAGCCGACGAACCAGGCCGTCTTCCTGTCAGCGCCCTCAGGTTTGCGGGGCCGCACGAAAGCTTCGTAGTTCCCGCTACTATAGTGCATGCTCAACTCCATCCTTGATCCCGACGACAATGGCGGTTCTGCGGTTTCTTGCTGAACAGCAGAAATGCCTGCCCTGCATTCATTCTCGCCGATGTCGCCCGCCGCTCAGTTCGACGACTTCACTGGTGATCTGATCCTGACGCGTGAGGCGCTCCTCGAGGCGCAGGGCCTCGCCCTTGCGATCGATGTGGCTGCGGGCGGTCGCCATGGTGCGCAGCCGTGCCTCATTCTCGGCGACGAACGTCTCGACCGCAGCCGCGCAGATGTGGGCGAAGACATATTCCGCGGTCAGGTCGCCGATAAGGTCCGCCGCGTTGATATTGACGAGCGGCGGCAAATCCGCCGTGGACGCGGGGAAAGTGTCGAGGTCGAGCGGCAGGAGGCTCGCGCGCACGATCGAGACGCCCTTGCCGCTGCTCCAGACCGGATAAGCCATGGTGATGGGCACCGCGCCGACCTCGTCCAGATAGTCGTACAGCGCGTCGATGATGCTTGTCGCGAGTGCGGGCAGCGCATCGGCCTTGCTCGGCATGCTCGCGCTCCATGCGATGCGCAGACCGCGCTCGGCCGCAAGCGTGGCCGTGCGCGCGCCAATCAGAAGAATATGCCTGTCCTGCATGTCGGCCGCGGCGCCGTCGAGCAGCTGCTCCGGAAAGGCCCCGGCAAAGCCTTGCTCCGCACCGAACAGGATAAGGCCGCCTCTCGCACCACCGACCGCCCGCGCCGGAAAACGCGCCAGTGGCTCGTCAAGGCGGCGCGCCTGGCCAATGGCGGTGCGGGCGGTCTCCGCATAGCGTCGCACCGCAGGCAGCAGCGCGCGCGCCTGATGCGCCCGCTGCGCGGCGATGCCCTGCATGGCGTTGACCACCGCACCGAGCTGGCGGACGGTCTCGATCCGCTGGCCGATCTCGGCGAGGCGATCGCTCATGATGCAGAACCGGCCGGCTGGCTTTCGATCAGCGCTTTCACCGTCGTCATCAGAGCGGACCGCTGCGCGGTGTCGATCTGTCCAGTCCGCTCGATCTGCGCGCATAGATCGGGGACGTGATCGTCGATCCAGGCGGGCAGCCGCGTGCGGAGCGACGATATCTCCGAGACCGCCATGCCATCGAGCAACCCTTCGCCGAGCGCCACGACCAGCGCCACCTGGTCGACGACCCGTAGTGGACTCGACAGCGGTTGCACGAGCAAGGCGCGCAAGCGCTTGCCGCGTTCGATCTGGGCGCGGACACGCGGCTCGGGCTGCTCGCCGAAGCGGGTGAACATCTCGAGCTCGAGGAACTGCGCATAGTCGAGGCGCATGGTCCCGCTCGCGTCGCGCAGGACGCGAAGCTGCGTCTTGCCGCCGACCCGGCTCACGCTCGTGCCCACATCGATGGCGGGCTTGTGCCCCTGCGCGAACAGCTTCGCGTCGAGAATAATCTGACCGTCGGTGATCGAGATCAGATTGGTCGGGATATAGGCGCTGACGTTGCCGGCATCGGTCTCCGCGATCGGCAGAGCCGTGAGCGAACCGCCCCCCTTCTCCGTCGAGAGACGCGCCGCACGTTCGAGCAGGCGGGAATGGAGGAAAAAGACGTCGCCGGGATAGGCCTCGCGCCCGGGCGGCTGTCCGGTCAGCAGGGCGATCTCGCGATGGGTCGCGGCATGCTTGGTGAGATCGTCGAGCACCACCACCGCATGGCCGCCACCATCCCGAAAATACTCGGCCATCGTGAAGCCCGCGAACGGCGCGATCCATTGCAGCCCCGGCGCCGCGGCGGGGCTCGCCACGACGAAGATGGTGCGGTCCGGCGCGCCATGCCGCCGCACCTGGTCGACCACGCGCGCGACCGCCGAGCTTTTCTGGCCGATCGCGACATAGACGCAGATCATGTCGCTGGTGCGCTGGTTGATGATCGTGTCGACCGCGAGCGCCGTCTTGCCTGTGGCGCGGTCGCCGAGAATGAGTTCGCGCTGCCCCCGGCCGATGGCGAACATCGCATCGATTGCGAGCGTGCCGGTCTGCACCGGCTGGACGACGAGGTCGCGTTCGATGATCGCCGGCGCCGGCCGTTCGACAGGATCGAAGCGCTTGGCCCGGATCGGCGCGCCCCCATCGAGCGGACGGCCGAGCGGATCCACGACGCGGCCAAGCAATGCCTCGCCAACCGGCACGCGCACCACCTCGCCCGAGCCGGTTACGGTGTCTCCGGCCTCCACCTGGGCGGCATCGTCGAGCAGCACGCAGCCGATCCGGTCCCGGTCGAGCGTGTGGACGAACCCGGTCTGGCCGCGGACAAAATGCAGCAATTCGTCGAGGCGGGCGTCCGGAAGGCCCGAGACCATGGCAACGCCGTCGCCGATCGATTCCACCCGGCCAATTGCATCGACACGCGGCCCGAGATTGGCGCGCGCGATGCAGCTCTGGGCCTGCGTCAGCCAGTCTTCAGGCGATCCGGGCATGATCGTCCTCCTTGAGGCTCTCCACCATGGCGTCGAGATCGGCGCGCCAGCTGTTCCGCACGACGGCGTGCGGCGTGCGAAGCTCCGCGCCGGCGATGAGATCTGGATCGACCGCGAAGATCGGGGTCGCGGTATCCGGCAGGATTTCGCCAAGCGCGCGCGCTACCTGCGTCTGCAGATCGGCCGTCAGCGGCGCGGGCGTCGCGACGGTGACGGGCCCGGCGGCCGCCAGGCTGCGGCGATCCGCCTCGGAAAGGTCCCCGAGCCGCGCCTTGAGCGCGTCGACCATGGCCTGCACCGTCTGCTCGGGCGGGAGACGAGCGAGCAACGTGCCTGCCATCGAGGCGGCGAGGTTCGCTGCCTTTTCCCGCCACTGCGCCGCCACCCGCCCGCGTTCGGCATCGATCGCCGCATGGCCTTGCTCGACGACGGCGTCCGCCTCGAGCCTGGCCTGCGCGAGGAGGCGCTGGCGCTCCGCTTCGGCCTCGGTCCGGATCTCGGCGCGGCGAGCCGCCGCATCCGCGACGAAGCCGTCATTCTGCGTCTTGAGCGCCTGCGCTTCGGCCTGTGCCCGGTCCTTTGCCTCCCGCGCTTCGTCGAGCAGCGCCTGGGCCGATGCCTGGCGGGCAGCGATGGCATCCATCACCGGACGGAACAGGAAGCGTCCGAGCAGCCACACGAGGATGAGGACATTGACCGCCTGCAGCGCGAGCGTCCACCAGTCGATCCGCATGTCAGGCGAACGGGTTGGCGAAGAGCAGCAGCAGCGCGATCACGAGGCAGTAGATCGCCATCGTCTCGATCATCGCGAGGCCCACGAACAGCGTGCGCGAGACGGTGTTGGCGGCTTCGGGCTGGCGCGCGATCGCGTCCATCGCGGCGGCGACGGCCCTGCCCTGCCCGAGCGCCGGGGCGATTGCGCCGATCGAGATCGCGAAAGCGGCGCCGAGGATGCTGGCGAGATGGATCCAGTTCATGCGGGGGACTCCTGTTTGGATGGCGGGCGGGCGCCGTTCTCGCTGATAGCGCTCCCGATAAAGACCATGGCGAGCGCGCCGAAAATGTAGGCCTGGACCGCGCCGGTCAGCATTTCGAGCGCCATGAGCGGGATCGGGACGAGCAGCCCGGCGAGGCTCAGCACGACGCCGATCATGAAGACGCCGCTCATGACGTTGCCGAACAGGCGCACCATCAGCGAGAAGCTGCGGGTGAAGAGCTCGACGATATTGAGCGGGGCGAGCAGGATCGAGGGGCGCGCGAAGGTCGCGAGATAGGCCCTGGGCCCGAGCGCGCGGACGCCGAACCAGAGCGTTGCGCCGAAGACGATCAGCGCAAGCGCCGCGTCGGTTTCGAGGGTCGCGGTCGGCGGCTCGACGCCGGGGATCAGCGACGACCAGTTGGCGACCAGCAGGAACAGGAACAGCGTGCCGATCAGCGGCAGATAACGCCGCGGCTCCGCCTCCATCGTCTCGCGGATCTGGCCGGCGATGGTCTCGACGACCAGCTCGAGCGCCGCTTGGGCTCGGGTTGGGCGGAACGCAAGGCGGCGGGTCAGCAACCAGCTTCCGATTGTAAGGAAGGCCATGATGCCCCAGGTCGTGGCGACCGGCTGGCTGATCGGCACCGGACCGATCGCGAACAGCACATGGCTTTCAAGTGGTGACGCGAATTTCATCGGGCGCCTCCGAGCCGGTGGAGCATGATCTGGCGCCCGCCCATGAAGCCGGTTGTAGCGGCAAGAAGCGCCGGCCACCCTTGCCGGCTGGCGATGACGAGAACCAGAATAGTGACGGCGAGACGCCCGAGCCTGAGCAGGATCGCGCGCGATGCCGGGCCGCCATGGGTGACGAGGTCGGCTTCTCTGGCGATGGCCGCGAAATGGGCGAGGCCGACCGCAAATCCGAGGGCCAGGAACAGGATGGGGGAGAGCTGGCTCATTGCCGGTGCATCCAGCGCCAGCCCGACCAGCAGCCGAGGGCGAGCCCGACGAGCAGGAGCGGCGCGGTCCAGAAGATGCCGCTATCCAGCCGGTGGTCGAGCCAGCGGCCGATCGCGAGACCGACCAGCGCGGGCAGGACGATCTGCCAGCCGAGCACGCCGATCTGGCCGAGATTGCGGGCGACGGAAGGAAGCCGCTGCGCAAGCCGCCGCCGTTCCGCGCGGGTCCGGATGGCTTCGACGATCGGCTGCTCGGGCTTGTCCGCGGTCACAGACCAAGCTCCCGGCCACCACCCTGCAGGGCCTCGACCATATGGCGGATCGCCTGCATCCTGAGCTTCGCCGACGCGGTCCGTTCGGATCGTTCGCCCTCGTCGCGCTCGCGGTAGCGCGCGAGCACGTCATGCTCGAGCGTTCCGAGGTCATCGCCGACATGGCCTTCGCGCGTCGCGACCGCGACCTCCGTGCCGTGGCTCACGGTCAGAATGCCGTTGCGCACCGCGCAATAGCCGGGAGCGCCATCGAGGCCCCGCCAGGAGACGATCGAGACGCCAAGCGCGGTCAGGAAATCGGCGTGGCCCGACAGGATGCCGAAACTGCCGCTGGCATCCTCGGCGCGAACCGACCTGACGTCCGTGTCGACGAGGATCGCGGTCGGATCGGTGATCCGCAGCTTCATGCGCCCTCCCCCACGCGAGAGCGTGCCTCTTCAATATCGCCCACCATGTAGAAGGCGCTCTCGGGCCAGTCGTCGGTCTCGCCGGCCAGGATGGCCGCGACGCCCTGCAGCGTATCGGCCAGCGCCACAGAACGGCCGGCTTGCCCGGTGAAGGCCTGGGTCACCATGAAGGGCTGGGTCAGGAAGCGCTGCAGCCGCCGCGCCCTGCCGACGATCAGCCGATCCTCGCGGCCCAACTCCTCGATACCGAGCAGCGAGATGATGTCCTGAAGCTCGCGATAATGCGCGATCGTCTCCCGGACCTGCTGGGCGAGCGCGTAATGATGATCGCCCACGACCTGCGGATCGAGCAGGATCGACGACGATCCCAGCGGATCGACCGCGGGATAGATGCCTTCGGCCGCCATGGCGCGCGAGAGCAGAATGGAACTGTCGAGATGGGCGGAGATGGCGGTGACCGCAGGGTCGGTGAAATCGTCGGCGGGCACATAGACCGCCTCGATCGCGGTCACCGCCGCCCCATGCACCGAGGCGATGCGCTCCTGCAGCGCGGCCACTTCGCTGGCCAGCGTCGGCTGGTAGCCGACGCGTGAAGGCATGCGTCCGAGCAGGCCGGAGACTTCGCTGCCGGCCTGGACGAAGCGGAACACATTATCCATGAGCAGCAGGACATTGCGCTTCTGCTCGTCGCGGAAATATTCGGCGATGGTGAGCGCGGTCAGCCCTACCCGCCAGCGCGCGCCCGGCGGCTCGTTCATCTGCCCGAAAACGAGCACGGTCTTGTCGATCACGCCCGAGCCGCGCATGTCCGTGAGCAGCTCATGGCCCTCGCGCGATCGCTCGCCGATGCCGGCAAAGACGGAAACACCTTCATAGCGCGCGACCATCGCGTTGATGAGTTCCATCACCAGCACGGTCTTCCCCACCCCCGCGCCCCCGAACATTGCCGCCTTGCCACCCTGGGCGAGCGGCGCGAGCAGATCGATGACCTTGATGCCAGTCTCGAACATCGCCGTCGCCGCGTTCTGGTCTTCGAGCGGCGGGGGGGCGCGGTGAATGGGCCTCAATGGGACATCCGGCCCAAGCGGCGCGCCGCCGTCACCCACCTGCCCGGTCGGCGTAAGGAGCCGCCCCAGAACCTTGTCTCCGACCGGGACCGCGATGGGGGCGCCCAAGGCCATCACGCCGACATTCCGAGCGAGACCGGAGGTCGGCTGAAGCGCGACGGCGCGGACGGTGCGGTCATCGATATGGCTCTGCACTTCCGCGACCAGCGGGCCTGACGACGCATCGACGCGCAGCGCTTCATTGACCGCGGGCAGCGGCCCTTCGTCGAACTCGACGTCGAGGACGGGACCGCGCAGCGCCGCAATCCGGCCGAGCCTGGCTATGGACGGTATCACGCCCATGCCGGTTGCCGGGTCAGACCATAATCATGCCCGACCGTGCCGCGATCATGACGGGACGGGTAGAAGTCGCTGCCCGCGGGCACGACATGGACGACAAGCCAAAAGTGCATTGGCTGAGCGTCGCAGGCAAGCCGCAGATTCGGCATACGTAGAGTTACCGATTCTCTCTGATTCAGCCTCGCCGAATAACGGCGGCGCGACGCGATGGGCCTCAGGCCAGGGCGCTATGCCCGATATGCCAGAGCTCAAACGCGAAGAGAAAGGTTCACCGTTTCATGCCCTATCCCGTTGATCAACTCGCCGCGCTCGCCAAAGCGAATGTCGGCCTGATGCTGAAGCTCGCCGAAGTCGCCCGGAAAGGTGGCGAAGAGTCGCTCGAGGTCGGCAACCGCGCCGCCGGCCGCTTCGCCGAAGAGGCGCGTGCCTCGATTGCGGGCGCGACGGACAAGACGTCGGACGCCGGCGCGGTCAGCCCGGCCGGACCGCGGGCACTGTTCGAGGACATGGCCACGGTCCGCGAGCATATGATTGCCGGCACAAGATCGGCGTTCGAGGAATGGCAGCAGGCCTGGCAGGCCGTCGCGAGCGCTCCGACGGCTCCCGGGGCGCTGGATGCCTTTGCTGCCATTGTCGGACCATGGTTCGGGCAGAAAAGCCCGGGCGACGGCGAGAAGCAGGCCACAAGCGACAAATAGGATAGCCCCCGATCGCGGCGAGCCGCCCTAGCAGAGCAGGTGCTGACCGCCATCGACCGGAATGATCATGCCGGTGATATGGCGGCCGGCATCGCTCACCAGAAAGGCGGCGAGCCCTCCGACATCCTCGATGGTCACGAGCTGGTGCTGCGGGACCGTCGCCGCGGCCCGTTCGAGCAGCTCGTCGAAGCGGTCGATGCCGCTGGCAGCGCGGGTCGCGATCGGGCCTGGCGAGATCGCATGGGCGCGAATGCCCTTGGGGCCAAGCTCAGCCGCGACATAGCGGGTCGCGCTTTCGAGGGCCGCTTTGACCGGCCCCATCAGGTTGTAGTGCTCGACCACCCGCTCCGACCCGTAGAAGGTGACGCACAGCAGGCAGCCGCCATCCGACATCAGCGGCTCGGCGAGACGCGCCATGCGCAGGAAGCTGTGGCACGAGACGTCCATCGCCAGCGCGAAGCCTTCGGCCGAGCTGTCGACGACGCGGCCGTGCAAATCCTCCTTCGGCGCGAAAGCGATCGAGTGAAGCAGGAAATCGAGGCCGCCCCATTCGGACTTCACCCGCTCGAACAGGGCCTCCAGTTCGCCCGGCACCCGGACATCGCACGCGGCGAGCCATTCGACTCCCAGGGTCTCCGCGACGGGCGCCACGAACGGCTCGGCCTTTCCGTTGAGATAGGTCGCCGCCAGTCTCGCGCCACAGTCGTGAAAGGCCTGGGCGCAACCCGCCGCGATGCTATGCGCGTTGGCGATACCGATCACCAGGCCGCGCTTGCCAGTAAGATCGACGAGAGGTTTCATGCTTTCGGCTCCTCACGCAGAAGATCGGCGGTGTGGATAGCGATCATCCTTTCCTCATCGGTCGGGATGACGCGGACGGCGACACGGCTGGACGGCGCGCTGATGACTGCATCTCCTCGGAGGTTCGCGTCCGCGTCGAGGTCCACGCCGAGCCAGCCGAGCCGACCGGCGACGCGGGCGCGAATTTCAGGCGAATTCTCGCCGATCCCGGCAGTGAACACGAATGTGTCGAGACCCCCGAGCGAGGACGCGAGAGCGCCGGCCTGGCGCGCGATCTGCCAGACGAAGAGCTCGATCGCTTCCCCAGCGGCGGGCGTTTCGCTGCCGAGAAGCGCGCGCATGTCGCTGGAGATGCCGGACACGCCCAAAAGGCCGGACTCGCTGTAGAGGAGATGCTCGACTTCGCGCGCCGTCATGCCCTTCTGCTGAAAAAGATAGAGCACCGCGCCCGGGTCGAGCGCGCCGCAGCGCGTGCCCATCACCAGCCCGTCGAGCGCGGTGAACCCCATCGTCGTGTCGATGCTGCGCCCCCCGGCCATCGCGCAAAGGCTGGCCCCGTTGCCGAGATGCGCGGCGATCGTGCGGCCACCGCCTGTATCGGGATCGATCGAACGCAGCTGCCGCGCGATATATTCGTAGGAGATGCCGTGAAAACCGTAGCGCCGCATGCCCTCTTCGCCAAGCGCGCGCGGCAGCGCGAGGCGCGTCGCGATCGGGGGCTGGCCATGATGGAAGCCGGTGTCGAAGCAGGCGACTTGCAGCACAGCGGGGCGCAGCCTGGAGACGGCGCGGACCGCGGCGAGATTATGGGGCTGATGCAATGGCGCCAGTGGGCAAAGCGCCTCGAGCGCGGCGAGGAGTGGCGCGTCGACCCGCGCCGGCGCTGAATAGTCGGTGCCGCCATGAACGATCCGATGGCCGACCGCGATCAGATCGTCGCCGACCGAGGCTTCGATCTCCCGCAGCAAATCCTCGAGCAGCGTCTCGTGCGTGATCGTGCCGTCTTTCGTCCAGCGCCGCTCGGCAAGGACATCCCCCTTCGCATCGCGCGCGATCAGGTGCGGCTCAAGGCCGATATTCTCGATCTTGCCGCTCGCCAGCAAAGAGGGCTCATCAGTGCCCGGCTCGGCGTAGAGCGCGAACTTAAGGCTCGACGAACCGGCGTTGAGGCACAGGATTTCAGCCATCGCGGCGCTGTCCCGCAACGCCGGGAGCCGCCTTGGTCGCAGCCCGCGCCAGCAGCACCGCGAGCGCGCAGGAGGCGAGGCGCGTGCGCACGCTGTCTGCCCGGCTGGTGAGGATGATCGGAACGCGCGCGCCGAGCACCACGCCTGCGGCATCGGCGCCGCCCAGGAAGGTCAGCTGCTTTGCGAGCATGTTGCCGGCCTCCAGATCGGGCACCAGCAGGATGTCCGCCTGGCCGGCGACCGGCGAGACGATACTTTTCTCGCGCACGGCCGCCTCGCTGATCGCATTATCGAGGGCGAGCGGGCCATCGAGCAGCGCGCCTTCGATCTGGCCCCGGTCCGCCATCTTGCAGAGCGCCGCGGCATCCAATGTGGTGCGCATTTTCGGATTGACCGTTTCGACGGCGGCGAGGATCGCGACCCTGGGCTGTTCGATCCTGATCACATGGGCAAGGTCGATCGCGTTGCGCGCGATGTCGGCCTTATCCTCAAGCGTCGGCTCGATGTTGATCGCGGCGTCGGTGATGATGAGCGGGCGCGGATAGCCGGGCACGTCCATCACATAGGCGTGGCTGATCCTGCGTTCGGTCCGAAGGCCCGTGTCGGACGATACGACCGCGCCCATGAGCTCGTCAGTATGAAGCGAGCCCTTCATCAGCAGCGCGGCTTCGCCGGCCCGCACGCGCGCGACGGCTTCGGCGGCGGCGGCGTGGCTGTGCGGGACGTCGATCACCCGGAAGGCCGCAATATCGACACCGGCGTCCTTCGCCGCATTCGTCATACGCGCCGCAGGGCCGATGAGAATCGGAACGACGATGCCGGCGTCGGCGGCCTCAGCCACTGCGCGCATGGCGTCGGCGCTGCACGGATGGACCACGGCCGTGACGCACGCAGATCCGTCCTTGGCGCGCGCCATCAACTGGCGGAAGCGGTCGTGGCTGGCGATCCGCACGTCGGGAAGCGGCATGCGGGGCCGGCTGACTTTCTCGGTGGGCGCCTTGACCTCGGCCTGGCCGCTGATGACGGTCTCGCCCTTCTGGTTCACGCAGGTGCAGTCGAGAACGATGACATGATGCTCGGCGCGCTTCTGCGCGACGGTGACGCAGGCCGTGATGGTGTCGCCGACGCCCACCGGGCGGGTGAAGCGAAGCGATTGGCCGAGATAGATCGCACCGGGCCCTGGCAGCTCGGTTCCCAGGATCGCCGAGATGAGCCCCGCGCCCCACATGCCATGAGCGATGACCCTGTGGAACATGTCCGTTTCGGCATAGACAGGGTCGAGATGCGCCGGATTCACGTCGCCTGACACCGCCGCGAAGAGCTGGATGTCGTCGGCGGTCAGCGTGCGGGTGAGGCTGGCCGTGTCGCCGACGGCGATCTCGTCGAACGTGCGGTTCTCGATGAGGTTGGCGGCGGCCATGGCTCAGCGCTCCAGCACGTAGCGCCCGGGGGCATCACCGAGCGGCGGATAGTTCCGTTCGGGCGCGCCCATCGCCGGTGGGGCCGCCGCCTCGCCCGAGTGCGATCCAAGCCATGAACTCCATTCCGGCCACCACGACCCTTCGCGCAGCTCGGCCCGCTCCAGCCAGGCATCGGGACCTGGCGCCGGGCCATCCTGCATCCGTGTCGCGATGCGATAATGGCGATGAGGATGCCCGGGCTCGGAGACGATCCCGGCATTGTGGCCACCGCTCGTCAGCACGAAGCGGATCTCCGCGCCCGTCAGCATGTGGAGCTTGTGGGTCGAGCGCCACGGCGCGACATGGTCGGTTTCCGTGCCCACCATGAAGATCGGCATGCGCAGCCCCGAGAGCGAGACCGGGTGGCCGCCGGCCTCGTAGCGCCCTTCGGACAGGTCATTGTCGAGGAACAGGCGCCGAAGATATTGCGCGTGCATGGCATAGGGCATGCGGGTGCCGTCGGCGTTCCATGCCATGAGGTCGGTCATCGGCTCGCGCTCGCCCATGAGATAGGTCGAGAGGATGCGCGACCAGAGCAGATCGTTGGACCGCAGCATCTGGAAGGCGCCGCCCATCTGGCTGCTGTCGAGAAAGCCGCGCGCCCACATCATCGCATCGATCAGGTTGATCTCCGCCTCGTCGATGAACAGACCAAGTTCGCCCGGCTCGCTGAACTCGGTCTGGGCGGCGAACAGCGTCACGCTCGCCAGACGCTCATCTTCATCGCGCGCCATCGCGGCCGCGGTGATGGCGAGCAGCGTGCCGCCGATACAATAGCCGGCCGCGTGGATCTTCTCGGTGCCGGTAATCACCTGGATGACATCCACGGCGGCCATCGGCCCAAGCAGGCGATAATCCTCCATGTCGAGATCGCGGTCGGCGCTGTCGGGATTGTGCCAGGAGATGCAGAACACGGTGTAGCCCTGCCCGACCAGCCAGCGGATGAGCGAATTTTCCGGCGACAGGTCGAGGATGTAATATTTCATGATCCATGCCGGCACGATCAGTATCGGCTCCGGACGCACCGTCTCGGTTGCGGGCGCATATTGGATCAGTTCCATGACCCTGTTGCGAAACACGACCTTGCCAGCCGTGGCTGCGACCTTCTCGCCGACCCGATAGGCCTCCGTGCCCGCTGCGGGCTCCCCGCGTACCAGGCGTTCCAGGTCGTCGCAAAAAAATCGCGCACCCTCGACAAGGCATTGTCCTCCGGTTTCGAGGATGCGCTGCTGGAGCACGGGGTTGGTCGGGATGAAATTGGTCGGTGAGACCATGTCGAGCATCTGGCGGGTCGCGAACTCGACGATCGCCTCGTGGTGGCTCGTCACGCCGCTCACGCCGGTGGTGGCGGCATGCCACCATTGCTGCTGGAGCAGGAAGGCTTGTTCGATCAGGTCGAACGGGTGGCGCTTCCAGGCGGCGTCGGCGAAGCGCCGATCCTGGGGCAGCGGATCGATCGCGGGCTCCGGATCGCTCCCGGATGCGCTGCGCATGGCATAGTCGGCAAGCCGCATCAGCTTGCGCCCGCTCTTGGCGGCAAGCTGGAGCTGCTTGCCCGGCGAGCAGAGCATATGTGCCCACCAGTCGGAATAGGATTGTGCCAGCGTGGCGGGCGACTGGCCGGACGTCAGCTGCGCGATGGCGGCGAAGCTCGATCGATCCAGCGTCGTGGCCAGACCGTCCAACGGGTCAGGGATATTGCTTCGACTCTGCACACTCTCGCTCCTGCTGCGGGGCAACAAGCCCTGAAGCGCGGGAAGCCTCTGCGCACTCCGTAGTCCTACGGAGGGATTGCCTCCCATATGCCAGCCCAAGAAGGCAGAGGGCAGTGAGTGCCAGCGCGAAGAAGCCGACGACAGCCCACAAGAAGTCGGAACTCAGCACGACATTGCTGTATAGAAAGCGGCCAAATACGACCAGGAGGCTCAGTGCGATCGCCCTGGCGGGCGGACTGCGAGGAAATATGTCGCGAGCCCCATCGTGAGAATGCCGAGTGCGACCAACACCGCGGCCGCCAGAACGGGTCTGGCCGGAGAGGCGGCCGGCCTTAACATTTTCTGTCGAGACTCAACTCAGTGATGATGGGACAATCCGGTCGTTCGTCGCCATGACAGCGCTCGGCGAGATCGACCAGGGTCTCGCGCAGGGTCGTCAGGGCCTCCGCCTTGCGCTGCAATTCCTCCGCCCGCGCCAACGCGACCCGCTTTACATCCGCGCTGCTGCGGCCCGTGTCGGCCCACAGGCCGAGCAGGGTCCGGATCTCCTCGATCGGGAAACCCAGATCTCGCGCATTGGCGATGAACCGAAGGCGATGGAGGTCACTCTCGCCATAGTCGCGATAGCCTGCACCCCGGCGCGGCGGCGCCGGGATGAGGCCAATCTTCTCATAATGGCGGATCATCCGCTCCGAGACCCCGCTTTGCTTCGACGCCTCCCCGATGTTCACAGCGCTTTCCGGTTGAGGCGCAGCGCGTTGGTGACCACGCTGACCGAGGAGAGCGCCATGGCGGCGGCCGCGATGATCGGCGAGAGGAGGATGCCGAACAGCGGATAGAGTGCGCCCGCCGCGACCGGCACGCCCGCGACATTGTAGATGAAAGCGAAGACGAGGTTCTGGCGGATGTTCGACATGGTCGCCTGGCTGAGCCGTCGCGCCCGGACGATGCCGGTAAGGTCGCCCTTGAGCAGGGTGACGCCTGCGCTCTCGATCGCGACGTCGGTGCCCGAGCCCATGGCGATGCCGACATCGGCGGCGGCTAGCGCGGGGGCGTCGTTGACACCATCGCCGGCCATGGCGACCACCCGTCCCTCGCGCTTGAACTTCGCGACCACGGCGCTCTTCTGATCGGGCAGCACCTCGGCCTCGACCTCGTCGATGCCCAGGCGCCGGGCGACCGCTTCCGCCGTGGTGCGGTTGTCGCCGGTCAGCATGACCACGCGAATGCCCTCCGCCTTGAGCGCGGCGAGCGCTTCGGGCGTCGTGGCCTTCACCGGATCGGCGATCGCGAAGGCGCCGCCGACCGTGCCGTCGACGCCGATGAAGATCGCGGTGGCGCCATCCCGGCGCAGTGCGTCGGCCTGGCTGGCGAGCGCCTCAGTCGCAACCCCTTCGTCGGCAAGGAACCGCGCATTGCCGAGGACGATGCGCCGCCCTTCGACCGTGCCGAGCGCGCCGCGCCCAGTCGGCGAGTCGAAGTCGATGACGTCGCTCGTGGCGATGCCGCGATCCTTCGCGGCCTCGACGATTGCCAACGCGAGCGGATGCTCGGAGGCCCGCTCGACCGAGGCGGCAAGCCGCAGCAGTTCGGCTTCGTCGAAGCCGGGCGCCGGCACGATCTGGGTGACGGCAGGCCGGCCTTCGGTGAGCGTGCCTGTCTTGTCGACGACGAGCGTGTCGACCTTTTCCATATGCTCGAGCGCTTCGGCGTTCTTGATAAGGACGCCGAGCCCGGCGCCGCGGCCGACGCCGACCATGATCGACATCGGCGTTGCGAGACCCAACGCGCAAGGACAAGCGATGATCAGCACGGCGACCGCCGCCACCAGCCCGTAGGCGAAGCGCGGCTCTGGGCCCCAGATACCCCAGGCGATGAACGCGACCACCGCGACCGCGATGACCACCGGCACGAACCAGCCCGACACCTGATCGGCCATGCGCTGGATCGGCGCGCGCGAGCGCTGCGCCTCGGCGACCATCTGGACAATCCGCGCAAGCATGGTGTCGCGTCCGACCTTGTCGGCGACGATCACCAGCGCACCGGTCTGGTTGAGCGTGCCGCCGATCACCGTGTCGGCCTTG
>CALMPB010000441.1 GCA_937871985.1 uncultured Burkholderiaceae bacterium
GGCACGATCCTGGCGCGCACGCGCGACACGTCCAAGTTCGTGGGCCAGAAGGCCGTGCCCGAACTGGCGCGGGCGGTGCTGCAGGAAAGCGAGGGCTCGCTGGAAACCACGACCAAGGAAGGCACGCCCGTCTATACCGCGTTCAGCCGTTCGTCGCTGTCGGGCTGGACCATCGCCGCCGGCGCGCCCATGAGCCTGCTGACCACCGATCTGTACCGCTCCATCGCCTGGATCGCGCTGGGCACGCTGTTCGCCTTCGGCCTTGGGCTGGTGCTGGCCTTGCGGCTGGCCAGCCGCCTGACCTCGTCGGTGCAGAGCCTGGTCGCGCCCGCCTTGGCGCTGGGCAAGGGGCATGCGGTATCGGTGCCCGGCACGCGCGTCAAGGAGGTCGCGGACGTGGGCGGCGCCCTGGTGAAGGCGTCGCGCATGCTGGCGCATGCCCAGCACATGGCGCACTACGACCCGCTGACCGGCCTGTGCAACCGGGTGCTGTTCAATGAGCTGGTGCTGCGCGAACTTGCCGTGGCGCAGCGCAGCGGCGAGCCCTTCGCCATCCTGGCGATCGACCTGGACGGCTTCAAGGCGGTCAACGACCTGCACGGCCACGCGGCCGGCGATGCGGTGCTCCAGGAGACGGCGGATCGCATGGCCGATGCGATCCGGGTGTCGGACGTGGCGGCGCGGCTGGGCGGCGACGAGTTCGCGGTGCTGCTGCTGGGCGCCGACAAGGACAACGCGCAGCGGGTCGCGCAGGCGCTGGTCGAAAGCCTGTCGCAGCCGTATCCCGATGTCAGCGTGGCCGTTTCCGCCAGCGTGGGCATCGCCGTGTATCCGCAATCCGGCGTGACCGTGCGCGAATTGCTGGAGCGCGCCGACATGGCGTTGTACAAGGCCAAGGGGCAGGGCAAGCGCAGGGTCGAATCGGACCAGTAGCGCCTTCGCTCAGTCCGTGTCCCGCGCCGCCTGCGGGCGGCGCGTCTTCAGGCGTCGTGGCGCGGCGGCGCCAGCGCGGTCAGGACTTCCCCCGATTTCAGGCGATACCGGTTCCGGTCCAGCGGCAACACGAGCTCCCCTTCCGTGGTGCGGTGTATGTAGCGGGCCGCGGAAGGCCGGGCCGCGTCAGGCGCCGGCATCGCGACGTCCGCGTCGCCAGCCCGCAAGAACACCTCGATCCGGTAGAGGCGGCCCGATTCCGTGCTTGCCAGCACGTCGCTCAATCTGCGTATGGAAATGGTCATACTGCGCTAGCTCCCTGTTCTGCATTGTTCTGGCGGGTATCTGGTTGGAGGGTGGTGGGGCTGCCGCAAGCCGGTGGCCGGCCGCGGGTCGTTCGGGTTTTGGCTAAACTGCCCGGCTTGGAGCCTGGCCAGGCCGCGGACGCGGCGCGCGGACCATGGCAGGCAATCGGAATCGGTAATGCAACTCTCCCTGGGCCGGAATACGGCGACTTCACTGGGTCTGCTGGCGGTGCTGTTGTGGGGCACCGTCGTCGGCCTGATCCGCAGCGTCAGCGAAAGCTTTGGCCCGGTCGGCGGGGCTGCGCTCATCTACACGGCAGGCTCCGCGTTCCTGGTGCTGCTGTTGGGCTTTCCCAAGCTGCGCACTTTTCCTCGTTCCTATCTCATCGTCGGCAGCGTGCTGTTCGTCGCCTACGAGATCTGTCTGTCGCTCTCCCTGGGCTTCGCCGCCAACCGCGGGCAGGCGATCGAATTGGGCATCGTCAACTATCTCTGGCCTTGCTTCACCGTCGTTCTCGCCATCCTCATCAATGGCCAGCGCGCCAGCACCTGGGTGGTGCCGGGCATCCTGCTGTCGCTGTGCGGCATCGTCTGGGTCCTGGGCGGATCGGGCGGGCTTTCCTGGGAGCGCACCTCCGCCAACGTGGCCAGCAACCCCCTCAGTTATGGGCTGGCCTT
This sequence comes from uncultured Burkholderiaceae bacterium, assembly GCA_937871985.1. Next base: position 1,917 of record CALMPB010000441.1, read on the forward strand.
CAGCGGCGCCATCATCTGGGCCGTCTACTGCAACGTGACAACGAGATTCGCCGACGGCAAGAATGGCGTCGCCCTGTTTTTCATGCTGACCGCGGCGGCCTTGTGGATCAAGTATTTCCTCAGCGCCGAACCCGCGTTGGCATTCACCTGGCCGGCCACGGCCGAATTGCTGGTGACGGGCGGTGCCATGGCGGCGGGCTACGCGCTATGGAACGTGGGGATACTCAAGGGCAACCTGACCCTGCTGGCCACGGCGTCCTACTTCACTCCGGTGTTTTCGACCTTCTTCGCAGCCGTGTGGCTGTCGACCCGCCTGACGGCTTCGTTCTGGCAGGGCGTGGCCATGGTCACCGCCGGGTCGCTGCTGTGCTGGGCGGCGACCCGCGGCAAAGCCGCCCGGGGTGCGTGACCCCGGGGGTGTTTTCCGTGCGTGTGGAATTATTCGATCAGCACGGTCTGCGCGACCGCGTATCCAAGAGGAATCAACAAGAGCGAAGCAAACAGGGAACTGACAATCGCCGCCGATATCTTCAGCCAGGGTTCGGACCCCGCGCTTCGTACCGTTTGAATCACCAACGCGACGATACCCACAACCATCAAACAGCTCATAACCACTGCTACGTAAGTCATGTTGTCTCCGTCCTCGCCTGATTAAAGGGATGCGGCTGCCGCTGAGCGGTCTGGATGTTTGTATTGATTGTGCGCCTGTATTTGCGCAATGGAGCCTAGGGTTTTCCTGACGGACCGCACGGTTTGTGGCGTTTTTGCCGCGGGGTGTGCAGCATGAATTCGATGTGCGGATGCAGCATCAGGACCCATGTTTCGGGCGGCGCGTTTGCGCTACGATGGCGGCGTCGAATCACTCTCCAAGGGGCTGCCACATGCCGCAATTGCGCCCAGGCACGCGCGCCACATTGCAGGTCAGGCAATTGATGCCGGGGGAGTTCGCCTGGATCATCACCCTGTTTGATCCCGATACCGGCAATGTGCGCAGCACCAATTACTCGTCCAAGCGCTATGGTAGCCAGGACGAGGCTTCCACGGCAGGGAAGGTCGCCGTCGTCGAATTCCTGGGCAGCAGCGTCCAGAAAGCCGCCGAAGCGGCCAAGGATGGCAAGGGCAAGTCCTGAGCGGAGGCTGCCTTGGCTCGCGCGCCGCCGCCGCGCGCCAACGAAAATCTATGGTCAGCCCGATTTTTGCAAGCGAGGTTGTGTTGGCGTAAAGTGGGCTTGCTCAAATCTATCCGGAGTCGGTTGGGGACAGGTCCCCGCTCCATGATGAGAGTCGCGCCCGGCAAACCTAAAAAAGGCCTCAGCATCCAGGTGCTGGATTTCATGTCATTTTTTTTGCCAGGCCGTTGAGCCGTTTATGTCTTCACGTACTCGCGTCGCAAAACCAAGAAGTGACTGCGTAAAACGGTGATGAGGGTCAGGCGGCGCTAGCTGCGGACACACTCAATATTCTCCAGCACACAATAACTCCCGCCATTCCACGCAACATCATGGAGCGAGCGGCAGCCTCCATTGATTAAAAGAATTTCCGGAGTTAGAGTAAATGACAAAATCATTGTCTAACGGCCAATCTGAAAAATGGGAAATGCCGATTTTGCGTTGCTCCCTGATCAGACCCTCTCACTCGACTAGAATAAACCGATAACCGCTAGAAATGGCACTTCGCGACAACGAAAATTACTTCAAAATCAGACGCAGTAGCTATTTTCATCGATTTACGGATTAGGCCAATACGATACCATCGCCAGCTACAGTATTTTGAAAATTTTAGCTACCTACCGAAAATATAGAAAAATTGTAATTGGATGACAGGCAGGGATCTCTGGCGATACGACAGCCTGGAGCCAGATGAAATATTGGATTTTCTGCAAACAATTTGCGAATAAAAAGAGTCGCTGGTCGAAGCGACGGTGCTAGCGTGGATGCGTATTCTAAAACGCATGTGGGATTATCGATCCCACTATCGCCATGCGCTAAAAGTTGACGTCACCTAATTCGAAACTGAGATTCTGCCCCAAGTTAGCACTCGTCCAGCGATGTGCTGGGAAGTCATGCCGGACGAGACTGTATTTCCCTTGATCAAGGATGCACTTCAATGGATTAGGCATCAATGGCCGATCGTCCTGCGGCTTACCGAAGCAGTGGCGGAAAATTTTTAGAGTACCGCCGACAAACCAAGACATGTTCGAAGGAAAATCAGCGCGCAGCGATGTCGAGAGTTGGAAGAGAGAGCAAAGATTTCTGGGAATTGCGGTCCCCTCTGTCGTGCTGTGGCACATCACACAAGCTTCTGTCCATTGCCATCTCCGTTACTGAAGGTGCCTGCCTATTTTTAATCTTGACGCTGGTTGGACTCCGTGCGAGCGAGGCGCTCGCATTGGACTTTGACTGTCTGGAAGAAAGCACGCTTCCTGACGGCGCAGGGCCATTAATGTTCTGTTTTTTTCGTTTTGCGCGCGATCCAGAAGACGCGATTCCAGATGGTTTTGAGAGAAAGTGGACAGAGATTGATCGCTTCCATGAAGTGAGCTCCAAGAACTGGCAGATTGCAGGGTTGATCCTGATACTTGGAATGCAAATCATGGATGCATAACTTTGGAGTCAAACTTTCAGTCTATTGACAGCTTCGTGTCCACTCGGCTAGAAAGGCAAATCCTGCGACGGTTTAGCGCCAACTCGTCTTTTATCGGTATTTAACTCGCATTTCTCTACTATGAAGAGGAGATCCGAATGCCAGTCAATCGAGTAGCCGGAAGCATCGCGTGCCTGGGGCTGCTGCTATTTATCAATAGCCCGTCCCATGCAGGTCAAGTGGAAACGCCAGACTTTCCAATTATCAGTACGATTGTCGGCCCCGCAAATTTCGGCTTGCGATATCAACGAACGACAACCTCCGAATCGACCGTAATCACGATTTCAAGTCTGGAAAATACCGACGAGTCGCGGCGTGCTGAATCGTCCAGCCTCACCACTCTGTCGGTATCGAAACGATCGTTATCGGCAAAACTATCCACCTCCTTTTCTGGAGGTTTTTCCCCAACCAGTTTTGGCCTCTCAGCAAGTGGGGAGTCGTCCGACGAGCAGACTCGAACTGAGAAAAACTCTACTGAAAGTCAGAAAATTCGTGAGTATAAGCAGAAGCTGCAAACGGAACATACAAATAGAAAATCGGAAAAGTATGAGCTTCTTCCAAATGCCGGATTTCTCAATAGCAATATCGAGTTTCTAAATTCTGGGAGTGAATCAATCGATGTCTCGAACATTACTGTTCAATGGCAAATGTATGACCCAGACCAGCCCACGCGCATAAGGCACCAGCTAGATCTCAAATTACTGGAGCCAAAAATTGGTGGGAGTGACCTCCCCGGCAGCCCGACGGCGACAACTAGTCCGACGGACCTAGCCACCCTCACAATTCCTCCCACGCATGGCAGAGGCTCGGGCGTGCTCCGAAGCGTCAGCTTGGAAGGTATATCTCGGGACTTTGTTGAGGAAGCTATTCAGAACGGGTATGCATTCCGTATCGTCGTGCGATCGTTTACGACATCGGTCGGTGGTCAGCCTGTTGATTTGCGAGCGAAGGCGGCCAACTTCGCTCGGGAACGGACGTCTATCCGGATTATTGATAGAAATGGAGAGCACTCGTTCTTCTATAGAGCCGACTCTGGGGAGACGTTGGAATCTGCGTTACGCAATGCTGATTTCGCACCTCGGGTCGAGACTGTTGGTGGCACCCCTTTCCTAGCGGAGCTCTCCGATATCATCGGTCGCAATCCAGCAGAAAAAGTGGACCTCGTAAACGACCGTGTCGACGACGGAAGGTGGGTTGTTTTTAGCTCATTGGCAGCAGGCTGGGCTAAGGGTCCTTTACAGATACTTAAACCAGCCCAAGAAGTTATCGTAGCGTTCATCACGAACTATGACCTACTAGCTGTCGATCCGCCAGTAATCGAATATCAATTCACCGCATCCATGGAGTGTCAGGAAACCCAATCAACTACGAAAATTTCTCTAATCGAAGTCGACGAAGTGCCGAAGCAATCTGCTGTGAGCTTAACTATTTCAGGCTTTCGCCCACGCAGTGACAGCGAAACGCTTTCGGCTTCTGAGGAGTACCAGCGGTTGTTGCCAAACGATCTACGCAAGCCACCATTCTGGGTCCTGCTAGCACCGCCCTTAAAGAGCACGTTCAGTCGGCTTGGCGGCCCGCGCCCCATTTCCGTTGGCGACTCGGCGATGGCGGACTTCCAAATTCAATATGGTGCAGTTGGGCGAATTGCCTTAGGTAAGATGGAGCAAGGAACGGTTGCCGCAATGTCCGACGGATCGGTTATGGCGGATATCCGCTTGGGCCGCCAGTTTCCCTCTGTAACTCGCTCCCAAGACCGGCTCACTATTTCAATGGAGCAGGGTCCACGGCGGGTGGCTTTTGGAAGAAAAATTATCTGGCCAAAGTTGGACGGCCACATTGCCGTCTCGCCAGGTTTCGTGCCTCCGCAACAACTTTGGGAGAGCGACTTCCCGCTGCGAAACATTAACTACGTTGAAGGGCGGTGGATTCTCGGCAACCTATCAATCGCGTTGCCGCTCTCCGTTGACGGTGATCGGCGCTTACGCTATCGAGCGCTTTTTTTGCCACAGCTTCGGAGTGATCAGTCCGCAACGACCATCAGCTCCGCGGTGCATACCACTCACTACCAAATACGTTCAGAATCTCTGCCAGTGGCACGGATGACCGATATGCCAATAAACAATGTCGCAAGCAAGATGGTTGAGCGTCGCATCTCAGGTGCCGGGCTACCTCAAGCGCCGTTCCAAGCTCGTCCCTCCGTCCCGTCGATGCCAGAACAACGGCCGATCAATGATTCGTCATTCACCAAATTCCCATCGCCAGAACTTGGACCTGACAGTCGAAATGTTTGCAAATATTGGGGTCCCTAAAGTTGATGGCAGTGTCCCAAGAAGACGCTCCAGAGCGTCGTCACTCAGGCTGGGGATCTGAGCTGAGTGGTTGTGTTTGGTCCCATTAATCTCTCGTATTCAAGCGTGATGACGACCAATCACGAGGGCCGAATTGGGCGCGCTGAACTGCTCGTTAGAACAGGAAGTGGAGTGCGGATATGCTGGACATGCGCCCAGTTCCTCAACACGATTGCGGAGCGCAGCTATATTTGCGGAGCAAAACAAAAGGCCCGCAATTGCTTGCGGGCCTTTGAATTCTTTGGTGGCGCATCCCTGATTCGAACAGGGGACCTGCGGATTATGATTCCGTCGCTCTAACCGGCTGAGCTAATGCGCCATCCTATCGATCAATCGCTGTCGGGGTTGCAACCCCGTGTAGTGATCAACGAAGAACGAAATTCTAGCACGAAATTTTTGGCGAGTGCAAGCAGCCGGCAATCAAAATTCAAACAATCGCTTCATGCGTCCCGCGCCAGGCGGATGCCGGAGAACTGCCAGCGGGCTTCGGGCGGGAAAAAATTGCGGTAGCTTGGCCGGATGTGGTCCCTGGGCGTGGCGCAGGAGCCGCCACGCAGCACGTACTGGCCGCACATGAACTTGCCGTTGTATTCGCCGACCGCGCCGCTGTCGGGCTTGAAGCCGGGATAGGCGTCGTAGGCGCTGGCGGTCCATTCCCAGGCGTCGCCGAACATCTGCACGGGGCCGCCGGCGCCGTTGCGGGCGGGGGCGGGGCGGGTGTCCAGATGGCCGTTTTCCAGCATGTTGGCGCGTCCGGCCAGGACGCCTTCGGGTTGCAGGCGGGCGGCATGCTCCCACTCCGCCTCGCGCGGCAGGCGCACGCGGGCCCAGCGCGCGTAGGCGTCGGCCTCGA
>CALMPB010000442.1 GCA_937871985.1 uncultured Burkholderiaceae bacterium
CGGCGGTTGCCAGGCATGCTGCCGCAAGGGCCGTCTTGATGATGCGTTTCATTGTGTCTCCTTGGAGTCGATACACTGGTTACTCAAATACCCTATTACAGTAAACCTGAAAAATTATTATTACCAAATTCTCGCTTTTTAGTAATTATAAAATTTTCAACGAAAAAGTAAAGGGGACAATACAGTGTGCACTGAAGATGCCTTTGTGACAAGACTTTGCCGTTGGGGAAAATGCTAGGAGCAGGGCGGAAACAGTGGCGTGGAGAAGGAACGCGGGGGGCGTTGTTCGGCGGCGTCAGCGGCCGATGTCCAAGGGGAAATGCCGGCATGGGATGCCGGCAATCAAGAGTTACGACGGGAGGAATCCCGAGGGGTCTATGGGCGAAGGTTCGGCGGCAAGCATGGTTTCAAGCAGATGGCTGCTGCCGCAGGCTAAAGTAAAGCCCAGGGCGCCATGCCCGATATTGAGCCAGAGATTGCGGGCGGCGGGGCTGCGGCCGATTATGGGACGGCCGTGAGGGGTGGCGGGGCGGGAGCCGGCCCAGGCCTTGGCGTGATCGAGATGAATGGCTGGAAACAGCTCGGTCGTCTGGCGTTTTATGAGCGAAATGCGGTCGTCGTCGATGCCATTGCCTGTCGCGCCGATACCGACCATGGCGGCGATGCGCAGCGTGCCGTTCAGGTTTGCGTAGACAGTGCGCCGTTCGTAGTCGGTGACGCTGATGGCGGGAGTCTGGCCAGGAGAGCCAGGCACGCTCAGGCTGTATCCCTTTAACGGATAGAGCATGGGGCGTGCGCCCAATGCATCCAGAAGAGGGAAGCTGCCCATGCCCGCCGCTACGATGAAATGGTCGGCGCTGACGCTGGCTCCACCGGTGGATACGGCGGCTGAGATGCCATGGCCGCTACGCTCCAGCCTGGAGATGTTCATGCCCATCAGCACCTTTACATTGGGCAGGGCGGACAAGTGCCTGAACAGGCCTAGCGTAAATTGATGGCAGTCGCCCGACTCTTCGCTGGGCGTGTAGACAGCCCCGGCCAATTTACCTCGGGCTTGGGCCAGCGCGGGTTCGAGCTGAACGCACTGATCCGTCGTCAGTATCTGTTGCTGGGCGCCCAGGCTGGACTGGTATTCGACCAGGGATCGGGCCTTTTCCAGTAGGGCGGGGCTTCGATAGACGATGAGCTTCCCGTTGCGGGAGTGGCCGAATTCGATGGGCGTTTCAGCTATCAGCGTGTTGAGAACCCGGCGACTCAGATAAGAGAGCTCCAGCAACTGGGCGGTGGACGATTCCGATGCTGAAGCGTTGCACGCCTTGATGAACGACAGGCACCAGCGCCATTGGTGAGGGTCCAGCCGTAATCGGAAGCGCAGCGGCGAATCCCCGCATAACAGCCATTTGGGCACGTTGCCCAGCACACCCGGCCCGGCCAACGGGGCGACATAGCTATAGCTGAGCTGCCCGCCATTGGCGTAGCTGGTGGCCTGCGCCGGCTCCGCGCAGGCGTCCAGCAATGTGACTTGCCATCCTCGTCTTGCCAATAGCCAGGCGGTGGTGACTCCCACGACGCCTGCCCCTATCACACATATGCGCATCTCTGAACCCAACGAAATTGTTACGGTGAGATTGTCGCTTCGGGTTTACTGGCGGACAAATATCGATTGCAGGGTATCCCATAACCAAAAGGCATGAGGGCGGGCCGTGGAGCGCCGGCGCTAAAGCCGCAGGCTGTTTTCGCTTGCCGGCATTTCCAGGCTTTGGCAGCTATCGGTCAGGCGTTTTACGAAATCATGGTGCAGCATGCTTTGGGGGTCGTTGGCGTGCGTCATGATGCAGATCGGAATGGGAACGGTGGGGGTCAGCCGGCGCAGCACCATGCCGGGTTTGAGCATGGCCCGGCCGGTCAGCATGTCGACGATGGCGTCGCCGCATCCCGCTTCAACCAGTCCGCAAGCCACGTAATAGGTCTGAACGACGATTTGAGCGTTGATCTGTACGTTCGATGAGGCAAGGGCGGTTTCCAGGAGCGCGCCGACCTGGTCGCGGGCATCCAGCACGATCAGATCCCTGGGGGGGAGATGATCGAGATGTACGGGGGCGGTGGCCGAATTGCAGCTCAAATGGGCCAGTTCGGTCTGTCCGATTACCTTGCGGGTTACGCCGGGGTGTTCGGTCGTGTCGAAAGTGATGATGAGATCGAGCTCGTGCGCGCGCAGCCCCGCGATCAGTTCCGCGCTGTGCAGGGTGCTGATTTCGAAGGTGGCTGTGGATTTCTGCTTGTGAAAGCTCTGAATGGTCAGCGGCAGCAGGCCAAGCCCGATGGCCGGGGCGCATCCTATGCGCAAATGCCCGTGCTTGCCTTGGCGCAAATTGGCGGCCAGCCGTTTTATGCTGGCCAGATCCTGATTCAGGCGGGCGACTTGCGGAGCCAGGATATCGGCTTCGCGGGTGGGCACCAGCCGTCCTTTGACCCGTTCGAAAAGCTTGAAGCCCAATTGAGCCTCGGCATGCGCCAGGATCTTGCTTGCGGCGGGTTGGGAAATATTGAGCAAGGTCGCAGCCTGCGTCAATGAACCGGCCTGTCGGATGGCTTCGAAAATTTCGATATGGCGTAACCGCATGAGTGTCTCTGCTCAGGCGGCCATAACACAAGGTTATTGGCCCCCTCGTTATAGCTATTTGTTATGGATATGGAAACCATAACATAATGCCGGCCAACTACACGGAGATTCATAACGGATTTGTGCAATCGTCCAGCGCCCCGTCCTCGGTCATTAATTTATATAAATCATGGGTATGCGCGGACTTGCATGGCAATGCGGCTTGGGAGGGGCGCTATCTGTGAAATATTCTTGCCTACGGCTTTCACGGTGTTTTCCGGACGCCCTGGATACTGAGCACCCTGACCGGGTGGCTGGTGTTTTGGCCCGGCTGGTCATGCGGCCCCGAGGGCTGCCCATATGGCTGGCCGCCTTCGCGTGTTCCTTGCCTGCCGGCGCCGCCTTTTCCCAAGGCATCGAGCTTGGCCCGGGAGGTGTCCAGCAATCCGTGCGCGACTCGGTTACGGTTCCCGAACATGCTCAGCCGGGTGCCAAAGCTGCTCGGATACAGAGTACTCCCCCTGTTTCCAGGCGGGCTGCCGATGGCGGCCGCAGACTGGAGGTCAAGGGGTTCGAATTCACGGGTAACACCGTATTCGACGACAAGGCCTTGCAGGCCGCGGTAGAACCTTCCGTAGGCGGGGCGTTGACGTTGGGCGAGCTGGACGACCTGGCTTCGCGCCTGACCGCGATGTACCGCTCGGCGGGGTATTCCATGGCGCAGGTGGTGGTGCCGGCGCAGGAAATCCAAGGCGGCGTCGTCAAATTCGAAGTGCTCGAGGGGCGTTTGGCGAGTGTCGTGGTGCAACGCGGGAAGGGCGTGCGGCTGAGCGCCTCGCGCATCGATGCCGTGCTGGCGGGCTTGCCGGTGGGAAAGCCAGTGCACATGCCCACGCTCGAGCGCGTATTGCTGCAGCTTACCGATTATCCAGGCCTTGACATCAGGTCGACCTTGCGTCCGGGGTCCCGGCAGGGAACCGTGGAGCTGGTTGTCGCCGTCGAACAAGGCAGTACGGTCCAGTCCAGGGTGACCTTCGACAATTTCGGGAACCGCTATACGGGTACGACGCGTGTCGGGTTGGCCATGCAGCTCGACGATTTATGGGGGATTGGCGACCGGCTCAGTCTTGGCGCGATGCGTTCGGACGGCGATCTGCGCAATTACAGTCTGCAGTGGGAAACGCCGGTAGGAAGTTCGGGGCTGAAGTTTCATGCTGGTTATTCGCAAGTCGACTATCGCCTGGGCGGCGATTTCGATGTGCTGGACGTTACCGGCCGCGCCAGCCATGCCGAAATCGGGCTGCGCTATCCCTGGCTGCGCACTCGGGATGCGTCCTCGTGGGCGTATCTGACACTCGCGCAGGATCGTTTCAAGGAGAGGGTCGGGCTTCTGGATACCGAAAATCCCAAGCGTACGAACAGCGCCCGGATCGGCATGTCCGGCCAGTGGCGCGATGCGTTTGGCGGCGGCGCCGTCACGGCGTGGGACGCTTCCGCCACGTTCGGGCGGCTCGATTTGATGACCGACGATGCCAAGGCCTGGGACAGCGCTTCCGCAAACAGTTCCGGCGGGTATGCGCTGTTCAATGCAAGCCTGAATCGCCTGCAAAGAATCAGCGGTCCGTGGTCGTTGGCCGCCGGAGTGAAGGGGCAGTTGGCGTCGGGCAACCTCGATTCCTCCAGCAAGTTCTATCTGGGCGGCCCCAACGGCGTGCGCGCGTACGAAAGCGGCGAAGCCGGCGGCGATGTCGGCATAATGGGCAGTCTGGAACTGCGCCGGCAGATACGCGGCGGGTTGTATGCGTTTGGTTTTTTCGATTTGGGCCATATCCGGGTCAACAAGAATCCTTGGGACGACTCGAAGAACAGCTACGATTTGCGGGCGTATGGCTTGGGCGCGCATTGGGACTTGGGGCGTTATGGCTATGTGCGCGCCGTGTACGCATTGCGCGCCGGCGGTTCGCCCGAGCTGTCCGAACTGAACGGGCGCAGCAGGATCTGGCTGTCGGCATCGTTGGCGCCGGAAGCCCTGCCCGCCATGATGGCCGCAGCCTTTCCCGGAACGCGCTCCAGCCTCCCCGCCGAGTCTTCGAAGGTGGTCGTGTATGGCATCCTGAACACCGACGTCGAGTTTGCTTCCCGCTCGGGCGCAACGCCCGAGGCGGACGGGCGCGGCGCGACACCCTCGGCAGCTCCCACAGGGGTCAATGTTTCCAATACGCCGCGCATGCAAAGCAACTCTTCGGCCGTCGGCCTGCGCGGCACTGAAAGCCTCGGGGGTGGCTCATATGCTTGGTACCAGATCGAATCCTCGGTCAACTCGGCAACGGGAGATGGCACCGTGGCCGGCAGAAACACCGGGGTAGGGGTTCGGAGCCGGCATTGGGGCAATGTGATGTTCGGTAAATGGGACACGCCGTACAAGGCGGCGACGTCGGGTTACGACCCGTTCCTGGGCACGCAGGTTACGGCTTACTACAATATCCTGGGCAATCCGGGCTTCGGGGTTTCAACGGGCAATACCATTTCGCCCATAAAGACGGCAACGGATCGCGCCAGCAGCAGCGGCGACGCGTCTTTCTCGCGGCGCCAGGACAATAGCGTTCAGTATTGGACTCCGCGATGGAATGGCTTTACCGCCCGGGCCATGATTGCGACAGGCGGAGAGCAAATTTCGGGCTATGCTGGAAAGCCGCTTATTTGGGCGACGAGCCTGAACTGGCAAAAAGGCCCGCTGACGCTTACCGCTGCGTATGAGCAGCACGATAATTTCTTTGGCGTCGCCACGCTGTTTTCCCGTGCGGCCACCGGGCGTGGAATAGGTTCGCGCATCGGGCCGATTACCGACACCAGCTCTCGCGACTATGGTGTGAAACTGGGCGCCCGCTACGATTTTGGCCATACCAGGCTGTCGTTGATCTGGGAGAGGCTGGTCTATAGCCAGGATGGCGTGGTGCCAGCGGACTCACCGACGCTGATGCGCTACGAGCGCGATGCTTTATGGCTTGGGGTTCAGCATACTGTTGGCAGGCTGACCCTGCAAGGCAGCGCCGGCGTGGCGGATCAAGGCAAATGCCGCGTCGCCAGCACCGATCCGGCGCAGCAGGATTGCAGCACCGACGGCCTGGGAGCTTATATGCTTAGCCTTGGAGTCAAGTACAGCCTGTCGACACGCACAGATGTTTATGCCCAATACGCCAGGATATTCAACGGCCGGTCGGCAAGCTACAACTTTTCGCCGGGTGGCGTCTTCGGGGCGGGAGTCGGGTCGGATCCCCAGGCTTTCGGCATCGGCATCATTCATCAATTCTAGGCTGGGGGAAGACTTTCATGCATAGGTATAGCTATAGGAACGCCGCGCTGCGTTTCGCCTTACGCCCCGGCTTGCTCGCATTGATGGCTGCATTGACGCCGGTTTGCGCCTGGTCCCTGGATGCCGGAGCGTTGCCGGGCGGGGCGGCCCAGGTATCGGGCAGCGCCTCGATCGGCGTCAGCGGCAACCAGATGGTGATCGATCAACATACGGACAAGCTGATCACCGATTGGCAAAGTTTCAACATCGGATCGTCCGCGTCGGTGCGCTTCAATCAGCCTTCCGCCTCGTCGGCCGCATTGAACCGCGTGCTGGGCACGGATGCTTCGCAGATCTTTGGCGGCCTTTCGTCCAATGGGCAGGTTTTCCTGGTCAACCCGCAGGGCGTTTATTTTGCCCCTGGCGCAAGCGTGAACGTGGGCGGCCTTGTGGCCAGCACCCTGGGTATTTCCAATGATGATTTTCTTGCCGGCCGCAAGGTTTTCCAGGGCGATGGGGGCAGCGTCGTCAATCAGGGGCAAATACAAGCCACAGGGGGCGGGACTATTGCATTGATCGGCGCGCAGGTCGTCAATGACGGAACGATTCAAGCACCCGGCGGCAGCGCGGCGCTGGCCGCGGGTGGAAAGGTCACTCTGGATTTCGATGGAGACCGCTTGATCAGCGTCGACGTTGATCGCGATGCATTGCAAGCCCAGATCGTGAATACGGGGTTGGTTGCCGCGGACGCGGGTATGGTTGTCATGCGCGCCTCGGCGCGGGATGCGCTGTATTCCACGGTGGTGAACAACTCCGGGGTTGTCCGCGCGCGCAGCATTGGAGAGCGCAATGGCGTGGTGGTTCTGGATGGCGGCGGGCAGGGCGTGGCCGAGAGCTCCGGGCTTATCGACGTATCCGGCATGCGGGCGGGCGAGTCCGGCGGCAAGGCCAGTGTGCTGGGCGACAAGGTCTCAGTGACAGGCCGTATCGATGCCGATGGCGCGAAGAATGGCGGAACCATATTGGTGGGAGGCGCGTTTCAGGGCCGCGGGCCCGAGCGCAACGCCAGCGCAACATACGTAGGCGCCGATGCGCGCCTTAGCGCGGACAGCGCCGATAACGGGAATGGTGGAACAGTGGTGGTCTGGTCCGACTTCTCCACCCGTTTCCATGGCGGAATTTCAGCGCGCGGCGGCGTGAATGGCGGCAATGGCGGTTTTGTGGAGACCTCGGGCAAGGACTGGCTGGAAGCGCTGGGCTCGGTCGATGCCAGCGCAGTCAATGGCGCTGCGGGCACCTGGCTGCTCGATCCGCGCAACGTGACTATCTCCAACAGCGCGACCTCGGGCGGCAGCTTCAACGAAGGCGATCCTTTCGTTCCCACTGCCAATAGCGCGGTGGTCAACGCGGGAGCCATTACCGGCAGCCTGAACAACGGTACAAGCGTGCTCATCACCACGGGCTCCACGGGGACGCAGAGCGGCGACATTACGCTGGCGTCGGGCACGGTGATCGACAAGACGGCGGGAGGCGATGCATCTCTGACCTTGCAGGCGGCGCGCAACATTATCTTGAACGGCACCATCCAGTCCAGCAGCAACAAGCTGGATGTCGTGCTCAACTCACGCGCCGAGGGCGGGGCCACTGGCTACATCGATCTTACCGGCGGCTCGATACGCAGCAATGGCGGCGATATCGTGATCGGCGGCGGGCTGGATCCCTCCACCGGCTATGCGATCGGGGCGTCGTCGGGGGTGACCAACGGCGTGAAGTTCGGCGGCACGACGCTCAGCTCGGGCGCGGGGAATATCACCGTCAATGGGCAGGGCGGCACGAATGCCGCCAGCGGGGTCAACCTGGCCAATAGCTCCACCAACGTGCTCGAGGCGACCA
>CALMPB010000443.1 GCA_937871985.1 uncultured Burkholderiaceae bacterium
GCGAAGGTGGCGTCATTGGTCGATCCGGCGGATCTCGCGCAGATACCGGGGTTCGATGGCTCCAACCCCAATCCCTCAGGTGGCAACACCGCCAGTCCCGTTGCCGGGCCGGCAGGTGACGGCGGCACGACGAAGCCCGGCATGCCAGTAGGCCCGCTGGGTACGCCAGCGAGTGGTGCGGGGGGCGCGACAACTCAAAATACCTCGACTGCAAGTCCTTTGCCGGATGGGCCAGACTTCAACATTGTTCATTCCGTACCGGCTGGTGATCAATCTGCAATCACGCACGGACTCGAGGATGCAATGAACTCGCAACCAACACCAGAGAACACAACCGGTAGAGGTTTGGAAATTTCCAGATACTCTCAAGGCACTTGGAATGATGCCAATCGGGCATTTGACAACATGCCTGTTAGCGATGTACGCACCTTTGTCACCAGTGACGGAGGGATTGGTCGGCAAGGTTTGCTGCCAGACGGTACAACGGTCATTGTTCGTCCGGTGAGTTCAGACGGTACTCCAACTATTCAGATTATCGATAATAATCGTGAAAGCCCACGGACCGTGCAGGAGATTCGCTTTGGAAGTCCTCGTCGCTAAGCAGAGATTGTCTGTTGAAATATCTGACCTCATTGATTTACAAAGAGCGCTGCTGAATGTTAATCGATTCGATGAGCGCTGGCTTGCAGAGCGACAATGGCAAGTCATGCACAGCGAAGACAACAATTTCATTGACGAGGATGTTGTTAAATTCATTGAGTTCTGCGACCTGCATGGCATGGCGGATTTAATTGCAACGGAGACTTTGTCGATATTTATGAGCACGGGGCTTCTTGATGTGCGATCATTTCCTAGCAATGCGACAGCGTTGAGTCAAGTGCTCTATGGACTCGGGCATCCATTGAATTCGACGCATGAGGATGCGGGGTGGATCTTGGATGCCGCTGTAGGTGTCAATTTGATTCTCAACTTCAAAAGGCCTTGGCAATTCTTGATTTTGCGAGATGGTGGAGGGGTCGTGAGCATTGCTGGAAGCAAGTCGTTTATTGAGCACATGACGACGGGTTCAGAACTCGTGTGGCTACCAGGACTGCCACCATGGGTTCGTCCACAGTTTTAGTCGGGAGCGGGCGCCGGAACTGGTGTTCGGCTGATCGTTGAGATTTTATAGACGGCAGTCCAGGTCAGTAAAAATGCCCGCCCCGACCGTCTCGAAAATGCAGATCATGGGAAAGGAATACCATATCAAGGGCCGAATCGTCGCTATTTCGAGTGGGGTGTGCGCTTAATGAGGTGGAGGTTCATGACGGATGGTGTTGTTGCGTCGAACGAATTCGAATCGCAAGTTGATTGAAGCTGAATTGCCTTCTTGATGGTAATGGCGTAGGATTGAGAGAAGCTGTTCTTGCCGGCTCGGCTAAACGATCAACTTTACGGAAGACCCAATTGCCGCATGGCTTTGGCCACGCGCTGGCGCAAGGGATTTTCGGCGCTGCCCATGGAGAGGTACGACGACACGGTCAAGTCCGGTGCCTCGGTTCTGAGTTGGTAGAGGACGGCCAGTCCTTCGTCGATCTGCCCAAGCTCTGTGTGGGCCGTCAATAGCAGGCGCAGCGTGGGGATATGGTGCTTGTTGGCCTTCAGTGATTGACGCCCATAGGCGATGGCCTGCTTCAACTGATGATTGGCAATAAAGGCATTACCCGTGAGCAGATCGAAAAAGTACTGCAAGGGGTCGACCGGCGATAGATTGCGCGCGAAGCTCGCTTCGGACACTGACAAAGAACTCGAGCCCCAACTGGCCGAATAGAGGCTTTTGAACAGCCAAGCCATGGGCTCGCTGGGATTGGCTTCGATGGCCAAGGTCAGGTGACTTCGCGCCTGCTGAGGATCGTTTAGCAATTGGCTCTGGATATAGCCCGTGACCGCCAGCGCCATCGCATGGTTGGGATCGATCTGCAAAGCGCGCAGGGCCTGCTCGCGGGCTTGCTGGATGTCTCGGCCCACGTTGGCACTTCTACCCTTGATCACGTTCAAGGCATGCCACATGGCCAACCAGGCACGGGGCAGGGCGTGCCCAGGATGTCGTCCGGTCAAGGCGACCCAGGCATCGCGCCCGCGCTCAAATATCGCGTCCGAGTGGCTGTGCGTCATCGAAATGCTCGCCAGCATGAGATGGCCGCTGTCCAGGTTTGGCAGGGGTAGCGACAAGGCTCGGCTGAGTTGGGCCTGGCCCAGGGCCTGCGCCACGGCGCGTGCCAATTCGTGCAGCAGCTCGCTGGCCTCGTGAAACAGGTCGGGCAGTGCCCGCTGCAGTTGCCCTGTCCACAACAGCGTCTGGCTGTGCAACTCGACGAGTTCGGCGGTGACGACGAGTCGGCGGTTGCGAATGCTGTAGCGGCCCGAGAAGACGAAGTTGATTCCCAGATGGTGCTTGATCTTTTTGAGGTCCTTGGCGTCGTGCAAGGCGGAGGTGGATCGCGGGGAGATCACCCGCAATCCCACGCTATGGAACAAGCGCGTGACGACCCCCTCGGCAATCAGTTCGCCGATCACCCAGTGCATGGACTCCGCAGCGTCTGCCCGAAACGGCATCACGGCCAATCCCGGGCGAAGGTCGCTGCCCACTACCGCCACTGCGCGGCGTGAGATGTCTGAACATCTGGGGCGGGCATGAAACAGGCGCACCATTTGATCAGGCCGCCCGGCTCGATGCCCCAAGTCCTCAAAGTCCGCATCGAGACCGTTGACCAGCCGGTCGCGCAGCTCGGCGGTCACCAGAACTTCTCCAGGTCCGGCCCATGTGGTGAGTGCCGAGATCGATTGCATGTCTCGGTCGAGCGATTTCTTTTGTTCGCAGGGAAGGTGGGCCAGATGGGCAACGGCGTGCAAGTGCAATTGGCTGGACCCATCGTCTTGCGCATTCAGAGAGTCTGCCAACTGGTTTAAGGCAAATGCTGCTTGCAGGCAGTGATGAGCATCTTCGAAGGCGATTACCAACCCAGTGCCCGTGTCCCTGACGATCTGACCTTCGTGACGCGACAACACTTGCCGCAGCGCACTCCCTGCCCATCGAAGCCACCGCTCCGCGGGCAATTCTTCTCCGCCCGCTGCGCTCCGACAGAGCCTGGCAATGTTGATCGCCAGTAGCGGGCGCTCTACCAATCCATGGTGTGAAATGGGGGCGTCGGCAGTTTGCAAGTTGGGGTCAGCGACGCGAAGGGCCTGCAAAGAGAGGGCGTGGTCAATGGGGCTCAGGTGCTCACGTACTCAGGTCTCGGGAAGGCCCAGTTGCCGCATGGCATTGGCGATGCGCTGGCGCATGGGGCTTTCTGCGCTGCCTATGGCGAGATACGAGGACACAGTCAGTTCCGGTGCCTCGGCTCGCAACTGGTTCAGGATGGCCCTGCCTTCGTCGAACTGCCCCAGTTCCGCATGAGCCGTCAGCAGCAAACGCAGCGTGGGAACGTGGTGCTTGTGGGCCCGCAATGACAGGCGTCCGCAGGCGACTGCTTGATCCAACTGGCGGTCAGCCAGCAAGGCATTGCCCGTGAGCAGGTCAAAGAAGTATCGCAAAGGGTCGACGGGCGAAAGGGACCGCGCGACGTACGCCTCGGTCACCGACAGGGAACTGGAGCCCCAGCCAGCGGAATACAGGCTTTTGAATAGCCACGCCATGGGCTCGCTGGGGTTGGCTTCAACGGCCGACGCCAGATAGCGGTTCGCCTGCTGAGGATCGCTCAGCAACTGGCATTGGATATAGCCTTCCACCGCGAGGGCCATCGCATTCTTGGGTTCGACGTCCAGCGCATGCTGCGTCTGCTCGCGGGCCTGCCTGATGTCGCGGGCCACGTTGCCACTTGTTCCCTTGACCACATTCAAGGCGTGCCACATGGCCAACCACGCACGGGGCAGTGCGTGTTCGGGGTGCCGCATGGTCAACTCGTTCAAGGTTGCGCGCCCACGATCGAAGGCCTTGCTGGAATGGCTGTGCACCATCGAAATTCCGGCCAGCATCAGAAAGCTGCTGTCCAGGCTCGGCAGCGGACGCGTCAAAGCCTGGCTCACCTGCGCCTTGTCCAGCGCCTGCGCCACCGTGCGCGCCAACTCGTGCAGCAGTTCGCTTTGTTCCTGCAGCAGATCGCGCAGCGCGTGCTGCAATTGACCGGTCCACAGAAGGGTGTGGCTGCGCGCTTCGGCCAGTTCGGCCGTCACCACGAGCTTGTCGTTGCGTATGCTGTAACTGCCCGACAGGATGAAGGTCGCGCCCAGATGTCGTTCGATCTCGGCGAGTTCGCCACTGCCGCGCAGGGCAGACGTGGATTGCCGCGCGATCACCCGCAGGCCGATGCTGTGGGACAAGCGCGCGATCACCCCATCGGCGATCAACTCGCCGAGCACCCAGTGCTTGACTTCTGGTGCGTTGGCCTGAAAGGGAATAACGGCCAAGGCCGGGCGGAGGTCCTGATCCTCTGCGGTAAGGCGGTCCGAAATGGCCCCGTGGGTTGGATGGGCCCGGAATAGGCGCACGGGTTGGACGAACGACTCCACCCAATGGCCCAGGTCTTCGAAGTCGGCGTCGAGACCGTTGGCCAGCCGATCGCGCAGTTCGGCGGTGACCAGGACTTCGCCGGGCGCGGCCAATGCCGTCAACTCCGAGGTCAGTTGCACGTCGCGATCGACGGGCTCAAGCTGGCCGTGGCCATAGCTGGCCAGATGCGCACCCGCGCGCAACTGCAAATGCTTCGAGGCATCTGTCCGCCCATTCAAGGCATCCGCCAGCTGATTCAGCGCAAAGGCCGCCTGCACACAGTGGCGAGCGTCGGCAAATTCCATCATCAGGCCGTGGTTCGTTTGCCTGACGATGTGCCCCTTGTGGTGCGACAGCAACTGCCAATACGCATCGCCCGCCCACTGCTGAAGTCGGTCCATGAGCGGATCGGTTCCGCCCCAGGTACCTGTCGTGTTGTCGGCGATGTCCATCGCCATCAGTGGGCGTTCTTCGATCCGGGAACTGGGGAAGGTGGTGTCGGCGGCACTCATGGCGTGATCTCAGGACTGAATGCGGTTGTTCCTTGAAAAGGGAGCGGATTTCGCAGGGTCGATGCCGGCGAGCACACTGGCGATGAGGATGCCCGAACTGACCAGCACTACCGCCATGGCCTCATGGGGATGGATGCCGTCGCCGACGATAGCCCGGCCAAGGAACATGGACAACACGGGGATGGCAGCGAAGAAGACGGCAACGCGTTGGCTGCCGAGTTGGCGCGTGGCGTAGCTGGCCAACAGAACAGCGCAGGCCCCCATGCCGAGGCCCTGGAAGATTGCCTGAGCCAGCACCTCCGAAGCGGGCGCCGTCCAGAGTGCGGACGACGCAGGCGATGCCAGCAGCAACAGTCCCCCAACGATGCCCGAATACACCGCCACCAATGCCGCGGCCTGCATGGGGTCCACCTCATGTTGTTGGACATACACGAGGTAGGCCGCCGCCAGTGCCGACGACAGCAGAAAGAACAGGTCGCCAATCCATATCCGGTTTTCGAACGACGTCCACGACGAGTAGCCCAGCAGCATTAGCGCGCCCATGGCGATCAAGGCAAGACCCAGGGTTTGTCGCCAATCTGGCGCTGCCCCGTACCCCAGCCGGCGCCACAGCATGACCCAGACCGGGAGAAAGCCCGGCCCCAAGGCGGACGCATGACTGGCGGGGGAGAACTGAAGGCCGGCGATCGCTGTCAGGTGCATTCCCCAGCCGTGCAGAAAGGCGAGCGCCAAGCCGGTCACCGCCAGTTTCCTCGGCAACTGCCGCCAATGGATCAGCAGGAATGGCAGAAACACCAGCCCGCCGATGCCGCAGCGCAGCAGGACCAGGTCCAGAGGGCCCAGATGGTGCGTGAGGGACAGTCGCGTGACCGCTGGCGCGCTGGACGCCAGAAGCACCACAGCCACTGTGGCTCCGTAGGCGTTCAAGCGACGGTTGGATGGCGCGAATTGCACGGTACTCCCCCTGGTGGTCTGATCGACCCGGCTCGCGAGCGGGCCAGTCTAGTCCTTTCTTTGAAACTTTCAGGAGATTCTGATGAACATCACTCAAAGCTCATCTTCGAACCGTGCCACCGAGAAAAAGGCCGTCATTGGTGGGGGGTGGATCACCGCGCCAGCCGTGGCGGCGCATGTGCGCCGGCATCTGGCCGATGCGGAATATCGGGTACCGCAACAGCCTGCGGGCGGTGATAGAAAGGCGCTCATCGGTGGCGGCTGGATCACAGCGCCTGTTGTCGCTGCGCATTTGCGGCAGAAAATGCGGACCACGCCCCAGCGCTGATCCTTTCAGAGAGCCCCGCACCATGCCCCAGCAGCCGGATAGGCAACCGCAACCCACCATCAAGTTCCACCGCATCTATCCGGCTGCCATCTCGCCCATGCGGGCCGACAAATCCGCGCTGGGCCTGATGCCCACGATGGCTTACCGCCATTGCGAGGCCATGCGAGTGGCCTCTTCTTTCGGTTGGTATGCCTTTCCGGCGGAGGAGGTCCACCTCCGCTGGAACGGCGCCGACGTTTTCGTCAGGGAAGGTGGCGGCCAGTGGCAGCCACTGGTGCGGTCCGAGTTGCCAGGGTTCGCGGACCACTGGAACGAACACGCGCCCGCCGACCTGGTGGACCTGGCCCCGCCCTTTCTGACACGCCTGCCCATGCCCGGCCTGGTGCAGGTCTGGACCGGCCTGCTCTGCAGCACCGCCCCCGGCTGGAGCGTGCTGGTGCGCCCGCCGAGCAATATGCGCGGCAGTTTTCTCTATTCCGCGTTCGAAGGAATCATCGAGACCGACCGCTACCGGCCGTGTCCCCTGTTCATGAACATCCAGCTCCTGGCCACCGACGTGGACATCATGTTGCCCAAGACGGTGCCGCTGCTGCAGGTGCAACCGCTCTTGCGCGAGACCTACGACGAGCGCGCGCATGCGTCGCAGGAAGTGGATGGCCTGGGCGCGCAGGACGACGGCGCGCCGGCCCTGAGTCCGCAGGAGTGGCAGGCCTACCGGCGCACCATCCGCGTCGAAACCGAGGGCCTGCCGCCCGAGTCAGGTCACTACGCCGCCGACACGAGAAAGCGGGACAAGTCCGGCGACTGAGGCCGGACGCCGCTCACTTCAGCCGCTTGATCAGGCTGGACGTGTCGTAGCGCTGGCCGCCCATGGCCTGCACGTCGGCGTAGAACTGGTCCACCAGCGCCGTGACGGGCAGGCGCGCGCCGTTGCGCTTGGCCTCGTCGAGCACCAGGCCCAGGTCCTTGCGCATCCAGTCCACCGCGAAGCCAAAGTTGAACTCGCCGGCCACCATGGTCTTGCCGCGGTTGTCCATCTGCCAGCTTTGGGCCGCGCCTTTGCCGATGACCTCGAGCACGAGGTTCATGTCCAGCCCTGCCTTCTGGCCGAAGGCGATGGCCTCCGACAGGCCCTGCACCAGGCCGGCGATGCAGATCTGGTTGACCATCTTGGTGAGCTGGCCCGCGCCCGGCGCGCCCATGAGCGTGAAGGCGCGCGAGAAGGCCATGGCCACCGGCTTGACCGCATCGAAGGCCGGTTGATCGCCGCCACACATGACGGTGAGCAAGCCGTTCTCAGCGCCCGCCTGGCCGCCGGAGACGGGCGCGTCCACGAAGGCGATGCCCAGGGCCTTGGCGGCGGCGTACAGCTCGCGTGCCACGTTGGCCGAGGCGGTGGTGTGGTCCACGAGGATGGCGCCGGGCGCCATGCCGGCGAGGGCGCCGTCGGCGCCCAGGGTCACCGAGCGAAG
>CALMPB010000444.1 GCA_937871985.1 uncultured Burkholderiaceae bacterium
TCATGCCACAAAGGGCTCTCTTCAGAATTGGACCAGTCTTTCCAAGGCAGACCAGGCATTCCGACGACAAGGATCAGTTCGACACGGTGCTCGCCGCGATGCGTCATCATGACTCGGTGCTCGCGCTCGGGCGTGACGGGCGCAGTGCCGAGCGTTTCACTACCACTTCCATGCTGAGCGCGGAGGAAGCGCTCGTGCGCAACGCGACCGTGCTTGCATCGAGCTCGCATGCCGTCGGCCAGGTCGATTTAAAGCGTGCCGTCATCGCCGCCGAGCGTCGCAGTCTGGTGTTGGGCGCGGATCAGAAGCGGGCGCTCGAGCATGTGCTCAAGCGGCCGGGATTGAGCATGGTCGTAGGGTTCGCCGGCTCGGGCAAATCGGCGATGTTGGGCGTCGCGCGTGAGGCGTGGGAAGCGGCGGGCTATACCGTACGGGGCGCGGCGCTGTCGGGCATCGCCGCCGAAAATCTCGAAGGCGGTTCGGGCATCGCCTCGCGCACGATCGCCAGTCTCGAACACGCCTGGGCGCGCGACTATGATCGACTCACGTCGCGCGACGTGCTCGTCGTCGACGAGGCCGCGATGGTCGGCACGCGCCAACTGCAGCGCGTGCTGGCCGAGGCCGCGGGTGCCGACGCCAAGGTTGTGATGGTCGGCGACGTCCAGCAGCTTCAGGCAATCGAGGCGGGCGCGGCGTTCCGGCTGCTCGCTGAACGCCACGGCGCTGCCGAGATCAGCGAGGTGCGCCGCCAATCCGCTGAGTGGATGCGTGAGGCGACGAAGGCGTTCGCAAATGGCAGCACGGGCAAGGCGCTCGCAGCCTATTCCGACGCCGGCATGGTCCACGCCGCAGAGACGCGCGACGCGGCGCGTGCGGCGCTCATCGATCGCTGGGACACCGACCGGCGCGCCGATCCGGCAGCGTCACGCATCATCCTCACCCACGTGAACAAGGAAGTCGTCATGTTGAACGAAGCAGCGCGCACCAGGCTTGCCGAGCAGGGAGCGCTTGGCACAGATGTCGCGATCCGCACCGAGCGTGGCCTGCGGCAGTTCGCCGACAATGACCGGATCCTGTTTCTTCGTAACGAGCGCGATCTCGGCGTGAAGAACGGCACGCTCGGCACGGTCGAGAAGGTGGCGCCAGATATACTCGCGGTGCGGCTCGATGACGGCCGACGGATCACCGTCGATCTAAAGAGCTACGCGCATGTCGATCATGGCTATGCCGCGACGGTCCACAAGACCCAGGGCATGACCGTCGACCGCACCCATCTGCTGGCCACGCCGGGGCTCGATGCCCATGCGAGTTATGTCGCACTGTCGCGCCATCGTCAGGGCACCGCGCTACATTACGGCCGCGACGACTTTGCCGACGAAGCAGCGCTCCGCCGGACGCTCGGCCGCGAGAGGCCGAAAGATATGGCGCTCGATTATCCTGATGGCGCGTCGCGACGCGGCACCGCGCGGCAGAATCCGAGCGCGAACACTGGCCACGCAAGGGACCGCGCCGTTCAGCCGGCGCAGACCGATCGGGCGGCAGCATTGCGGGCGATGGTCGCGGCCCGGGTCAATGCGCCAAAACATACCGCCGAGGCCATGCGCGATGCCCTTTCCAAGGCGGCGGACGCTCTCACCGGGCTTGGCCGCGGCCGTGATCGCGGAGCCGAACGCTGATGGCAACCTCAGGCGGCGGCATGGCCAACGGGCGGGGGCCGGACCCCGTCGTCCAGCAGATCGCATTCTTGTCCGCACTGGTCGCGATCGGGCTGTGCTGGCCGCTGGTGCGTTTGCAAATACCCGTCGACAGCCGGTTCGCGTTCGCCGATCTCGTCCGCGAGCATTGGGCGCATCGCGACCATCTCGAACCCTGGATAGAGCAGCGCTGGGCATGGCTCGCCGCGCATTCCTATCATCTCTGGTTCGCGCTTGCCGCACTTCCTGGCGTCATAGCCGTGAGCATCGTTCAGGGCGTCGATCGCCGCACAGCCTGGCCTTTGCTCCACGCTCCGCTTGGCTGGGCCGTGGGTACGGTCCTTGGGTACATGCTCTACGGCAGCTTTCGCGCAGATAGTTGGCCGCTCGCGGTGATGATGCCGGCGACCTTTGCGTTTCTCGGCGGTGCGATCGCCGCCCGGCTCGCGGCCTGGCCGCGCAAGATCAAGCATTTGCGCGGCACAAGGGTTCGGATGTTCACAGGTGGGCGCGGCGCCAGGCTGCGCGCCCGTGTTGCCGGTGGTGTTACACTCGCCGGTGTACCGCTGAGCCGCGAGGACGAGACCATGCACGTTGCCGCGATCGGCGCCACCGGCTCGGGCAAATCGACGGCGCTGCGCGGACTCATGGCCGACGCAATTCGTCGCGGTGATCGGCATGTCGTTGCCGATCCAGACGGCGCGTCGATGTCGGCTTTCTTCAGCCCCAGCGATATTGTCCTGAATCCGTTTGATCAGCGGTGCGCTCGTTGGGATCTCCTTGGAGAGATTGAGCGGCCGAGCGACTATGCGTTCCTGGCGCAGTCGTTGCTCCCGCATCTCGGGACAGGCGATCACGATCAATGGATCAGCTACGCTCAGCAGTTGCTGGCGGGCGCGATGGAGAATTTCGTCACCCTCCAACTGGGCAGCTCAGGGGACTTTGCGGCGATGCTGGCCGACGCCACGCTGGGCGAGCTCAAGCAACTCTGTGCAGGCACGCCGGCGGCGCGTTACTTTGAGGAAGGTGGCGAGCGCATGCTCGCTAGCATCCTGGGAACCTTGTCGCCTGCGATCGGTCATCTACGGCAGATCAGCGGTATCCAAGGCGAGCCGTTCATCATCCGGCGCTGGATCAGGCGAGGGAGCGGCTCGCTGTGGATGCCCTATGCCGCCAACCAGGTTGCAGCTGTGAAGGGTCTGATCTCATGCTGGATGAACATTGCCATCCTCGAGACGCTGTCGCTCGAACCCTCGCGAGACCGGCGAATCTGGTTCCATATCGATGAACTCGATGCGCTGGGCCGTATTGAAGGCTTGAAGGATGCGCAGGCGCGCCTCCGGAAATTCGGGGGATGTGTCGCGGTCGGCTTCCAGTCATTCGCCCAGGTCAAGCAGGTCTATGGCGAGGGCGCCCAGACCATCATCGAGAATTGCGGAAACCTGCTCTTGCTGCGTGCCGGCGCCAGCGAGGATGGTGGGACGGCCAAACTCGTGTCCGAGCTCATCGGCGGACGGGAGGTGGAACGAGATGATGTGAGCCGGTCGCGGAGTCATGGCCGTTTCACCACCCGGTCCATGTCGATGCAGACCCGGCGAACGGTCGAGGATGTCGCGCTCGCCAGCGAGATCACGCAACTTGGTAACCGCGAAGGCTTCGTGAAGCTTGCGACACAAGCCCGTTGGATGCGGGTGCGGTTTCCATTTGCGACGTACCGAAAGCAGACAATCGCCTTCGAGCCTATCCCGCTTAATTTCGGAACCACCTTGATCTAGGCCGCGCCGATTTTCCTGTCTGCACAAGTTCGGCGTTCTGCGATCGAGAGATGCCGCTGTTAAGGCTCATTGCTCGCTAATCGCTGGTTCCACGATTGTAGTGAAAAACGCGAAACACAGTATTGAGGAAGCAGCAAAGAAAATGAAAACACAGCCGCCTTCGAACGCTCTCAGTTGCACTGATTCGCCCATCGTACAGCTAGTCAATGTTTAGGATCATAACTCAAGCGTTGTGAGGGTCAGTCACTCGGTTGTGGATCCTAGAGACTACAGGATTGCCGGAGGAACGAGTATACGCGTCCGCACTCTTTATTGATTGCAAGTCCTCCTGTCAACGCAAGGCCACAAAGTAATTCATCTACGGGCCGGCACTAACCAAGTCGCTACAGATCCAACTGCAAATCAAAGCTGCTACTTCGTCGCTATTCTTTTCGGCCATCGGAAGGTGACCATTACCATGGATGTTGAATTCACCTAGTTTCAGGTGGGTTACATTCACTCCTCCCTCCTGAAGGAACTTGACGGTCAGAGCATCTGAGGCATTCATGAACGAGGCCTCACCTGTCAAAACAGCTACCGGTATCTGGACAAAATTGACGAGTTTCCGAGGGCGGTCTTGAAGTTCCAAAGGTGTCGAGGCCGGCGGATCATATTGCATTGCTGATGCCGTGATGCCCCACAGCAGCGAACCCAGACCGGGGATCGCCTCCGAGAACGGCGGTCCCAGAGGTTCCACCGCAACGATAGCAGCAACAAGATCCGGGCGGACTTCGGCGATAGCCCAGCCGCATGGCCCTCCCATCGAGTGTGTTATTAAGACCGCTGGGCCCACGCGATCTAAAAGCTCTGCCCCCGCGCGAGCGGAAAGGGTGTGGGTTTCAGCCAGGCTTGCAAGCGCAGGTCCCTGGCCAGCCATGAACTGATCGAGAGCGGGGTCGCCGATCCTTCCGCTGCCCGGCCACTGGTGCGCAAGCCTCGATTCGGGCCAGCTCCGCTCGGGATTTGGGGCTGTGAACATGGCTGAGACCCGTTCATAGGGCAGTGGTGGAAATAGGTTTTCGGATATTGTTGGATCCAGCGGCGAACGTCCGTGGATTGGGCGATCAACTACATAAACAGGATAGCCTTGTCGCAGGAAGAATTGAGCCCAACCTGGCCGCCCGTCCGGTGTCGACCAGAACTCGCATCCCTGGCCACCGCCGCCGTGGATAAACACGATCGGCAGCTTGTTCTCATCCGATAGCGGGATTTGGTACTGCACCGACATCTGGCCGGTCGCGAAATGCCCCTGGGATGTCTCGTGGCGCGAAATGCCAGTCCAGAAGTGACCCTGATCGATCAGTGTGACGGGCGTTGTGGACGGCGATGTCATGCTTGTTCTGCTGCGACATCCGCCGCTCGCGGGTTACGCGGCGGGAGGTATTTTCGCCATGGGGACGTTTTCAGGACCGGGTCGCCAATCGTGGCATAAGAAAAGCGCAGCGCCATCGCCGTCATTTCCGTCGATTCAGTGAGTGCCTTGAATTGCTCCATGTCCGCTTTGCGCGCGTCGCTATCCGTTTCCTGCACCGACCGCTTGTTCTCGCTCGCGGCCGGGGATGTCACATCCCAGAACGTCCGCAGCCGTTCTTCCGAATAGCGATCGAGCAAGTCGTCCGATCCGGCTTCGTCGATAACCGCGACCAGAATGTCGCCTAGAATCATCGCGTCCCAGATTCCGGTCGTCAGACCCAGACCCCCGAGGGGATTCGTGGCGTGGGCGGCATCGCCGGCGAGCAGAACACGACCTTCTCTCAGCCGAGTGGCCGCGCGCTGATGTACGCTGTAGGGTCGTGCTGCGGTCAACTCATAGTCGGTGCCATCTGGGATAAAAGCCCGCAATCGGTCCCGAACCCGCTGAACCACGAGCTGCTCTGACAACTCGCCGTCCTCGCCATAGGTTATTCGCCAGAGGCCATCTGCATCGATGATGCAGATGATTGCCCAGTCGCGCGGATCGCAGATGAAATTGCCGGGGGAATAGCCGAGGCTGCCCATGTCGCATTTCACGTTGGTCGCGACGAAGCGGTCGGGCCAAGTATGCCCGGCAAATTCGATTCTGAGCAATTGACGGACCGTGCTGCGGGCGCCATCGGCGCCTACGAGCCAGTCGGCGCGGAGTGTTTCGGAACCCGCTGAACCTTCCACAGTCACGTTTACGCCATCTGGGTCTTGCGCGACGTCCGTGACGCGTGTTTTCCATCGGACTTCAGCGTTCGGGATTTTCAGGAGATGGGCGAGTACCACGCCGGCTAGTTTCTCCTGCCCGAAATGCAGCACGTAATTGTAGGGCCCGATATCGACCTTTTCATTATCGAGCGTAGCAGCATAGCCATATTCCGGGACATGTCGGGTGAACTTCGTACTCTTGAAGGCAAATTTTTCGACATCTTCTAAGAGGCCAAGACTGTCCAGCGCGGCAATTGTCGCGCCGAAATAGATGCAAGCGCGTGGCGCATCGCTCACAGCGTCATCGGCCTCGAGCACGAGCACGTCGACGCCTGCTTTCGCCAGTTTCAGCGCCGTAATCAAACCGACCGGTCCAGCACCAGAGATGATAACTTTTGCATCTTTTTTCATTTCAGCCTCTCCAGGATATCAAATGTTACTTGCGGCTCCCGCCTTGGAGATAGCGAACCAGCGCATCCCTCTCCGCAGGATTAGCCAGCCCGGGAAAGGACATCGTCGTTCCCGGTACCAACTTGCGCGGAGAGGCCAGAAACAGCTTGATCAGACTGGGATCCCAAGTTCGGTTGAACGCTTTCATTGCCGGCGAGTATCGGTTGTAGCCGGGGAGGGTGCCGGCCCTGCGCCCGACGACACCCCTCAGGCCGGGGCCAAGCCGGGGTTGCTCGCCGGTCTTAGCTGGGTCGAAATGACAAGATTGGCACTTACTGGCAAAGACGCTCGCACCATCAGCCGATTGCGCATTTGCGGGTCCGCCTAGCACCAAAAGAGCAACTCCGGACAAGGCTAAAATGCGTCGCCAATCACGCACAAATATCGTCATCTTGGAGCCTTTACTTCTTTTTTGGTGAGGTAATCGGCGAGGGCATCGAGCTCGGCATCGCTGATTTCGGATTTCCGGAAGCCGGGCATGATCGTCACACCATTGCGAACGAAGTAGGTGATGGAGGCACGATCGAGATCCTTGCGCTGTTCGAGCGGCCCTGGCTCGGAGCCTGCGTACCGCGTGGCAAGTGCCACCGTGCCGGGCATGAAGTTGCCGGCGCCGTGGCAGGCTGCGCAATTACGCTCGAAAACCTGGCGGCCCGAGAGGGTAGGAACCGGAGCCGGCTGGCTTTGCGCCAGGGCCGCAATCGCGATCACCCCCAGCGAGGCGAATAGGGGCGTCAGATACCAGCGCCTCATGTCGGCGCGCCTGATCGCATACTGCGCGGCCAAATGCCGTACCGGCCCGCAGCGAGAACCTCATTAGGATCGAGCGCATCCTTGATGCGTTCGTGAAATCGCAACAGCGCGTGATCGCTGAAATTATATTGCTTCATAACCTGGTCTTGGAAAGCCGGGTGCGCGCGATATTCGAGCCAGCCGTTCTCGGCGCCGATGTCGATCATGCGGGACATCGTGTCGCGCGACTTCCGGTTTGCTTCGGGATCCTCGCTGATCAGGAAGGGTAGGATCATCAGATAGGTTCGTGGCACGAAGGCGAGGGGAAGCGGCGCGTTAGAGCCGAGATAGATACCAGCTTCGAGGGCAGCGCGCAGAAACACATTTTGCGCTTTGATCACGGCTTCGCCGTCGCGAGGTAGTACAGGTGACAGCCACATGTGCCCGTGGCTTGGATTTGGCATCAGCGGCGAGCGGGCGCCCAGCATGAATGCCTCGAGACTCGGTATCCCGAACGTCGCTCGCCGCTCCTGTTCCATGGGGAATGGCAATTGCTCGATTTGCGTGTCGCTCAACGGAAAGCTGAACCGCTTGATATCCGAGAAGGTCACGCCGGGGATGGATCTCAACTGCTCCATTGTCCATTCCCACTGCGCTTCCACGACTTTCGCAGGACCCGCGAACTGCAATCGGCAGGTCCAGAAAGGGCGGCCGCGGGCATAACTCGTCAGATCAGCCGCGTTCGCTCCACCCGGCTTCGCGATGAGGGCTTGCAAAGCAGGGTCAGGCGCGGAGGCGACCCCTCCCGTGACCGGGCTGGAGATGAACGGCAGACCGTTCATCGTGCCGGAATTTTCGAGTGTATTGATAATTTCGGTCAGCGGGATGATTGTCCGTCGTCAGAACATTCGGCACAACTCGCGGCGTAGATTAGCGGAGTGCG
>CALMPB010000445.1 GCA_937871985.1 uncultured Burkholderiaceae bacterium
CTTCGATCGCGAAGTACGTCAGGATGCCGTCGGCGCCGGCGCGCTTGAACGCCAGCAGCGCTTCCATCATGACCTTGTCGTGGTCCAGCCAGCCATTGGCGGCGGCGGCCTTGATCATGGCGTATTCGCCGCTGACCTGGTAGGCGAAGGTCGGCACGCGGAAGGCGTCCTTGACCCGGCGCAGCACGTCCAGGTAGGGCATGCCGGGCTTGACCATGACCATGTCGGCGCCTTCCTGCAGGTCGGCCGCGACTTCGCGCAGGGCTTCGTCCAGATTGCCCGGGTCCATCTGGTAAGCCATCTTGTTGGACTTGCCCAGGTTGCTGGCCGAGCCCACGGCGTCGCGGAACGGGCCGTAGAAGGCGCTGGCGTACTTGGCGGAGTAGGCCATGATCTGCGTGTGGATATGGCCGTTGGCTTCCAGCGCGCGGCGCACGGCGCCGATGCGGCCGTCCATCATGTCGCTGGGGGCGACCATGTCGACGCCGGCCTCGGCTTGCGTGAGCGCCTGCTTGACCAGGATTTCGACCGTGGCTTCGTTGATGACGTAGCCGTCTTCGTCGATGACGCCGTCCTGGCCGTGGCTGGTGTAGGGGTCCAGCGCCACGTCGCACAGAATGCCGAGCTCGGGCACCTGCTTCTTCAGTTCGCGCACCACGCGCGGGATCAGGCCATCGGGATTGGTGGCTTCAATGCCGTCGGGGGTCTTGAGCGCGGGGTCGATGGCGGGGAACAGCGCCAGCACGGGAATGCCCAGTTCCACGCATTCCCGGGCCACGGGCAGCAGCGTGTCCAGCGAATAGCGGACCACGCCCGGCAACGACGGCACGGCCTGCTGCAGGCCGCTGCCTTCGGCCACGAACACGGGGTAGATCAGATCATTGACCGTCAGGGCGTTCTCGCGCACCAGGCGGCGGGTGAAGTCGTCGCGGCGCAGGCGGCGCGGGCGGGATACCGGGAATTCAGGGGAGATGATCTGCGGGTTCATGGTACGACCTTGGGAGAAATCCAGTTTTCTATGTGCGCGCCAGCCTCTTCCAGGCCAATGCGCTCAGGCGCCGAGAAGGGGATGGTGTGCAGGGCGCCGATGTCCGCCAGGTCTTTGCGCACCGAGAACACGGTGCGCACGCGCTGGCCGTAGGGCAGCTTGTCGGCTTTGGTGAGCAGCGCCAGCACCGGCCGGCCGGTGGGGGCGATGAAATTGGCCAGGCGGCGGTCCAGTTCGGTAACGCCGCGGCGGATGTCGATGAGCAGCACGATGCCGGCCAGCGATTCGCGGTCGCGCAAATAGCCGCCCAGGATGTCGGCCCACTTTTCCTTTTCATCGCGGGCCACGGAGGCATAGCCGTAGCCGGGCAGGTCGACGAGATAGCCGATGTGGCCTTCCGGGTTCAGCGGGTCCGGCAGGCCGAACATGTTGATCAGCCGCGTGCGGCCCGGCGTCTTGCTGGAGAAGGCGAGGCGACGCTGGTTGCACAGCACGTTGATGGCCGTGGACTTGCCGGCGTTGGAGCGGCCGACGAAGCAAACCTCGGGCGCGTCAGGAGGCGGCAACTGGTCGAGGCGAGCGGCCGACGTGAGGAAAGAGGCGCGATGTAGGAGGGACACGGATGGCTTTGGCTACGGTTGGTTTCGAGCCCTATTGTATAATCCGGCGTTTGCAACAGTGGTCCCCGTGCGCGGAGCCGTCTCGTTTGCTTACCGTTGAGGGCATTTCGGTACTCGCAGGGCCATCCGGCCCCAGGCGTCCGGTGGTCCTTGGCGAGCAGGCAAGCGGGCAAATGAGGTTCGATACGGTTTTCCAGATGTGCGGGCAGGCGTGGGCGCCTTTTTGCGCCTTGATCGATGTGATCGTCGAGGTCTTCATGAAGCGTGTGCTGTCCCGGATGTTGGTTGCGAGCGGGCTGTTGCTCGGCGCCTCCGCCTTATCTACTACGAGTTTCGCCGCCGAAGGCGCCGCGGGCCCGGTAAAACCAGATGCCGCCAAGGGCGGACAGCTGTTTGACCAGGGCGATGCGGCCAGGGGCATCATCGCCTGTGCGTCCTGTCATGGCGCGGCGGGCAATAGCACCATCCCGGTGAACCCCAACCTGGCCGCGCAGTCCCACGAGTACCTGGCCAAGCAATTGGCGGACTTCCAGGTCAAGCCTGGCGCCAAGCTGCCGCTGCGCAATGGCGCGGGCGGCAATCCCACCCCGATGACGGCCATGGCGCAGAACCTGACGCCCGCCGACATGCAGAATATTGCGCTGTACCTGGCGCAGCAGCCGCTCAAGGAGCCCGCCACGGCCGGCCAGGAGAAGCTGGTTGATCTGGGTCAAAAGATCTGGCGCGGCGGTTTGCCGGATCGCAAGGTCCCGGCGTGCGCTTCGTGCCATTCTGCCAACGGCGCAGGCATTCCCAGCCAGTATCCGCGGCTGTCGGGCCAGTTCCCCATGTACATCGAAGAGCAGCTGAAGCTGTTCCGCAGCGGCGACCGCAAGAACGACGTCATGTTCGCCATCGCGGACCGCATGTCCGACGCCGACATCAAGGCGGTGTCGGACTACGCCGCCGGCCTGCGGTAGGCGCCAGCCCGCCACGCGCGCGGCTGGTCCGCGTTCTGCAAACTCAGCGCAGCGGAACCTCGTTCCGCCGCGCGTTGTCTATGAGGGGGGTAGCCGATAGCGCGGCCCCCCTTTTTTCATGAATTCGACCCGTACACACTCCCGTCCCTCCCTGCGCAGCCTGCCCGGCGATTTCTTCGAATTGCTGGGCTCGATGCGCTTCGCCGTCAGCCTGCTGATGTTCATCTGCGTGGCCAGCCTGGTGGGGACGGTGCTGCAGCAGAACCGTTCGTCCAACAACTACATCGACCAGTTTGGGCCGTTCTGGTTCGAGGTGTTCGACAAGTTCTCCATCTGGCACGTCTACAACAGCTGGTGGTTCCTGCTGATCATGGCCTTCCTGGTCGTGTCGACTTCGGTCTGCCTGATCCGCAACGCGCCCAAGATGCTGCGCGACGCCCGCTCGTTCCGCGAGCACGTGCGCGCCAGCAGCCTGCGCGCCTTCCCGCACCGCGTGGAAACCCAGGAGCCCACCGACGTGCCGCAGACCGCCGCGGGCCTGAAAGCCCTGCTGGGCCGGCTGGGCTACGCCGTGCGCGAGCGCCAGGATGCGGACGGGGTGCTGCTGGCGGCCAAGAAAGGCAGCGCCAACCGGCTGGGCTATGTGTTCGCGCACGCGGCCATGGTCATCATCTGCATCGGCGGCCTGCTGGACAGCGAATTGCCGGTGCGCCTGCAGGTCATGTTCGGCGGCAAGAAGCCCATCGTCGAAAACATGCTGATCTCGGAAGTGCCGGAAAGCGGCCGCCTGTCGGTGGACAACCCCAGCTTCCGCGCCAGCGTGCTGGTGCCCGAGGGCGGCCAGGCCAGCACGGCAGTGGTGATGGTGGGCGACGGCGCCCTGGTGCAGCCGATGCCCTTCACGCTGAAGCTCAAGAAGTTCGTGGTCGAC
Organism: uncultured Burkholderiaceae bacterium; assembly: GCA_937871985.1. Next base: position 3,499 of record CALMPB010000445.1, read on the forward strand.
TATTACTCCACCGGCATGCCCAGCCGTTTCGCCAGCGAGGTCGAGGTCACCGACCCCGATACCGGCAAGAGCTTCGATTCCACCATCGAGGTCAACGAGCCGCTGCGCTTCAAGGGCATGAC
>CALMPB010000446.1 GCA_937871985.1 uncultured Burkholderiaceae bacterium
TGGAACGATCCGGCGATCGTTCGCCTCAATCCCACCGCGAAGCTCCCGAATGCGCCGATCACGGTGGTCCATCGCTCCGATGGTTCGGGTACTACCTTCAACTGGGTGAACTTCCTCGCCAAGAAGAGTCCGCGCTGGAAGTTGGCGGTAGGCGAAGGCACCACGGTCAACTGGCCGGTCGGGGTTGGTGCCAAGGGCAATGAAGGCGTTACCGCGTCGGTCAAGGGCATGCCGAACAGCATCGGCTATGTCGAACTCGCCTATGTCGCGCGCGAGCATCTGACCTGGGCCTCGGTCCAGAACAAGGCGGGCCATTTCGTCGCGCCGAGCCAGGCAAGCTTCCAGGCGGCGGCCAATGACGCGGCATGGGACCCAAAGCAGGATTTCTATCTGGTGCTCACCGATGCGCCGGGCGCCGACGCGTACCCCATTACGGCGACCACCTTCGTTCTGGTGCCGCGCCACCAGAATGATTTCACCCGCACGCGCGCCCTCGTCCAGCTTTTCGAATATGCCCTGTTCAAGGGTCAGGCGCAGGCGACCGCGCTGGGTTACGTGCCCTTACCCCGGAAGCTGGCGACGAGTGTCGCCCTCTACTGGACGACCGAAGTGCAGCATTGAGGATCGACCTTGCGCTTTCTGACAGCAGCGAAAGTCGTTGAGGCATTGTCGGCGCTGGCGCATGCAACGCGGCTCGATGTGTTTCGTCTGCTCGTTCGGACGAGCGATGAACGTCTGCCTGCTGGCGGAGATCGTGAACTCCACCTTGGGCTGCGCGACCGATACGGGTCATCTCGGCAAGCCGCATTGAACCGCAACAGTAACGGGTGAATTGATCCGCGCCTGCGATCGCTGGCGGGCGTTCGAAGCACGTAAAATCATCCAATCACAGTGCGTTTCATCGTGCATCCGGGCATTCGCGTTGCTAGGATGTTCCCGATGCGAACCGGCCTTGATCATCTACCGCCGCATAAACAACGCGAACTCGAACGGGTGGTGCAGATCATCTTCGAGGAGTTCGACAATGCCCTCGTGCTTGCCCGGCATCAGTGGAAGAAGCGCGGCAGGATCGACAAGGTCATTATCTACGGCAGCTATGCGCGCGGCGGCTGGGTCGACGAACCGCACACCGCCAAGGGCTATCAGTCTGACTTCGACCTCCTGATCATCGTCAACGACAAGCGCCTGACCGATCGGGTCGATTACTGGCTGGCACTGGAGGATCGGCTCAACCGCGAGCTGGCGATCACCAAGACGCTGCGCACCCCGGTCAACTTCATCGTCCATACCCTGCAGGAGGTGAACGACGGCCTCGCCCATGGTCGCTACTTCTTCATGGACGTCGCGCGCGACGGCATCGCGCTGTACGAGTATGACGACAGCGAACTCCATACCCCGAAGCCCAAGACGCCGTTGCAGGCGCTGACTATGGCGCAGGAATATTATGAGGAGTGGTTCCCGAGCGCGATGAAGCGGTTCGACATCGCGAAGTACGATATGGGGAAGGGCTACCTCAAGGACGCGGCGTTCGATCTCCATCAGGCGACTGAAAGATTGTATCACGCCGTCCTGCTCGTGGTGACCTTCTATACGCCTCACGTCCACAATATCGGCTTCCTGCGCACCCAGGCCGAGCGGCTCGATCGCCGGCTGGTCGATGCCTGGCCGCGGCAGACCAAGGCCGAGCAGGCGCTGTTCGAGAAGCTGAAGGAGGCTTATGTAAAGGCGCGATATTCAAAGCATTATCGCATCTCGATCGAACAGCTCGAATGGCTTGCCGCGCATGTCGAAGAACTCGGTGCCGCGGTTCACACCATCTGCACCGAACGGCTCGACCATCTCCGCGCCGATGCCGACAAGCGGCGCAAGCAGCGCGCCGAGCAGCGTCACCAGCGCAAGGCCGGTGACGAGTTGGCCGGATAGTCAGAGGCCAATAGCTCTGCGCCCCTCCTCGCCGGACGCCATGCCTCCTCAAGGATCGGGTGGCTGATCGACCCCGAACAAGCGCCAGAACCCTTCGATGAACGGTCTCAGCGCCGCATCATCCATCGTGTCGGCGATAACTTCGCCGAGATAGGCTGGATCCTGCCACACCGGGCCAATGAAAAAACCATCACGAATCATTTGGTAACCCGCGGCCCTCGTCACTGTCACCATAACGATCCAGGGTCCTTCGATCGCATGGTGCCTAAGCCGGGAAACCGCGCTGCGCACCACCCCGGGCAAGTAATCGACGACATTTTTCACCCAGACGAGTTTCCCTCGTTCGGTCTCACGGCCGATGACCCACGCCGCGTCGACATACCCAAGCCGGCGATTGACGGTCCATGACAGAGCGCCAAAGCCTTCATCGTCCAGAGCGAAGAAGATCAATCCGTCGAGCCCGACAACTTCGCGCATCTGGCCGTTCGGTCCGGGCGGGTGAACGGCAAAGTCTCGTGAGACCGCAATATCGCGCGCCTCCCGAATCACCGAAAGCGGCGCAACGGTGAGGACGAGGGTCGCGCGTTCAACCAAGCGCGTCGGCATATCTCTCCCCGTTATTGCCTCGACCGCCTTGCGATGAAGGTCCCGAACGCGATTCGGCAGATCCTGAGTGGCGGCGAACGCCTGGCGGATTTCAGCCGTACTCATCTCGAGGTTGCTCCGGTTCGCTCGCTTGTAGAAGCGGCTGCTCTTGTCGTGCGCGACTCTATGGGGTGCCAGTAAACTGGCCCCCACACGCATCACGAGTACAGCGGTGCCATCTGGCCGAACAAGCTCGTGAACGGCAAACTGCGGAACACGCGGATCGACAAGAGAGTGTAATTGATCGTCGATACGTCGCAATTCCCGATCAAGTCCGGCTCGATCAATCCCAACAACCTCGCATGCGACGCCGTTTTTATCTTCCCGCACGCCTACGACGATATCGCCTCCATCAGAATTGGCGAACGCCGTCACATCGGCCAGAAAATCCCTGACCCCCTTGTGATCCCCAGCGGGAAACGATTCCTTGAAATCGAGCGTCCGGCTCTCGCTTCGCTTGAAGGCCACCAGCGCCTCAATGTCTTCGAGCGTGATCTGATCAAGCGGTCGGTCAATCATGCCATCTCACTATGTAATCGCGCCCTCGGATGAGCGCTTGTTACCGGCTCGCTAATTACCGAATGATTTTTGGCGCCTATTATTACCGCGCCTTGGTCATCCGGTCTCCGCTCACTCCATCAAGGATTTAACTGCAACGCAATCGTTGTCGGCGACGACCCTGAAATAGCCCCATTTCGGTTTTGAACCCCAGGACGGTGGTTGATTGCCGCACTGGCGCCCTCAAAATTGTGCCCGCATATCGTGGAGCGATGGGACCAATGGGACGTGGTCATCCGCCAGCTTTCGCGGCTGCCAAGGGCGGTCGTTTGACCCAACCTCAGGAGCGAATCTTGATGACCCTCACCGCGGAATGGAAAACCGCGCGGCAGATCGCCAGCGATGCCGGGATGACCGCCGCCTGGGCGCGCGCGACCGCTGCGAAATACGCCAACCAGCTCGTCAAACTCGACCTCGCGGAAAAGGGCGGCCCCTATCACAGCCCGGTCTGGCGTCACCCGTCGGCATTCAGAACGCTACTCCGATAAGCCCCATCGCGGGCGGCGAACCGAGCAGCGAGCGCGCGTCGCGGGAGCAGCTACGCCAGAATGCTACGCCAGCTTTTGTATTCCTGCGCGCCGCTACGATCAGGGTAAATAGCTGTTGCGGCTGACGATTTCCTGCGTCTCTTAATCATCCCCGTTGCGCCGGCCGATCGGGTCCGGCGCCCGCAACGGGGACAATATGGCCGCCGAACCCATCCGATCCGAAGCCCTTATTCGCGGCGCGAAAATGCTGCGTACTGCGATGGGCGCGTCGATCGCAGCATGGCTGGCCGACCCCCAGGTCATCGAGGTGATGCTCAACCCCGACGGCCGGCTGTGGGTCGATCGGCTCGGCGAAGGGATCTCCGACAGTGGGGTCACGCTCGCGCCCGCCAACGGCGAGCGGATCATCCGCCTTGTCGCACATCATGTCGGCACCGAGGTCCATGCCCGGCACCCACGCGTCTCGGCGGAATTGCCCGAGACCGGCGAACGGTTCGAAGGACTGCTCCCGCCCGTCGTCACCGCACCGGCCTTCGCGATCCGCAAGCCCGCCGTCGCGGTCTTCACGCTCGACGATTATGCGGCCGGCGGGATCATGTCGCCGCTGCAGGCCGCGGCGTTGCGCCACGGCGTCGCGACCCGCGCCAATATCCTCGTCGCCGGCGGGACGGGCACCGGCAAGACCACGCTCGCCAACGCTTTGCTCACCGAGATTTCGCGGACCGACGATCGCGTGGTGCTGATCGAGGACACGCGCGAGCTGCAATGCACCGCGCCCAATCTCGTCGCGATGCGCACCAGGGACGGCATCGCCACATTGTCCGATCTCGTCCGCTCGTCGCTACGCCTGCGTCCCGACCGCATCCCGATCGGTGAGGTGCGAGGGCCCGAGGCGCTCGATCTCCTCAAGGCCTGGGGCACCGGCCATCCCGGCGGGGT
>CALMPB010000447.1 GCA_937871985.1 uncultured Burkholderiaceae bacterium
CTGCGCGAGCCGCGGACCAATGGACTTCACCGCCGGGTCATCTATCCGCAGTCCACCGCTTCGCTCCTGGACGATAGCGGTCTCGCAAACGAGATCGTCGACGACGTCAGGCACGAGCAGAGTCGGCCACTCAGCGAAGGCCACCGCGAACCGTTTGATGTTTTGCGCTTCCCGGCGGAAATCGATCTCCTTGTAAAGGTTGCTCCAGATCTCGTCGATGACGCGCAGAGGTTGATAGTGCCGCAGCCGCGGCGCGAGCATGAGGGCGATGCGCGTCAACCATGTGAGGGCACGCATATCACGGTCGATCTTCTGCTTGATGCCGGCACGACGAACCTTGACGATGACGTCCCGTCCGTCGTGGAGGCGTGCCGTATGGACTTGCGCGATGGACGCCGCAGCGAGGGGAGTGGCATCGAATTCGGCAAACAACTCGTTGACGTGACGACTCAGGCCGCGTTCGATCTCCTCAATTGCTTCCTTCGCTGGGAACGGCGCCACGTGATCCTGCAGAGCCTGGAGGGCCTCAATATAGGCATCGGGGAGCACATCGCGACGCATGCTCAGCGCCTGGCCGAGTTTTATGAACGTTGTACCCAGCCGCTCAAGGCTAAGGCGCAGCCGCTCGGGCGCCTGCGGAACCGATCGGGACAGGCCAAGTCGGCCCACGGCGCCATCCCACATGAAGCGGAGCACTTCTAACGTGATGCGGAAGAGTCGGAAGATGGGCATCAAAGCCGTCCGAAACGCATGAGATTTTGTCAACTTACCGCAAAGGGCCAGACATGCGAGTCGAACTGTCCGAGCGACTTGTAAGCGGCGCGGCTATGCAGAAGCAAGGCCGCGCCGCCGCACTGTCAGCAGAGCGTTGTTGTCATGAATTGCCAGAGAGGACAGCAATTCCGTTCGGGCCCTTGCCGACAGGAATGGTCCGGACGACGGCCTGGGCGGCAGTGTCGATCACCGAGACGCTGTTGTCCTTGATGTTCGTGATGTAAGCGAACCGTCCGTCCTTGGCGATAGTGACGCCGTGGGCGCCGGCGCCGACGCCAAGCGTCTTCACGACTTTGTTTCCGGCCACGTCGATGATCGAGACCCTATTGTCGGGGTCGATATCGCTTCCTTGATCGGCGACGTAGACGAACTGTCCGTCCGGCGTCGCATAGACCTGGATCGGGTTACGGCCGACGGCGACCTTGGCCACCACCTGCCGGGCGACGCGATCAATCACCGCGACCTGGTTTTCGTCCCGAAGGGAAACATAGACGCGTGTTCCGTCCGGCGTGAAGCCGACCTGAACCGGCGCCTTGCCGACCGGGATGCGAGCCGACTCTGCAAGGCTCGCTACGTCGATGACGGAAACCGATCCATCCTCGACGTTAGCGACGAAAAGTTCCTTCCCGTCAGGGCTGAGCCGCAGCCCGTGGGGGTAGCGGCCAGTTGGAATTGTTTTCACCACCTTAAGCGCAGACAGATCGACCACGGAAACCGTGTTCGATTCCGAATCGGTTACGAAGACCCGTTTCCCATCCTGGTCAGGAATGACATGGGCCGGATGGTGCCCGACGTCGATCACCGCGATAGGCCCCTCATCGATGGCGTCCAATTTTAGGACCGCCAAACGTCCACCCGGTTCCGATGTATTCTCGGCCATGGCCATCTTCATCTTGGAACCGGTGGCTTGGCCAGACATGGACATCTCGCTCTCTTGGCCGGCACCAACAACAAAGACGAACCCCGCCCGGGCACTGACATCGACGTTGTGCGGCATCAGCGGTAAGGTCACGGATTGTACCTTGCCTGACTCGAGATCGATGCGACTGAGGCTTCCGCCTCCTTCGTTAGCGGTAAAGACTGAACCCGGGCCGAGATTCGGTTCCGCCGCGAGGGTTTGCGACAGGCCCACGCCGGCAGCCGCCGCGATGGCGAGCCCGATAAACGCGCGCGAAACCACCGGCGCCGCGCGCGACGCCATATTGATCAGTGACATGACAATTCTCCACATATTAGGTTTTCGATAAATGCCGAAGGCGCAGTGACGAAGTTCTACGCGTGGAGAATGGGGGGCGGCAGCGGCGGTGGAATAGCGAGCGAAATCAAAGAGCCGGTGAGGCCAGCCCAAGCCATCCGGCCTGCAACTTTCTGTGGGAGGGCAGATGTCATTGGCTCCACCCCGCACAAGCTACAGCCTCCGGCGCTGCAGCCGGCAATTTGGCGATGGTCATGCTGCCCTGACGGATAGCCTCCCGGAACATGCTGACCGAAAGAGTCTCTGTTAGCCTGATTGAGAACCACGTACCATTCCGTGCTCTTCAAGGGCCCGTTCTTGATCGGCTCAATTTGGAGCACGGCTGTCAGAGTGAACACCGCCGCCAACACGGCGACGGCCCAGCGCCTTGCTCCAACTCTCGCTTTCCATTTCTCGAACGATCGCAGGATCATGACTTTCGGTTATCAACATGCCATCGAGGCCGACCCTTGTTGACGCGTTGTCGGTCTCAAGCTTCAGACTAGACAGTGGTCTCTAATGAGAGGGGCTTCTTTGCTGCAGAACAACGTTGGCGCAGAATTCGGGTGGCAGGCGCTGCTATGTCACTGCCTGCCGTGCAAGGACCTAATGTTGGTACGTGAAGCTGACTCGCGCGGGCGCGGGGCGTCCCGGAACACTGACGTCGACCGCGATGTCATAGCGGTCATTACCGGGCAGGTCGACAAAGCCACCATAGGTCACGGTCCCGGCGATCGCCATCGGCTCAAGTTCCAGGCTGTTTTGTCCAACATGTCCCAGTCCCGATACCGTTGCAGTCACCTTGGCGTTCTCGATACGCGCGCCCGTCGCGGCCTCGAAGACCGCAATGATGATGTGATATTCATGCGTACCGCGCGGGGGGCCGCCATGCATGGTAGCCTCCGGGTGGCTCTCAAGATGACCACGCGCAATTGCCGCCGGCAAGACTCCCAGATAGACGCCTAACCCCTGTGCCACCTTGTAGTTTTCATTTTCCTCGGCAGAAGCCGGGGTGAACCAAAAGGCTGCCAGCCAGAGCGTAGTCGCCAGAACCACGAAGAGGCTCCGCCACAATTCGGGCCTCGCTGCTACCGCCTGTGCTCCCCAAATCCGGTCAGGCGATACTGTGGCGACTGTGTTACGCGTCGTGTAAAACATTGTCGTTCTCCATGCTCAAGCAATGTTGTCGTGGGCGGAGCCAGAGCCGCTTGGGCGGCCAGCTTGTGGCCCGAAGGAGTCGAGTGGAAGTGGCCGCGAGATAGCGGCGCCCACCCAGATCCAGTATTTATCCAAGGGCTTCATCACGAGATCGAGCTCATGGCGGCAAGACCCGGGCCGACCTTGGGCATCTTCTTGGGTATGTCAGTTCGCGTGAGCTTCCCGGCGACCATGGCCAATTCCGCGGCCGAGAATGTCTCCTTCGCGAGCAAGTCCTCTGCCGCCTGGCTAAGCAGGGCGCGATTGGTCGTCAGGACGGTGATAGCCATGTGAAAGGCGCTGTCGATCAGCCCGCGCACAGCGGCATCGATGGCTGCGGCCGTCTGCTCGCCGTACCGGCGTGGGCGCCAATCGGCACCCTCAGGGCCTCCCAGAAGCGGGGCGGCCTCTGGCTCATAGGCGACCTGGCCCAGCGCCTCATCCATACCGAAGCGCACCACCATACTTCGGGCTATTTCAGTGGCTTTGCCGAGATCGTCGGCGGCGCCGGTCGACACCTCATCGAAGATCAGGGTTTCCGCCGCCCGGCCGCCCAGCAGCACAGTCATGCGATTCATGAGTTCAGCGCGATTCATCAAAAAGCGGTCTTCGAGGGGTCTTTGAAGCGTATAGCCGAGCGCCGCGATGCCGCGCGGGATGATCGAGACTTTCTGGACGGGGTCGACGCCAGGTAAAGCCATCGCCACCAGGGCGTGGCCCATCTCGTGGTGGGCGACTATTTCTCGCTCGTGGGGATTCAGCAGTCGATTGCGCTTCTCAAGTCCGGCGACGATGCGCTCGATTGCCTGGGTGAAGTCTTCAAGTGTCACGCTCTCGGCGTCTCGCCGCGTGGCCAGAAGAGCGGCCTCGTTGACGAGGTTCGCGAGATCGGCGCCCGTAAAGCCCGGCGTGAGCGCGGCGATGTCCTCGACCGGAACGCCCGAGGCGAGCTTGATCTTTTGCAAGTGCACCAGGAGAATGTCGGCGCGCCCTTTCTTGTCCGGCCGGTCGACAAGCACTTGCCGATCGAAGCGACCGGCGCGAAGCAGCGCCGGGTCGAGAATCTCCGGCCTGTTAGTCGCGGCCAGCAGGACGACGCCAACACTCGAATCGAAGCCATCCATTTCGGTCAGGAGCTGATTGAGGGTCTGCTCCTTTTCGTCATGGCCGCCGCCGCCCAGAACAGAGCTGCCGCGGGCACGGCCAAGCGCATCGAGTTCATCAATGAAGATGATGGCCGGTGCGTGCTGGCGCGCCTGCTGGAAGAGGTCACGCACGCGGGCGGCACCCACGCCAACGAACATCTCGACAAACTCGGAGCCTGAAATGGAGAAGAAGCCAACACCCGCCTCCCCCGCGACGGCACGGGCGAGCAACGTCTTGCCCGTGCCCGGTGGACCGACCAGCAGCACGCCCTTCGGCACGTGCGCGCCCAGCCTGCCATAGCTTTTCGGATCCTTGAGAAACGAGACGACCTCCTTCAGCTCGTCTTTCGCCTCATCGACTCCCGCCGCATCGGCGAAACTGGTCTTGATGTCTTTCTCGACAAAGATCTTGGCCTTGCTCTTGCCAATCGACATCATGCCGCCCATTCCCTGTCCCCCGGCCATCGGCCGGATGAGAAACATCCAGAGCAGCACAAAGCCGAGGGTGGGTATCAGCCAGCCCAAAACGGTCTGAAGGAAACCCGGAGCCGCCTCCCCTGAGAACGTCAGATTGCCCTTCGCAAGTGTCTGCGCGAGGCCGGGATCAACGCGGTTTGTGACAAAGTGCGGAACAGCCTTGTCGACCGGCGCTTTGTAGGTGCCGGAGATCTGGCCGGGCCCGATCACGAGATCGGTGACCTTGCCCTGATCGGCGAGTTGCTGGAACTCGCTGTAGGGAATCGCCTTGATGTGCGTCGGCTGGAACAGGAAGTCCTGAATCAACAACACCGCGACAAAGGCGATGATAACGTACCAGAAATTGATCTGGTGCTCGCGCTTGATCTCCATGGTCTCCTCCGATCAGCGCTGGCCGGCCTGGCCGCGGTTGGGGCCGCCGGTGAGATCACGAAGGCGCGGGACGAAGCCCGGTACTTCACGCATATACCGCTCATACTCGCCTCCGAATTCAGCCCGCGTTTCGCGCTCCTCGATCCGGGCCAGGCGCACGTACATGAACACCAGAATTGGGAACATCGCCAGTGTGAGCAAGGTCGGCCATTGCAGCAGGAAGCCGAACATCACCAGGATAAAGCCGTCATACTGTGGATGCCGGACGTAGGAATAGACCCCCGTCGTGGCAAGCGTCCGGCGGCGCTGCGCGTCGTAGAGTACTTTCCAGCCGGCCGAGATCAGGACGAAGCCGCCGCCTATGAAGACGAAGCTCAGAATGTGGAACGGCCCGAAATGCGGGTTCGTTCGCCAGCCGAATAGTTCCTCAAGAAGATGCCCGCCATCATGCGAGAACCAATCGACGCCTGGGTATCGGCTCTGCAGCCAACCCGAGAGCAGATAAATCGTCAGCGGGAAGCCATACATCTCGGTGAATAGCGCGATCAGAAAGGCGCTGAACGCGCCGAACGAGCGCCAGTCGCGTTTCGTCTGCGGCTTGAAGAAGCTAAACGCGAAGAAGATGAAAATCGCTGAGTTGATGACGACCAGCGACCATAGTCCATAGGCGGGAATGGTGTCGTTCATGATGGGTTCTCCAGACGACTGTTGCCTCAGTGCTGATGCGGCGAATTCGGTCGATTGTCGGATGGGTTGTTCTCGGCGTCTCCATATCCGCCGTGCCCGCCGTGCCCGAAGTGCAGCAACGGGCAGGCCAGGAGGATGAGCCAGGGAAGCCAGGGAACGACGTGTGCCCGGTGCTCCAAAATCAGGAAAAAGGCGCCGATAGCGAGGAAGGCGATCGTCACCAAGCCCGTCCTCGAGCTCCAGAAGCCGGTCGGTTTCGGCTCTCCCTCGTGGTTGGGCCGAGGCTCAACTTCATGATCGACCGGGAAATGACTGTGGTTGCTCATGGGTTAAGTCCTTTCTCAGGAGCGGATGCGCCGTCGGCGTTTTGGCTCGTTTTCGAGGCATGCGACCCGCCGCAACAACCCCTCTCATGCTGGCGCGTGGGATTGGCGTGACTAGCTGCGTCATCGCAGCAGCCATGTCCGGCGTGCGCTTCATGTTCGTGCGAGTGATCTGCGGCGTGCCCGCAGCCACATCCACCGGATGGGGTTACGCTTTGGTTGGTGGCTGTCTTTCTCGTCATTTTTGTCTCCATAATCTCCGCCGCTCATTGGGAGGCGCGGTTCCCATAAAATCCAGCCCTTCAGACCGGGCTTTGCGCGCGCTCCCACGCGGCGATGTAGTCGCGGGTAATCGGCACGGTGTCGACGCGCTTGCTCAGCTGGATCTGAAAGACGACGAGCCCCGAATGGCGGAATGCGGCCTCGCAACCAGCTAGGTAGAATTCCCACATCCGGCAGAACCGGTCGTCGTAGATCGCAGCGATGCGGTCACGGTTGGCCATGAACCGCTTGCGCCAGTCTTTCAGCGTCTCGGCGTAGTGCAGCCGCAGGACCTCGATGTCGGTGATTTGAAGTCCAGCGCGCTCGATGGCTGGCACGATCTCGGAGAGCGCCGGTGTGTATCCGCCGGGGAAGATATATTTGCGAATCCAGGGGTTGGCCGCTCCCGGCCCAGCGGCACTGCCGATCGTGTGGATCAACGCGACGCCGTCGTCCGCAAGCAGGTCCTTTATCTTTTCGAAGTATTCGCCGAAGTGGCCAACACCGACGTGTTCGAACATGCCAACGGATACAATGCGTTCGTAGTGCCCGTTTTCGTGTCGATAGTCCTTAAGCAGGAATCTGACGCGATCATTCAAACCGACGTCATGGGCGCGCCGGTTGGCGTAGCCATGCTGCTCCGTGGACAGCGTCACTCCGGTGACGTCGACATCGGCGTTGCGCGCGAGGTGAAGGGCCA
>CALMPB010000448.1 GCA_937871985.1 uncultured Burkholderiaceae bacterium
ACGCCGTCGGAGCCTCGGTCGCGATCGAGATCAAGCGCCGCGGCGACATCGACGGAACGATAACGCAACTACCCGCCGATAGCAAAAAGGCCCACCACGTAGCCATCGAAATCAAGCGAGTGGCAGGCATCGACGCCGTTGAACAGTTGACCCGATACTTGGAACTCCTCAATCGTGACCCAGTTTTAGCGCCCGTACGTGGAGTACTTGCAGCGCAGCAAATCAAGCCACAAGCCCGCACCCTCGCACAGGACCGCGGCATTGAATGTCTCGTACTGGACTATGACGCTATGCGGGGCATGGAAGACAAGAACACACTGTTCTAGCTAAAGGGCGAGTACGTATCATCCAAGTCAGGATTGCCCAGAACGTCATCAAAGAGTTCACTCGGGCCATAGATCCTCTTGCCGCTAAGTGATCCCGCCCCGGAAAGCATCTTCGCCCACAAGCCTTCAACTCGCGCTATTGCCTCTGGGTTATCTCGGACTAGCTCACGCACCAGTGCGGTCAGCATATAGATGGTGTCATCTTGGATGGCTTTCTCTCGAACATCCCCATCAATTGAGAATGAGGGCAGCTGTCGCAATTCGTCCACCCGATGAATGAAGGAGATTGCACCTTTCATCTCTCTGCGTTCAATTGTTTTTACGTTCACGCCCTCTAGGGCAGCCTGTTCTTCTCGCACCTGGGTGAGGGTCTTACTGGGGTCAGTTGGCCTCAAAGCACGCAGAATGTCAGCTTCTCCATCAAGAGGGTCTTCGGTGATGTGGTCAATAATCCCCTCAATCAGATCATGAGTTGCGCGGTGTGGCAGCCTGCCCACAACGGCCCGCAGATCTTCACCATGCGTCGCATAAAGCCGCGAGTCGTCTGCGCCCACTTCGAAGCCGCCCCGGCGCGCAATTCGCCTTAAGGCTTTAGCTCTTTCTTCAACAGAGAGTTCCATGAAAGACAGTATAGTTCACGTCTTGTAGTTGTCTTGTTGAAAGTTTTGTTCTACTGTCTTGTTTAGGCAATGTTGCCGACAGTACCAAAAGGAGACACAATGTTCGAGAAGAAGGCGATTACCAGCCCCGAGGTAGACCCGGCAGTAGAACAGGCGATTAACGACACCCTTCGCAACATCGCTGGCTGGCCGCAACGAGAGGTATACGAGGGCTCAAGAAGGAACAGGATTCGCGAGCGCCTCGTGCACTACGACGCAAACGGCAACATCACCGGCGCGACGGATCGTCTATACGAAGAGGACCTTCAAGTCGAGTCGCAGATTAACGGACAGTAGGGGTACCTCATGGACTGGAACCAGATACTCACGCTCGTATTACCTCCGCTCATCATCTGCGCTGGGGTAGTGACTCTAATTCTCGGGCTTCGCCTTGCCTTAGGGCTCTATATACGGCGTTTGAAAGAGAAGCTCCTCGTCATGGAGACGGAGCTGTACTTACTCGAAGTCACCCGTAAACAGGAATACAACGACCCCAACAACGAAGGAGACGGTTATGTCATTCGATAACTTGCTGACCATGGTTAGCGTAATTGGTGGCTTTTTCGGCTTTGTTGCCCTGATCGTATGGATCGGCCTTAAGTACGCGCAATGGTACGGAAAGGCGGAGGAGAATCGAGAGCGCACCGAGGCGAAGAGAGCCTTCGAAGAGAACATGCGACGTGACCGGCTAATGAGGGAAGTCGCCGACGAGATCCTCCGTGAACGAGGCGAGACCCCGTGAAACACGCTTGGTCATTCCTCTGGCTGGTGGTGGCGAGCTGCATTGCACTTTCCATCATCAGCCAGATGATCAAGCCCTACCTTGGCGTTATTGCGCTGATATTCGTTCTCTCATTAACGGGAGTGATTGTGTATCGCGTCATCAAGCACCGGCGCTCTGGAAAGCGGCACTTCTAGCGTCGGCGCTTCTTTTTCTGAGCCCTCCGTGTCATGTTGAAAGGTGGATGATGCAGTTCACGAGTCAGTCAGAGCGCGACTCTCAGCGAGAGTCCTACAGCCTTACCTTCCCAGGTGACTTAGCTGCGGAGAGTATTCAGGCATGGCTCCGCTCCACTGCATCTGCTCTCAGGTTCGGCACGAGCGGCTTCTTCTCTCTCAGTAGGGATTCGCTCGTATTTGAAACGTGGGCCACAAGCTCAGGCATCACACACAGGCTTCTCATCCCTAGCAACTCAGCCGAGTACATCACCGCACAGCTACGCACGCACGGACGAGGTGTCACGGTCGCTAAGGATGACTCACGGCCAGTGGTGGACTGGAATGCAGGTTCTGAGGTCTCTCTTTCACGCCCTATGAGCCCACTTCAGACAGGTAGAGACAACGAAGTCGCCGCCTCCCTTCTCGGCTCAATTCAGCCATTACAAGAAGGGGAGACAGTCCTGATTCAATGGGTGCTCGCTCCAGTGCAGGAGCCGCGCGAAGCTAGTACCGTGCCTGCTAACCGCGGCCTCCTCCGCAGTATTTTGTTCGGTAATGAAACTCCTTCAAATGATGAAGTGAACGCCCGCAAGAACAAGCTCAGTGAAGCGAATCTACTCGGCGTTGGACGCGTCGTCGCTAGGGCAGGTCACCCCTTCCGGGCTGCGCAGATAGTGCATCGTGTGGAGTCTGCACTTTCATCTGCCAACAGTGCGGCTACTCGGTTCTCATTTAAGGGTCGAGGTGCACGGCTTATCTCTGAGGCGAATCAGGCAAAGACGCCTAAGACTTTCCCCGCTCAGTTCAACGTTAAGGAGTTATCAGGCATCATCGGGTTCCCAGTAGGGCAGTCCTTCATTCCTGGCCTCATCCGCAGTAACTCTCGGCAGCTCTTCGCTACCGCGGACGTTGCTTCTGAGGGCGTTGTTCTTGGTGACTCCACCTACTTAGGACACGAGCGCCCTATCGCTTTGCAGCCCGAAGACCTACTGCAGCATGCCTTCATTACGGGCGGGCCTGGCGCTGGGAAGACGTCACTGATGCACGACATTTTCAGCCAAGTAGCCGAGCGAGGGTACGGAGCTGTCGTTGTAGATGCTGCGCCCAACACCTCTAGCGAGACGATGTTTAGTGGCGCTCTAAAGTACATCCCGAAAGAACGCATTGATGACGTGATTATCGTTGACCCCACACGCCAGAGCAGTAATCCTGTGGGACTCAACATCTTTGACCAACTCAGCCCCGAGGCTGCAGCTAGTCAGGTAATGACCCTATTCAAGTCGCTCTACGCATCGGATGTGAGTGGCGTCTGGCTATCTCAGCTCATCTATCACGGCGTATACACGCTGGCAGAAGCAGGTAACGGCCTAAGCATCGTCGACTTAATGCCGCTGCTTTCACCGCAGACAGCAGAAGAGCGGGAGTGGGCGGATCACCTCACCAGCTCGGTCAAGTCTGAAGAGGTGCGGGAGTGGTGGGCGCGCTGGAAAAAGAAGGACGAAGGGCGGCGAGACTCAAGCCTTGAGCCGCTAGCGAATCGCATCTGGCAACTCACCAATAGACGAGAGGTGCTAGATATTTTTGGGCAAAGTCGCTCAACTTTCCAAATCAGTGATGTCATCTCGCAGAACAAGATCCTTCTGATTAACCTTGCGGGACTCTCGCCCGACTCCGCCAAGATTATCGGAACCCTCGTGACGGACGCCATATGGTCTGCAGCCCAGAGCCAAACGCCAGAGAAGTCGAACTTCCTATTTATGGACGAATTCCAGGTGATGACGTCGAGCTACGGAGTGAGACTCGACGAGTACCTGAGACTCGCTAGGAAAAATAAGCTCGGCTTAATCATGGCGACACAGTACCTCACCGACGGCGTTCCGAAAGAAGTTCGACGGGCGACAATCAACAATACAAAGACGAAAGTCGTGTTCCGCGTCGCCTCAGAAGAAGCCAATATTTGGAACGCGGAGATTGACGGGGTTAACTCCGACGACTTCAGGAATCAGGCAAACCACGAAGCCATCGTCCGCATAGCGAGCCAGGGCGGTGTTGCAGACGTAACGATGCGAACGCGTGCCCCGCGGCGCTCTTATGGCACAGAACGTGCAGTGCGTGAGCAGAGCATGAAGAACTACGGTCGGCCAGTTGCTGAAGTGATAGCCGAACGTCAGTCGCGGCGAGTCGCCCCAGAAACTTCACTGAAGAAGAGAAAACGCCCACCAATTGGAATCGAGGAGTGGTAACTATGCACACAACGATTGAATCGAGACTCGCAGGCTGGGCCTACGAGAGTATGGAGCACACGCCCGCGCACGCATTTGTGCTGCTGAGCTACTCGGTATTCAACCGAGAGATAATGCGGCAATGGCGAGAACTCATCGAAGGAGGGGTTGAGTTCATCGCTTCCGGCGACGACCCCTACCCAAACTCCCGAGCAATGTTCGAGGACGTTCTGATGCACAACAGAGTGCGGGTCTGGACGAATAATGGAGAGCACCTACCTGACAACCACCCTATGAAGGAGGTCGTCGACTCGGGCGTCGAGGGCTTCACGGTATTAAACGACGTATTCCGCGGAGTCCACGACGTTCTTGGACACGTCGCTTCAGGCGGTGAGTTCGGAATCAAGGGCGAAGAAGCGGCTTGGCAGATGCACCGATCTACTCTCTCCCCGCTCACTCACGGAGCTCTATGGTGTGAAACCATCGGGCAAAACAAGTGGACGAACTTCACTTATGACCATGAGAGTGTTCCGCTAAAGGATCGCCCATTTCCAGAACAGAAATCTGGCCTAGTACCTAAAGTCATTCTCTCCGCCCACTAAGACGAAATGCCCCGGACAACCGGGGCATTTCTCGTTTGTAGACTACTTATTCGCGGCTTCGTAGGCCTCTACGACGTCTACAGGTACACGACCCTTTGGGCTCACGGAGTAGCCGTTCTGATTCGCCCACAACCTGATAGCAGCGAGGTCTTTACGTCCTCCGCGGCTCGGCTTATTGGAGACTGCCCGCCCGGCCTTGATGTAGGGCTTCAGCGCTTCAGCGAGCTTCGCCTTGTTCTCTTTAGAGAGGTCGATTTCGTAAGACTTTCCATCGAATGCGAAGGTGACTGGAGTTGCGTCCTCGGTGCCGTCAATGTCGTCGATGATTACGGTCGTGGTCTTGATCGCCATTGCCTTATCTCCTTTGTCGCTTACCTTCCACAATACGCAAATTAAAGACCGCCTGAGGGCCCCAGACGGTCATTTTGTTGTTGAATGAGTGCTTATTCGTCTTAGAGCGTAAAGGCGCTAGAACGATGCTCTACGCAAGCCTCCTGGCGTTTAATTAGCGCGCCTGATGACTTGACCCGGAAGGATTAGGTTCGCATCCTGAAGTTCGTTGAATACGGCGCTTCTTTCAGCGTCTCCCCCAGCGCCCCAGAGCTTGCTTCCATTACTCCAGCCTTGATTCAGTAGAATCTGGCCGAGCGTATCTCCGCGGGTAACGGTGTGGCTGTTGGCTGCAGGACTAGTCGAGCTTTGTGAGCCGTTAGTCGATGGATTAGTCGGGGTAACAGGGGTAGGCGTGACCTTCTTCACGTAGATATTTGGTCGGTAGTAGCCGATGAGATTACCTGTCCCGATAGACATGAGGTTGAAAGCATTTCCTACGTTCGCATTCGCTGCGCCTTGGTTCTGCCCAAACCACTTACCTTGGTAATACATCGCTACATGGCCGTACTGTCCGCCTCCGAAGATGCCCCAGTCACCGTCTTGTAGCCCCGCTTTACCGCCGTGCCACTTGAATCCGAGCGGCTCTATCTGGCTCTGCTGAGATGCGTAGCCGCTTGCTCCACCGGTCTTGGTTGCAACGTACTTGCCAGAGAGTGCAAACATGAATTGCTTGAACCCAGCTACACACTGCATGCCGTAACCCTCGTTGAACCCCTTGCCGTTCACTGCGCTGTAAAAGGCTGAAGGAGTCGAGACATTGACCTTGTAGTAAGGGAGGGAGCCCATCTGCGGAAGGTCAGTTGGTTCACAACCACTACCTGCGTCCTGAGGAACATCGATACCCGCGAGGCCTGCAATCGCAGCTTCGTTCCCCTTAACTGCATCACAGTAGGCGTCCTCCATGGCTTCGCCGTACTTAGCCTCGCCGCCAAAGGTGCGAGTGCCGTCATCGTTTGGAGAGGCTAGGAACGCCAGCCCTGCGACGAGCACTAGAACCAGAATGACGATGATGCTGGTGAGCTGGTCGCTTAAGAATTTACCGAGGCGCTTCATTACTGGCCTCCTTTAACGATCTTCTCCGTTGTAGAACCAAGGAAGTAGACGTTCACGATTGACGCGATGCCAGTTATGGATGCGAAGATTTGCTTCGCTAGAGCCGAGAAGCCCCATGTATCACCCAGAATCAGAACACATGCTGCGATTGCAGTCAGGATTCCGAGAGCGACAGAAATTCGCTTGTTAGTACTTGTTTTCAGTTTCATATCACCTCCTTACGGTGTTACTAATCACGCGCCTGCTTATTCACTTCTATGTTCGGCAGGTTCGCTTGCTGGATATAAAGATTCAGGAGCAGGAAGCCCCCGAGTAAAAGTGCGCCCACTACAAACTTCACGAAGCCCGATTCAAACGTGCGGCCAATCTTGCGCCAGATACTCGAATCACTCACGAGCTTCGCCTGCTCAAGACTTGTCAGTCGGACTTCATGGCTCGCCACTTCTTCTTCGAGTGGCTTCAGTCGTTCGTTCAGCTGCTTGCTCGTGATATTTCCGTCGAGCTTGCGATCCATGAGCTTGAGGAGCTGCGTCTGGTCATCCATCGTCTTAACGATGCCATTGACCTTCTCTTCAAGCCTTCCGAATTCGCGCGCTGATATTTCCGTCATTACTTCTCAATTTGAATGAGCAGACTACTGCTGTCAAGAGTAAACAACGCCGAAGAGAGTAACATCCTGCAACTACCACTTCGCATAGAATCGCACCGGCACGACGTAGCTGGTCGCGCTAGTACCACCTAGGTACATAACAGCGGCTTGAATTTGAGTCACGGTGCTTTCAAGTGCCATGTTGATTCGCGTTATTGAGACGCTCTCTGAGTTTGTGCCTGGCTCAAGAGTGGCGTCGACTTTCTTAAGACCAGACGAACTCACTCCTGCTGGTAAGTTCACGGACCCGAA
>CALMPB010000449.1 GCA_937871985.1 uncultured Burkholderiaceae bacterium
TCTCGCGACCGTCCGTGTTGGTGATAACACAAGCCACCCGAGGGTTGGGATTGGAGAGGAAGAGGGCTTGTTCGGCCAGCGTCAGCGCAGACGCTGGGAATATATGGTTCACCTATCGGCCCCAGCAATCGACGGTAAGGGCCGCTCGATTGCTGAGCACTCCACCCGCTCCTTTTACGTTTCGGTGATCAAGCATCAGGGTGCCACAGGTGTCGTTGGCCTGCGCACCCGCCGGCACAGCCTGCAAGATGAACGTGCCGGCAGTGGGCTGCCCTGCAACGAAGGAAATGTTGTATCGGATAGGCCCGCCCGCCGGGACGCTGCCAAAGCCTGTAGCGGCAATGAAAGCATTGTTCACGGCCCCTCCCGCTTGCGTGGCATTGTAACTGCCGGATAGAGAGTAATTCTGCTCCAACCGCTGCGCTACGGATTGCAAATAATTTTTGGCTTCCGCACGGTGGCTGCGCAATATATAGGCGGTGTAGCTGGGATAGGCAATGGCTGAAAGAATGCCGATCACCGCCACCACGATCATAGCCTCGATAAGCGTAAAACCTTTGCTCGGCTGATGTAATGTTTTCATGTGTTTACTTCGAGAGAAGTTCCCGCCAAGAGTAGCGGCCGCGTGGGGCAATGCTGGGTGCGAATTGCCCGCCGCCACCGACTTCCTTGCAGTGCTCTTGATTGCATACCACCACTTGCTTGTTTTGTTGGCTGGTGTAGGTGTTGCTGACTTTGATGACGCCAGATGAGTCGACCGCAACGCCACCTACTGCGACGCCATTAAAGATCAGATCGCCGGTTGCGCCAGAACAGATGTTGACCGCCATCAGGTATCCGGAATTTCCGGGGGTGCAAATGTCACCCGTAGGCTGGGTGGTGCCGAACAACACTGCGCCGGTATCAGGAGGTAGCGTGGAATTGGTCAGAACCCGCTCGCCACCGGAGAATGAAATTTTCCAGCCACGTTTGCCTGTCAGGTTCGGTGTGCTCCAATTTCGACCGACGAATCCATCGCCAAGGACCGGCTCGGTAAAGCTGGAAATCGTGGCGAGATCGGTGGCAGGAACCGTGAGCGAAGAGGACGGCGAGCGGTCCAGCACGTTGTAGAAACCGCGGGCGGAGTTGTCGGTATAGTCACCCGCTTCGTTGAGTTTCCCAGTGCCAAAAAGCACGTTCCAGCCAATGCCTGAGCATGCGGGTATTACAGATGGCGCTGTGGTGATGGGCTCTCCAGAGGCATACACTTTGCCCAGGTAGCGCCAAGCACCGTCGGCTTCCCCTGATTTGGCCAATACGAAATCGCCGCCCGATGCTTTGGAAAACTGAAACTTATGCATATTGCCGAGATAGTCACCAGCGTAGACTGTGTCGATCAGACCGTCGCGATCGGTATCTACCGGCGTGGGAGCGGACAGCCCGTTTTGAGCCGGACTTGCTGCTGTGGGTGCATAGGCCTGGAGTTTGGTGGCGACGGCCCCGGTGTTCGCGTTCAGCATGAATAGAATGGCTTTGCCGATGGGGTTGTTGCTTGCGTCAATCGAGCCATAGCCATTCCCCACAATGACCCGCCAAACGCCAGTTGCCTCTGTCGCATCGGCCACTTTCGAGATCTGGCGATAGGTACCATTGCCTGGATGGATTGACGGTTCATTGAACGTGAAACCGAGGTCCACATCGTCGGCGGAGGTAAATTCCCACATGGGAACGCTGGAGGCCAATGCGGCTTCAGTGGAAGTTGCGAAATTGCTTTGATTGGTAATGTCGAGCGCATAATAACCACGCCCGCCAGCACCCAGGCCTCCAACCAATATCGTGCCCCAGCTTGGGGCCGTAGCGGTTGAGCCGGTTCTCTCAAAGTCGCCCACCATGGGCGTGCCATCTACCAAATACTCATGACGGAAGCTAAATGCCGATAGGCCATTCAGCTTGTTAAATACGCTTCCGGGGATATAGCCAAATAATTCCTTGCCATTGACTCCGGAGAACGCGTGCAGCATGCCATCGTTGGCCCCAACATATACCACGGCTGGTCGGGTTTTATTGGTGTTTCTGTAGGCGGTATGGCCAGGAAAATTGGCGCCCGTCAATGCGGGGCCAGGGCCGGCCAGATAGGTAACGCCTGCATTGACGACATCCCCCAGAAGGTTGGTGGGGCGGACCCGAAAGAGTGTGCCCTCATGGGTGCGAGCGCCACGCAAAAAGGCGACGCGGTTGGCGCCGTTGGCGTCGCTATTCAGGGTATTTTGTTGCGTGCTGTTCAAGCTGTCCCACAGAAATGGCATCGATGCAAATGTGCCGCCGCTGCGCGTGGACGTGAAGATTTTTCGAGTGCTGGGGGTTAGCTTGTCTGCGGCCGCGACAGGATTGGTGGCGCTGTTGAGCCAATTGGATGCATCCCATCGAGGATTATTGGCGCATTGCGTGGCGGTCTGAGTCGGTGAACAGGAACGAACATTTCCCGTCCAGGTTTTGGGGTCATACCCCGCGTAAATGATTTCACTGGTGTCTGTCTGGCGGCTAGACGTTACCGCCGCACTGGAAGCCGCGCCGGCACCGGCTTCGGCATTGATGTTGCTGAAGGCCGCAGCGAGGCCTGACTTCAACAAGGTTGGCGTGCTTCCCGCAAACCAAGTGTCGGGGACGCCATCGCCGTCTTTGTCCCACGACACCGGACTGGCGGGGTCCAGTTTCACATTCGGGTTGTCTGCGGGGGTCAGTGTGCTGTCAAATCCGCCGTACTTGGCTGCGAGCCAGTACTGGGTCTTCAGCGTGCCGGCGGCGGGCATGCCACCAACGCCGTTCCCGTTTTCCAGCACGTCGACCCAGTACGTCCGAACCGTTTGTTTGCCAGGCATGGCGGATTCCTCGCGGATGTCATTGGTGTTTGCCCAATGTGCGAGTCCTGCGATGTAGGGTGTGCCGCCGCTGGCGCCACCTGTCCATGACGTGCTGCCTTCTTGGTCGGTAAGGTGGCTCCACAGGGTGTCGACGTTCAAGCCGTTGGGGTCGGAGGGTCCGCCGGTTCTGCCAGGCAGCTGGCCATCTTGGTGGGTGTAAATGTCCCCAATTCCCAGGATGAAGTTCTTCTGGCAGGTGTTGATCATCGGATCCCGGTTGCCGCCCCGCTCATGGGCGCTGCCAGTGATCACAGGGAACCCGTCTTTATAGGCGTTGGTGAGGTTGTCTGTGTAGCTGGTGGGCAGTGCGTAGCCGCGCATGTAGCGCAGGGCCGCGTAGTACAGCTCGCTGACGGGGTCATTGCCTTTGTAGCCTGCGGCATAACCGAACTTGTTGAGGTAGTTCATTAGGCCCGAATTGCTGACGCCGCTCGCTGTGGCATCGGTGGGATCCGGGTTGACCAAGATGACGCCAGTGGTCGTGTTCCATTCGACGTTTGCATTGGTGGTGACGCCTGTGCTGGTGGCCGCGACCGGCCCTACGCTTTTCATGGCCGAACGCAGCACGCCGCCGTTGCGGTCATTTCCCGTTTGGTTGAGGTAGCCGAAAGCTGCGAATCGCAGGGTCGCCGCGTACTCTTGAATCAATCCTTCGGGCTTGGCCACTCCCGAGTACTTGGCTTGGCAGTTGGCTTCTCGGGTATTTCCTGTGACCCCCTGAGCCGGCGACATAACGCAGGCCGACACTCGGATGTTGAAACATCCGAGTCGGTTCAAGTCGGTGTGTTGGCTACAGCTCTGCCTTTGTTGTGTGTCTGTCATATCGGAAAAACCGCTGTCAGACACAATGAATTTTGAGCCATAGCCCCCAGAGCGCACGGTCTTGCCCCGGAAAGTGCTAGGGAGTGGCGCGCTGGAGCCGCTGGGGAGTGTTTTGTTTGGGTTGTAGCTGTTCCGGTCACTAAATGATCGGATCAGGATGGTGCGGCTCGTGGTGTCGCCGTAGTAGTTGTTGTTGCTCAGGGCCTTTGCGGAGAAATTGTCGCGCGTGCCTCCTGTCATCACCGAGCGAAACTGATCCAAGTTGGTCATGGTGAGCCAATTCAGCAGGTTTCCGCTCCATTCGGAGCTGCCACACCCTCCGGTCGAGGTGATGGCGCTGGTGGGATTGAATACTTCAGCGGTGCTGTCGTAGGTATAGCATTTGCGATTGTCGAAGTAGCCCTCGTATTTGGTCGGGCTGCTGTACGTCGTACTTGTGTAGGAGACCTGGAGGCCTGTCGGAAATTCGACGGACAGCGCCAACATGACGTTGCCTGGCACGGCGCTGGTGGCGGGGGGTTGCTGAACAGGCTCGAATGCCAACGCCGTCACCGCGAAGGCGGAGGCCAGCAGGCCTGCCGCCAGTCGGAGTTCACATGAGGTTTTCATGATGAGGTTCCTGAGCGAGATCAAAGCGGTGAGAAAACCGATTGCAGAGTCACCGACGTGCGCCCTGCGACGCCTTGCGTGCGACCAAAGCCTACGGCGGTGATGCGGAAGAAGAGCTTGTTCGACGGTGGGGTAATGCCGAGATCGTCGGCTTTGAACAACTCGATGATGTATCGGGGCGCCGTAACGCCCGCGGGTAGGGGCGCATCGGTGAAAGTGCCGTATGCGATGGTTGGTACCGCGGCGCCAATCACCCCGGCGCAACTGCGGGGAGGGACTGCACCATCCCCCCAATTGGCCCCACCCCAGACAGGCATGCCGCAAGCGGTGGCTGAGCGGGCATTGAATACGCCCTGCTGCTCTGGTGCGCTGCCGATTCCACCATTGTCTAGGCCAATGTCATCGACAATGGGATTGGCAGCCACCCAGAAGTTGCCGGAGTCCGCATCGCTGGTCGGCCGGGTTCCGAGCGGGCGTACGGTAGTGCACGCAGTGGAGCCGTCAGGGGCTCGGCAATAGGTGGTGCCGTCGAAGCTCAATCCTAATATGTCGCGCTCAGCATCGCGTAGCGCCATTTCTGCGAATTCGCGGGCCGTGGCCATGTCGCGATCATTGGCGGCCATACGCTCTTCAAACAATGAGCCGCGCATGGCCATGACTCCCAATACCGAGAGCACGATGAGGAAAATGAGGCTCGTGACGAGCACGAAGCCCTTGGAGCGTTGGCGATGCATGTGTGCCGGGCTCATAAGGGGGTGGCGAAAACTGCGTTGCGAAGTGAGACAACGGAGACGTATCGCTTCCATAACCGGTTGTCACCTGCCGCCCTGGCAACGTTCGCGTCGAATGCGCCGTCGGCATCCCGCGTGCAAGTGGGTCGGGTCGCTTGCAGCGCTGCCGTGCCTTGCGCGGCTGCGCCAGACGTAACGGGCGTCGCCGCTACGATGCAGATCTCGACAGCCGTGACGGCAGCCCAACCCTGCGCACTGGCCGTGACGTCGCTGGCACTGAGATAGCGTTGTTGTCCGCTGCCTGCGGCGACGAGGTTGCCGGCTGTGCCAGGCGCCGACATCTGATAGCGCAACACAAACTCTTCGACGCCTTCGGCAATGGGTTGCGCACCGGCTGCCCCAGAGCCCTCGCACATCAATTGAGACGCCGCGCCTGCCGCTGGCGCAGGGGCTGAGAAGCGATTGATCACCATTACCCCGGCAGCGGGCACACGCTGCAGGCAATCCAGGCCGTCGCCAGTGGTCGTATCCGCAGGCACAAGGCTATTGCTTGGATTGGCCGGGTTGTTTGGCAGTCCTTGGTAGGCAATTTGCAGCGTATGGCGCGTGGCATTTGCTGCTCCGCAAGCTTGCGCTGCTGGTGGTGCCGACGTGGCGATTGTGTTGGGTGAGCTCGTCATGGCGCCATCGCAGCCAAACACCGGCGTCAGACCGCCGAAGAATTGGCTCAGCGGGGAAGGAAGGGGTGTGGCGGACGGCACCCGCACGAACATATTGGTTTGCACGGCGTTGCCTGGCACAAACACTGCCGCAGCCTGCGCGCGGTTGGCGGCGTCTAGGTCAAAAAAATCCACATACCCCGCTTGCGTAAGACTTTGCTTCAACATGCGCATCACTACCCTGGCAGGCTCGTTCAACTGCGCTTGGTCTTCGCGTTGCCGGGTGGTATTCGTAGTATTGAGGTAGACCGTGCCAATCGCGGCCAGGATCACCAGGCCGATGACCAGACTGACAAGCAATTCAATGAGGGTCAAACCTCTTTGTCGTGCGGTGGACGAAGCGATCTTCATGGTGTCACCCAAATGTTGAGGCACCGGATGCCAGGGACTGGGTCGCCAGGGCAGGATGCGTCGGCGGCCTCGGCGGTGTTCTCGTCGGTGACTGCCTCTGCCTTTTCACGCCACATGACAACCACCAGACGGGCATTGGGCTCCGTCGTTCCGCCTGCATTCGCGACAGGGAAAATTGAACCACGCCCTCCTGGCAGTTCACGCGCGAGTGACTGCCGCCATTCGCGGAGATCGCGCTGGGCGGATTGCGCTGCGGTGCAATCTGGTTGACCGCTAAGCCCGCATCCCGGGTCATCGGGTAACGCGTCGGCAGCGTCGTACTCGTCTTCTGCCAGATAGGCGGTTTCGGGGTTGGCTTGCGCTGTCAGGAGATTCGAAAAGGTGAGGTTGGCATTGTTGACACGCATCTTCTCGATGATGACGTCGGCTTGCAGGAGGGCTTGTGTGCGTACGGTCGATGTCTGCTGATACCGTGTGGAGGCGAGTTGCAGTCCGGCAACGCCGAGCAGGCCTATGGCCACCACCAGCATGGTGATGAGCACTTCTAGCAGTGAGGCACCACGTTGCCGTGAAATGCGGCCTGTGCAAGTCAGGGAATGTTGCATACGCCAGGGGTTACCACATTGATGCGCGCGGCCCGGGTGATGGTGATGTCGCGCGACAGATTGGCAAAGTCCGCTTCGGTTGAACACACGCGCAGTGTGTTCCCAGCGAAATTGGCGGCGGGCTGACCGTTGGGAAGGAACGTAAGGGCGCGACTGGCTACGGCGTTGTCGCTGAACGCGGTTCGAACCCTCGCCCTCGGCAGAGTGTCTTGAAGGATGGTTGGGGCGGCAGCATTGGGCAGGCCGGCGAAAACGATCCACCCGGCTTCCAGTGCGCTATCGGTGCAGTTGGTGCCGTTGTTGCTGGGGCAGATCGTGACGGGGGAGTTCTGGCGAACCGCCTCAGTTCTGGCGAAGTACACCGAAAGGGTGTAG
>CALMPB010000450.1 GCA_937871985.1 uncultured Burkholderiaceae bacterium
GAGGGCATAGCGCACGACGTTTCCTGGCGCACCGTTGACCTGGTGGCTTTCAAGAGCGCGTTCATGGCCCACGTCGACGCTTACCTTCAAGGACAAGGCCGGCCGGTCCACGCAGATCGAGGGGCTGCGCGCGTTCGTCTGGTGTGAGTGCCGCGCGTGGCAACAAGTGAATGAGCCAGCAAGGCTCATTCGGCGTGAAAAGGATCATGAAATGCTTGAACACGTACCTGCCTGGCTGGGCAAATTGCTCAAGGATGTCCGCGCCGGACACGCGAAACTGGCAATTGTTCGCGAAGACGTGGGTGAGCGCCTGTTTCCCTTGTCGAGCTCCGCGTTCGCTGACGGTCAGCGCCTCCCGATCAGGTTTACGGCCGACGGGGAAGGCATTTCGCCGCCGCTGAGCTGGGGACCTCTCCCCGCAGGGACCGCGTCGTTGGCGCTGCTGGTCGAAGATCCCGACGCACCGGCCCCTTATCCCCTCGTGCATGCCGTTGTCTGGAATATCCCGCCCGATGTTGGAGGATTGCCCGAGGGGGCGATCGTGCCTGACGGGGACGGCGCAGCGCATGGCAGCGACGTTGGACGAAACAGCTATCTCGCCGAAGGCTGGCTGCCGCCAGATCCTCCGAAAGGCCACGGTACGCACGAATATGTGTTCCAGCTTTTCGCGCTCTCCGAGGTTCCTGTCCTTGAAGCCAACCCGGGGCGCTCCGCGTTCCTCGAGGCGATACACGGTAAAGTCCTTGCTGCCGGCTTCCTGATCGGGACCTACTCCCGCGATGAGCCGGCAAGTTCGGGTGCCGCCGGAGCCGGGCTGCGGCCGGCGGGAGTCTGATCCACCATGATCGACGACAATGACCGGGCCTGGATGGGTGAGGCCATTGACCTGGCAAAATCGAAAGGGACAGCGCCACAGGATACGCCGATCGCGGCCATCATCGTGCTGAATGGTCGCGAGCTGTCCCGTGCGGTCAACAAGACCGAGGAGACTTGCGACGCGACGGCGCACGCCGAAATGATGGCTTTTCGCGGGGCAGGGCCGACGCACGGCGACATGGACCTTCGCGGCGCGACGCTCTACTCGACCCTGCAGCCGTGCGGCATGTGCACGATGGCCTCGATCTGGGCCAAGGTGGGTCGCATAGTCTACGGTGCGGGTCGTGACGACGTTCACCAGATGTATTTCGAAGACCGCCACCTCGACACCATGGACTTTATCAAGGATGCGTTTCGTGACGACCTTGAACTCGAAGGCGGATGTCTGCGGGCGGAATGCGCCGCCCTATACTTCGCGCCGGACGACGAGGTTCCGATGGAGCAACAGGGCAATCTCTGAACCGCGAAGATGGCGAGGGCCGGCGGCCGAGCATAGAAGACTATCCTCTCGCAGGAGTTGAGCCATGTGTAATCGCGCACGCATGAAAGGTGAGATCGAGACGATCTGGGGATTTGTCGCCGAGCTGTTTAGCGAGCGCCCGCGCGACAATCGCTTCGATCCGCAAGAGCTACGGCCCAAGGGAAGAGCATACGTCATCCGGGAACAGGATGGGGTGCGGGCATGGGACGTCATGAACTGGGATGTTCTTGGCGGCAAGGCTGCTTGGCCGATGACCAACGTTCGCAACCTTTCCCTCCCGCAATGGCGGCGGCTCGCCGACCGGCCGGAAAACCGGTGTGTTGTACCGCTCGCCGAGTTCTGCGAATTCACGCCCGACAAACACGACCTTTGCGATCGCAAGCCGCCGCTCAAAGGCGAGATGTGGTTTTCGGTTATAGATCAGCCTGTCTTCGCGGTGGCCGGGTTCTGGCAGCAAACCGGAGAGGGGAACGGCTTCACCATGGTGACGTGCAACGCCAATTCGCTGGTCGTACCGATCCACCCCAAGGCAATGGTGACGATCCTCGATCCTGACGACGTCGATATATGGCTCCGGGGCTCGTACGATGAGATCCGGTCGCTTCAGCGCCCCTTTGAAGCTGAGAAAATGACGGTGCGTGGCCCAGTTTTCCCGACGCGAAATCCTCCAACCTCGCTGCCCAGTTAAGCGAGGGTACTAATCTTCGTCCGGCAGGGACATCCCGAGGTCAGGTCGTCGCACGCGAAAGAGCCCGCATTACAGGATCGGTCACGACATAGACCGCCTGTCGCTTCGCGCCGCGATTGTGGTGGTCAACCCGGAAGCCCTGGTAGTGCCTTTTGACCAGTCCGGCTCGGACCAATTCGCTCACGGCCCGACTGACGTTTGTGCGACCTGAAATGCGGATACGCTCCAGCACCTTCTCATCAACCAAACGCTGCGCGTCATGAGGATCCGCAGGTAGGGCACCCGCATCCTCGAGCATCTGGCGAACCCGACCTTCGATCGAAAGACGTCGCGGGTCGCGCTGAGCGACGGGCATCAATGCATGGCAAAGCCAGTCGCGAACCGGCACTCGCAAATCACCGTCGAGAACATAGGGCCCAGCAGAACCGGTGCGTTGACTGGCTTCGACAAGCAGGTTGAGCACCATGAACGCGTAGCGCGGGCGTTTGCAACTGGTGGAAAGGCGCTCGAGGATGGAGACGGTGGTAGTGGGGGGCGGCGCAGCGAGACGCACCGGTTCGGAAGGTTTGCTGTCGCGGAAAAGATCGGCCTGGAACATTTCATGAATCAAGCACGGCCGACACCAGATGTGAATCCCTTTCCCGCGTAATAAGGCAGATGGGACATTCGTGTCACTTTACCGGCGGTAAAGTGACAGGCGAGGTTCTTAGCTGGTGCCTGCGCGCTGCGATAGAATGGCTTTGTCATCAACTCAGTGTGACCGATGGGGGGGTAAATCAAATAGGGAGAGTGGATGTGAAACCTCTGGCTGTAGCCATACGGCGAAAGCGATCCCCGCTTCGTAACCATGTCCGATAAGTTCCCTTCACGGACAGGATAGATCGGGCTACAACGCGGCAGGTTTTCCGGGTGAAAGCACGAACGGACAGCACGGAGCGGGCGGGTGGACAAGAAGATCGGCGACGGGGCAGGGCGGGCAGAAAGGACGAGCACAACGAACATGCTGGTCGCGGCCGGCGACCTCTCGCCAGCTTGCGCCCCCGAACTCGCCGCGGAAGTTGAGGCCGCCCGGGCCTATCGCCTGCGGGCGCGCAGCGCCAACACCCTGCGCGCCTATGCCAGCGACTGGCACCAGTTCCAGGACTGGTGCTGGGGCAGGGGGCTCGAACCGCTTCCCGCGCTCCCCGAGGTCGTCGCCACCTATCTGGCGTCGCTCGCCCGCGCGGGCCGCGCCGACAGCACCGTCACCCGCCATCTCGCGGCGATCACCTGGCGGCATCATCACGACGGTTTGCCGCCCCCGAGCGCCCGCGACACCCACCAGTTGATCGCCGATACCCTTTCGGGCATCCGCCGCGAGCAGCGCGCACGACCGACCCGGAAGAAGGCGGCGATCGGCGCGAAGGATCTGGCGGGCATGATCGCCAAGGCAGACGGGTTGAACACTCGTGCGGTGCGCGACCGGGCGATCCTGGCGCTGGGCCTTGCCGCCGCGCTGCGCCGGTCCGAGCTCGTCGCGCTCCAGCTCGCCGACATCCAGCTGGTCGACCAGGGGCTTACCGTCTTCGTGCGCCATTCCAAGACCGATCAGGAAGGCGGGGGGGCTACCATCGCCGTGCCGGTAGGCGAAGTGCTCCGCCCCGTTGCCCATCTCAATGCCTGGTTGCAGATCCGGGGCGGGGCGCCCGGGCCGCTATTTACCCGCGTGGGCACCCAGGGTGAGTTCACGATGGCGGCGATGTCCGATCGCTCGGTGGCGCGCCTGGTCAAGCGCTACGCCACCCTACAGGGCCTTGATCCCGAGACGATCGCCGGGCATTCGCTGCGCGCCGGGTTTTTGACCGAGGCGGCGCGCACCCGCGCCTCGCTCGCTAAGATGCAGGAGGTGTCGCGGCACAAGTCGCTCAAAGTTCTGCTCGGCTACGTCCGCTCGGCTGAGCGTTTCGATGACCACGCTGGTGCGGGATTCTTGTAGAAGGACAGGTGTCCTGGGCGGGATCGGGGATGGGGCCGCGATAGCTCGCACGCGCCGACTTTCGTCAAATTGGCGCCGGTTGCAGCCGTCGGTTTCAAGCGGTATCCAGCCCATCTATCATTCGGGAGCATGAGAAAGTTGGGGGTCATGCCGCCTTCCGTTCGTCCCTCCACCTCTGAAAGTCATTGGCCAACGTGCCATCAAGGGTACGGACGCGGAGTTGCACAAGCAGATGCACCCCTCTGGGCGTCCACTGCATCTGTTGCTTCTTTGCGAAGCGCTTTGCGACGACCTGGTTGACGGTCGATTCCACGAAGGCGGTCGAGACTGCTTCGCCATATCGTCGTCGCTCGCCATAGTTCGGGATCATGCTGGCATTGGCGCTGATATAGCTTTCGAACTCCCGCAAATGCTTGAGGAGATTGCGAGCTTGCGGCGAGACCTGTGGGTGGCTCATCGGCTCGTCGGTGACATCCGGATCTGTCGCACCAAGCATTCTGGTCTCGACGTCGCCGATTAGGTCGAGAGCACGGCGCCAGTTGCCGTGCCAGAGGAAGTGCCGAACTCGCTCGAGAGTGGCGACGGCCACGTCTTTATCCGTCTCGGATGGGGGCGGCAATCCGCGCGCGATCTGCTGCATGACCGTCACCCGCATGGCGATGTGGAAATAGTCGAGGACATGCTCGGCGTTCGGCCGCATGTCCCATTGAAGATTGCGGACGTTCCTGCCACCATCGGACATGAAGGTGATCTCACGGTCCATCCCGACGCCTTGCTCCAGCAGCAATTCATGAAGGCGACGACGCGGCCTGTCGTCATGTCCGACCACGAAGCCGAACCGGCGCGTTGGCTCGCTAATTTCGCCATCCTCGCCCGGATCGACGACGGACTTACCCACGATCACCTCGAAATTGTTCGGCCGATCGTACCATGATCGTACATAGCCTCCATCGATCCCGACAGTGACAGGCGGTCCTGGCAGCGGACCATCGGTCCAGTCCGCCTCGCAGCCTTCGATGAAACAGCGTCGCTCGGTGCCAAGCTCGGCTTCCAAACGCTCCGCGACGCGTAGGGTGTCCTGCCGGATCGTCGTCGCGTTGATCGCGTCACCGATCGGAAGGACGTCGGCAAGGCGTTCCGCGGTGATGCCGTAGGACGCGAGCGAAGCCCAGCGCGCCTCTAGCTCGAGAAGGTCCGGCGTGACGCGTTCGGGCAGCGCCGCCACGATCGGCGCCGCGATACCCGCTGTGGGTTTACATGTACATCGCCGGAACCTGGTACTTGGCACGGCGATCTTTCCGAACGGCGTGCGCACCATGATCGAACGATGATCCTTGATTTGCCTTGCTGATCCGCAGCACGGACAAGCGCGCTGGCGGCGACACCAGTCGAGCGCCTGGGTCTGAACCACAGCGAGCTGCAGCGCGGCCAGCAGTCGCTTGCTCTCCGCGATCCTGAGACCGAGATCATCGATCGTAAGCGTGTCGTCGTCGCGTTCGATGACGGCGATGGATATGCCGCTGGTTGGCCTGTCGTCCGTTGCTGCGGTGAGAGTGATGGTGAAGCGCATGAGCTCATTCCTCCATGAAGAAGGGAACTCATTGGCCGGCACATCGGTGCCGCCGTCCGAAACCGACCGGTTACGGTCACCTACAGCTAACCCTGTCCATAAAATAGCCTTACCATCTTGCGGACACACCAATTTTACTGGACACCCCTTCCGGACAATCGAGGCCGGATCCATGTCACGCACCTTTGCCTATCTGCGCGTTTCGACCGTCGACCAGACGACCGACAACCAGTTGCACGAGATTGAGGCCGCTGGCTTTGCAGCGCAGCCGCGGCGGATCGTCGCCGAAACCATCTCCGGGTCGGTTGCGGCGAAAGAACGCAAGGGTTTTGCCCGGTTGCTTGACCGGCTAGAGGATGGCGACGTCCTCGTCGTCACCAAGCTCGACCGGCTCGGCCGCAACGCGATGGATGTGGCGAGCACCGTCGCCGATCTCGATCGCATGGGCGTTCGCGTCCACTGCCTGGCGCTGGGCGGCGTCGATCTCACCTCGTCGACAGGCAAGCTCACGATGGGCGTTATCAACGCGGTCGCCGAATTCGAGCGCGACCTGCTGATCGAACGCACCCAGGCCGGGCTACGCCGCGCGCGGGCGGAGGGCAAGGCCATCGGACGGCCTGCGAGCCTTACAACAGACGAGCGCGCCGAGGTCGAGCGCCGCCTTGAAAGCGGCGAAACCGTGTCCGCGCTCAGCAAGGCGTTCTCGACAAGCCGGCAGACGATCATGCGGGTACGCGATGACAGACGCGCTCAAGCCGAGCTTGCCTGAGCATCAGTCCACAGACATTGGCCGGTCCTTGCCGACAAACTCAGCCTTCAACGCGAGATTGATGGCGCGGCGATCGATGGAATCTGGATCGTAGCGCAGCAGCGGATCATCTGGACCGTCGAACCCGGCGCGGTCAGCTGGCGTCCACTCTTCGCCGTCATCTTCCTCGCCGTCGCTGGTATCGTTTTCATCCAGAAAGTCATCCAGGCCATTTCCCTGATCGAAGCGCAATTCATCGAGACGTTCGAGCAATCGCTCATATCCACCCGGTCCGCCGATATCCTCAGGCGGACCGGCGCGAGCACCATCGGTGCAGACCGGCCAGGGCTTGTCTGCGCTCGGTTGTTCACGCGCTTCGACGCGGATCTCGTGCTCCCAGAAATCGCCGAAGTCGTATTCGTACATCATGCGTTGCCGCACTCGCAGCGACAGGTCGGCAAGTGTCAGTTCCCTCAGAATTTTCCCGTCCTCGACAAGGTGGTGACGCTCACCCGTCCTTTGCGTGCCGAAACGGCGCCCATGCACCTTGAAAGCATGGAGATGATAATCTTCCCAACCAAACGCGATCTGGATTACCCGGTGCAGACCAAAAAGCGTCAGATCGCTGCGAACCAGCAAGCGTCGCCAAATCATCGGCGATATATCCCGGAGGCCGACCTTCAGACGGTAAGCGACAAGCGGAGCCGGTTTCGACATGCTCCTAAAGCTACCGGATCAGCACCGTCACCCCCAGCTTTTTTATGCCCCCC
>CALMPB010000451.1 GCA_937871985.1 uncultured Burkholderiaceae bacterium
TTTCGAGCTGCTGACCTTCTTGCAGCAGGCTGGTATATGTGACGTTGCTGACCTGGACGTCCTCGGTGAGGCGTAGCAGATCACGCTGCGTATCAGGCAGATTGTCCACCTGCTTTTCCAGGTCATCTTTTTGCCCCTGCAACTGATGGATCTGTTGTGTCAGGACTTGATAGGCGGGGTGGTCCTTGGTGTACCGGCTCTCAACGCTCGCTTTCTGTAGATCCAATTGCTGGATACTGTCTTCGACGGCCACGATCTGATCGAGAAGCCCCTTGGTTTGCAGGGAAATGTCCACCGACCGGACCTTCATCTGAAATGTGTTGAGCGCATCCTGGGCCCTTTCCAATTTCTCTCGCATCAGTGGCAACTGGCCTTTCACGAACTCCAGGCTGTTGGCGGCCTGCGCCGCGTTCTGATCCACATTCTGGCGAACGTACGCCTGGGCAATCTGGTCGAGTATGCTCGACGCGCGGGACGGGTCGGCATTGTCGTAGGTCAGTTCGATAATGCCTGAATCCTTGCCTTGTTCGCTGGCGTGGATGTCGTGCTGAAGCTGGCTGATGGTGAGCAGGTCTGAATTGCGCGTCACATCGAACCGCATCCCCGGATTTGCTGTGAGCGTTTTCACCTGCAAGGTGACACCATGGCCCTTGGCCGTCTCTCCCACCAGGCCTTGCAACAGAATGTTGCTGTCAGGATCAAGCAGGCTATATGCATGATGCTCGTCGGCAATCAGGGTAAGGCGTTGCCCCATCAAACTCCGGGGCACGTCAAATTGGGATATGTCCAGTGCTGAGCCGCCCCAATCGTCGGAGCTAATCCCAAACTGTGCGGCCGCCACGAATTTCGGATTGTCTTGCGCGGCTCGCAAAGAGCGGCGGGCCATGAAGTCGCCGATCAACGGAAAACGATGCGGCTCCACAGTGACATTCAGGTTGAGATTGTCCACTGCCTGTCCGATCACCGACCGTGAGGTGATGATCGCAATCTCGGTGGTAGCCTGCGAGTTGGAAGCCCCTAGCGTTTGGCTGAGTGCGCTCAGGCCCGGCAGGTCAGGCACTTTCTGCTCGACCTGCACCAATGCGGTGGCCTGGTAGATGGGCGTGGCCAAAAGGACATAGGCCGTGCTGAACGCAAAGAACGCAGCCGTTACCACCAAGATCAGCCACTTATTGTCGATCACGATGCCAATCAGGGCCTTGAAGTCGACTTCGTCTTCAAGAGGAGGTGTGTTTTGCGCCACGGTCATGGAGGTCGTCTTTATCGGTGGGTCGGATCGGCTATTGCAGGTAAGGCAACCAACTGCGAACGCTGCGGTCGATCAGGTCATAGACATGCTCGAACGCCGGGCGTTGCTGTCGATAAGGGTCGGGAATATTCTGCGACTCCAACCACTTGCCGAGCAGGAATATCTTGCCGCGGGTCTCTGGGGCGAATCTCGTCAAAACCTCGATCTGCTTCTGCTCCATGACCAGGATGAGGTCCGACTCTCGCAGCAATTCAGGGCTGACCTGACGGGCGCGATGAGGTGAGCCGTCCATCCCGCGCTCTTCCATGACAAGGGCCGCCGTTTCGTCGATCGGGTGATCGCGCATGGCCGAAAGGCCAGCGCTCCCCACCAATATCCCCGGATGCGACAGATGTCGTCGAAAGAGGTATTCGGCGGTGGGGCTTCGACAGATATTGCCGACGCAAACGACCAAGATATTTTTGAACATGGTTCCGATAACTCTCGATTTATCCATCCGCTTGGACGGAAGAAGCAGAGTCTGTCGTCATTGCGCCACCGTGCGCCCTTGGGCCGCGGTCACGATGGTCGAAGCAAAGAGGTTCATGACGCGGCTCCAGCGCGCCAGTCCCGTCGAGTCGACATAGATCACATCCTTGGGCTGCAGTTCGAAGTGCTCGGCCAGTGCGAGGCCGACTGGTGACGAGCTATCCAGCTTGAACACATCTGGCCTTGCCGGGTCGGACGTCGCGCGGATCACATAGATGGCCGCAGGTTCGGAACTCTGTGGGTTCACGCCGGCTGCTGCTCCAAGCGCTTCGTTGAGCGTGAGGCGTCCATCATGAAGCGGAACCTGCATCGGATGTCCCACCTCGCCCGCGACTATGACCTGATTGTACGCCTGCGGCGGGACGCGCACGATGTCATGGTTCATGAGCATTATTTTCGAAGCGTCGATATTCTCTCTTGCAAGTGCGGGCAGATCGATTTGGTATGACCTGTTGCCGCGCAGCAATTGTATCCGGCTGGTGTCGCCCACGCCGGATGTCACCCCGCCGGACTCGCCAATTGCTTCAGCCAGCGACATCGGGACATTTGTGATGGGTCGAACGCCGGGCTGGGCGAGTTGGCCTTCCATGAAAACGCGCTTGCTGAGGTAGCCGGCAACGCTGACTGTTATCTGGGCATTGGCGAGATAAGAGGAGAGCTTCTTCTTCAGTATCGCCTGAAGTTCGGCGGGAGTCAGTCCTTTTGCCTGCACATCGCCTACATAGGGATATTGGATATCGCCATTATCGCCGACCACGAACCCCGGGATGGACTGTGAAGCCATGCCCGTCCCGGTTCCCCCCGTGGCGCCTGTTGTGTAGGTGAGGTTGGGCACCACCAGCTCCGGATGATCCCACGCGATGATCGATAGCACGTCGCCCGGGCCTATTCTGTAGGGCCGGGGGCTGCCCAACAATTGCCTGACACTGCCGTTCTTGGCGGTGAACGCCGCCTGTTGCGCGTGCACAAGTTCCGGCGTGATCTGCTGAACATTTGGTATGGACTGCGGATTGTTTGAATCCACAGGCTTGTCCGCCTGGAAACGCATGCCCGGTGACAGGGAGCAGGCGCATAGGGCCGAAGCCATGCACGCGACAAGCACTAGCGTAAGGGGTCGCTGGGGCAGCATGGACGAAACGGTCAAATTTCGCAAATCCTAACAGGGAAAAGTTGGAGCCCCACGTCGAGCCAACCATGCGGGCAGCTAAGATATGGGCAGCTGTAATATCAAGAAGAATCCCCGTCGCAATTCTTACATATAACTACACATTTTCTTGATTTTGCTGTGAATGGCCGCTTTCGGTGCGCGGATTGTCATGGACAGCTTGGCCGTTGGT
>CALMPB010000452.1 GCA_937871985.1 uncultured Burkholderiaceae bacterium
CCACTGCGTTTGCTTGGCTTGGAAGTTTGCTGCGCAGTGAGGGCTGGTGTTTTGACGGTGTGTTGTGTTTCGTGAATATGGACGCGTTGGCGGTTTTCGGCGGACCAAAGAAGGCACCGCTGCGCCTGGCTCCGTCAGGCCCCCTGCGGGCCTGACGGGAGCCTTTGGCTTGCTTGGGGTGGGTGCGAGGAATGAGCTAGCCGCTCTGATGGGTTGTAAGTTACAGTTGAATCTACAACTACCGGTATTGTCCAGGCAGAGACATTTACACCTGACCGGTTTCGGATAGTCTTCATATAGTGTCTGCCTGTCAAATATCGCACATTGTCTGCATATGCAATCTGAGTATCTTGCCCGTCTTAGTAAGCCAGTCCAACAGCTCGTCCTTAAAGTAGAGGAACGTGCGGGGGTGATAATCAACGTAATTCTTGACCCGAAGCAGAATGAAGGCGGAACGACTGGCCAGGGGAAACTCGCAGTCGCCATCAAAGCCCAAAGCATTCAACTCTTTGCTCCTACCAATGGATATTTTCCCGATGGGGCGGTTCGACATGAAATACTGCATGTACGGCGGTTTCATGTTGACGGGGTTCCAAAGCTCGCTTTAGCTAATAGCGAAGAATGGGACAAAAGTTTTTCGGATGCGCTGGGCGCTCTTGATAATGCTATCGAGCACGTAGTTATCGTTCCTGAGGAGCTTCAGTTTCATCCAGATCGTCGCAAACATTGGGAGACAGTGATGCAGGATGTCTGTTTGATGCTCCCCGATGTGCCTGGGGAGGAGAGGCGCCTCGCAGTCTGTCTTCACTGGACATTTTTGCGCCATGTCCTGCCTGACTCGCCAGTGGTTGAAATTGCAAGAAGCTTTGCGAAAAAACATGCATTGTTAGAATTGGCCGACCACTTTGCTGATCAGTTCAAAGCTGTAGCGGCTAGCAAGGAGGAGCTTGTGCGCCTCCTTTTCCACACCTTCCCCGAAATCCCGAAGAGCCGCGCGGCTTTGGAATACATAAACAGCATGACTGGTACTTGCCAGAAACCAATCCCATAGGTCAACTACAGCGAGCCGTCCCGTGAGTGGGTACCCCACTAGCGCTCAATGAGGTTCTGTGGCCAGCCGCTATCCAACGTTAATTTTCACTGGCTTCTACGGCTGCAATAGGTTGAGTTCTGCCCTTCTGGTTTTGGCTACAATCGGCCAGATGCAGCCCTTCAGCTCACAGGTCAAAAGCGGACGCTCTCCACTTCCTCTTCGATCCCCAATAGTTATCCATAGTCGCCTGGCATAATGTTGTTGCTATACTGACCGCTTGAAATCCAAGTGACTGAAAGTTATGAACAAAGATCAACGAATCCTGTGTCATTAATATCAATTGTTATACAGATCCCAGGGGTCGTGTAAACACTGTTAGGCATCTCACCATGTGCGCTACAACTACCTCACCCCTCTGCGGTTCCTGTGGCCGGGAGCTAAACGAGAGCCCTCAACTTCTTCCTGAGCAACGTCCTCCTTGTCCGAGATGCGGGTCTATCACTCGCAACTTCGCAGTTGAAATTCACGAGAAAGTGACTGCCCGAGAAAAACTCGGGCTCAAGCACAAGCGCCCAGGATTCAAGAAACCCATCTACGAAGAAGTGAGGGGAGATGATCTCCACCGCAAGACGGGTCTATGGAGCAAACTGCTTCGCATCATTGATCGCCAACACAATCGTTACAAGGAAGAGATCGTCAATTCCGAAACCGGCGAAGTCTTACGCTCTGTCGATCATCCTCTTTCCGACCACACAGGCCGAGGGTCGGCAAAGAAAATCAGCGGCGAGAGGGAAAGTGATGCCTAACCCGCGACTCCATGGGACGCCCAGCAAGCTGCGCTTGCCGGTTCCCCCCGGCCTGCGGCCTCCGGTCGCCCCTGAGCTAGCACCTTAGGCATTTGGTACCGAGTAGCGGCAATATCGAAAATTGGTGGAGAGCCTCATGGCTGAAGAAAAGAAGTCATTGCAAGATCAAGTCGTCGAGCTCTACAGCACGAAAGTGAGAGCCAAGCATCCTGATCTGCTTACGGCTTGGCCCTTAGTTTCAGGATTTAACGACAAGTTTGGTACATACAAGGATTGGCTAGTTTTGATCCTTGTTCATACCGGCACTTCGTCCGTACGAATGAGTAGTGGCTTTGGGGAGGTAACTGCCGCAATTGTTGGCGTTGAAGAGATTACGCAAGAAAACAAGGGATTAGTCAGAGCAAGAATAGAGCGACACTTCAAAGTGGACTCTCATGATGCAGTTGTTCTTATGAAAAAGCAGCCTGATGGAACCTGGGACATCTCTGATGAGCTTGAAATTGCCATTCAAAAACACGAATTTTCTATGGGAACCGTACCTATGAGGATTTTTTTGAGTCACAAGGGAGCGGATAAACCCTTGGTCCGCGAGTTCAAAAGCACACTCGAACTGCTTGGCTTTTCCCCGTGGCTTGACGAAGACGCAATGAGTGCTGGCTCGGAACTAGAACGCTCTATTCTTCAAGGCTTCTCAGATTCCTGCGCGGCGATATTTTTTGTAACGCCGAACTACAAGGATGAGAAC
Organism: uncultured Burkholderiaceae bacterium; assembly: GCA_937871985.1. The sequence continues at coordinate 2,585 of CALMPB010000452.1, forward strand.
TTCCTTGCGACCGAAGTGGATTATGCAATCCAAGAAAAGCGAAAAAAAGGGGATAAGTTCTCGATTATTACTTTGGTATTTCAAGATGGGGATCAAACAGGCGCTGTGCCGAATTTATTGCACAGATATGTCTGGAAACAGCCTGCCACCCAATTGGAGGCACTTCGAGAAATATTGAAGGCACTACCGGTTCAAACAGGCGATGTTTATTGGAAAAAATGAACGAGATAAGCTGCAAGTGGTTTATTTCTTATGCGTAACACATCATTCCACCGGACCTTGCACATAAAGCCGCGCATGGCTGGTGAAGTTAGACGTTCCTAACGTCTGCTTCTCTTCAGCCGCTATTTCCGCTTTGGGTCGCTAACGGCCCCTCACCGTGAATCAGATCGTCATTAGTTGCTGTTGATCCAGTCCTGTGTATCTCGAACGAACCAAGGAAGAGTCAACTTTTCTCCCTCACCAGCCTGTATGATCAAGCGCTGGCCCGAAGAACCAGGGGAGCTATCCGCATTCTGCGCCGTGGAAAATGGCCGAGATCGGTAGGCCAGATCGGTTTGCTGGGGTGGGTTATTTGCGCAAGCGGAAATCGACGCGCATGCGACGGCGACAAGGACTGGCCGTAGTAATAAGTGTAGGGTCTTCATGATGTTCTGGTTCCCGCGGGCGGCACGGGCCTGGGTGCCGGGCAATCAAGGCCTCTG
>CALMPB010000453.1 GCA_937871985.1 uncultured Burkholderiaceae bacterium
CGTGAATTTGCGTTTTTCCTTGCGTTTTCCGAAGAAAGCCATGATATGTGCCTCTTTGTTTGAGGGGGCCGGGTTTTACCCAAAACGGGCCCAAACCCCCATAACCTATCCGATTTCAGAAGGCGCTCATCGCGCCTCTTGCCCAATTCCCTTCAAGCCACCAGCGGATCGCGTCCTGCGCTGCCGCTGATCCTGCGTGCCTGCTGCAAATGCAGCTTGACCTTCACCGAGTCCTTGCGGGTGGGAGCCAGAAAGCCCTGCACCAGCAATTCAGACCCTAGGGCGGTGTCCTTCAGCAGCAACGCCAGATCGCCCAGTGCCACAGCCGCGATAGTCAGTTCGACGCGGCGCGGGAGGCCTGCTTCGACGACTTCCGACTCGTGCGCCAGCACCATTTCCAGTGCGGGCAATCCGGCGGGAGTGTGGCGCAAAGGCTCGCATTCGAGAACGCGGGCGCTGAGTTCCAGCTTGTTCATCCTGCCAGGCACCGAGGGGACTTCATGGGATGGGCTCTGCGTGAGCCCTGCTTACTCGGCCTGAGCCGCGACAGCTTCCGCCGAAGCCTTGCGGGCTTCTTCGCGCTCGACCGACTTCATCATGATCGAGGGCGTGGTCTGGGCCTTCTTGGTCTTGATGACCAGGTGGCGCAGAACGGCGTCGTTGTAGCGGAACGAGTGTTCCAGCTCATCCAGCGTGGCTTGGCCGCACTCGATGTTCAGGCAGACGTAGTGAGCCTTGACGAGCTTCTGGATCGGGTAGGCCAGTTGACGGCGGCCCCAGTCTTCCAGGCGGTGCACCGAGCCGCCTTGGCCCGTGACCAGCGCTTGGTAACGCTCGACCATGGCGGGCACTTGCTCGCTTTGGTCGGGGTGAACGATAAACACCACTTCGTAGTGACGCATGAGTAAAACTCCTTGAGGATGTCTTGCCTGCCGCTCGCCTGACACCGTCATCGGCCCATTTTCACGGGACGTTTCGGCTTTCCAGTGCTTTCTCTATCACTGGTCTTTTTCTTCGAGGCGTATGGCTTGCAAGGGGCAGCCCGCTACCCAAAAAACATGGGCGGTCGAGCAAGAAAGCTCTCGATTATCGCCGATCGCACAGCCTGACGCAAGCCGAGCGGATGTCAAGAAATCGGGGACGCGTTATTTGCACCCAGCGGACGCGGCGCATCCGCCACACAGATCGGCTGCGGCCGGCTCACCACGCTGACCATCACGTAGCTGATGATCATCAGCAGGAACCAAGAACCCAGCTTGTTGATCGACACCAATTCCCAGCCGTGCGCCTGATTGGGATAGCGCCAGGCGTTGGCGAAGGTGCCGATGTTTTCGGCGAACCAGATGAACAGCGCCACCAGGACGAAGCCCAACAACAGCGGCATGCGGCGGTAATCGCGCCAGATGCGGAAATAGACCCAGGTGCGGGCGAACAGCAGCGCCGTCAGGCCGAACAGCGCCATCCGGAAGTCGGCGATGAAATGGTGCGCGAAGAAATTCACGTAGATCAGCACCGACAGCGCCACGGTTGCGGCCAGCGGCGGATGAGCGCGAAAGCGGAAGTCGAACAGGCGCCAGACCCGCGCCAGATAGCTGCCGACCGCCGCATACATGAAACCGGTGAAGAGCGGCACGCCGCCAATGCGCAGCACGCTGGCCTCGGGGTAGATCCAGGAGCCGGCCGCCGTCTTGAACAGCTCCATGCCGGTGCCGACCACATGGAACATCAGGATGACCTTGGCCTCGTCCCAGGTTTCCATGCGCAGGGCCAGCAGCGCAGCCTGGATCGCGAGCGCCGCCAGCGTCAGGAAATCGTAGCGCGCCAGCCAGGCGTCTTGCGGATACCACCAGTGCGTACCCAGCAGCAGCGCGCACATCAGGCCGCCGAACAGGCAGGCCCAGGCCTGCTTCACGCCGAAGCGGAAGAACTCGTAAAGCGCGACGCCAAAACGGCCGCGGCCGGCCAGATTGCTGGCCAGCCGCGATTCCCACTCTTGCAGCCCCGCGATGAGCGGCCAGTCATTGGCCGCCGGATGGCTCACGGAACGCTCAACCTTCCACGACCGCGTAGGCCGAGTGGTTGTGGATGGATTCGAAGTTCTCGGCTTCCACGCGGTAGCGGGCGATGCCGGGATGCGCATTCAGGCGGGCAGCCACGTCGCGCACCAGGTCTTCGACGAACTTGGGATTGTCGTAGGCGCGCTCGGTGACGTACTTCTCGTCGGGGCGCTTGAGCAGGCCCCAGAGTTCGCACGAACCCTCTTCTTCGATCAGGCGGATGACGCCGTCCATGCCGATGTCGGCGTTCAGGATGGCGGACACCGTGACGTGCGAGCGCTGGTTGTGCGCGCCGTACTCGGAAATGGCCTTGGAGCAGGGACAGAGGCTGGTGACGGGCACCTGCACGACGAGCTCGAATTCGACCTCGTCGC
>CALMPB010000454.1 GCA_937871985.1 uncultured Burkholderiaceae bacterium
GCAAGGCCAACGTCACCGTATTGCTGGTCGAGCAGAACGCGCGGCGCAGCCTGGAACTGTCCGATCGTGGCTACCTGCTGGAGCAGGGGCGCATCGTGGGCACCAATTCCGCCGCGGCTCTGCTGAAGGACGAAGCCGTGCGCAAGGCGTATCTGGGCGGCTAGTTGGCTGCGGGCTGGCGCTGCGCGCCGATGAGCACGAACAGCATGGTGGCGACGCCGGTGCTTTTATTGCGCCAGCCATGGCGGGCGCCGTTCTGGACCACGACATCGTGCCGTTTCAAGTGGACTTCTTCGCCGGCGCCCAGATCCAGCCAGACCTCGCCGTCGAGCACCACGCCGTAGTCGACGCTGTCGGTGACGTGCATGGCGGGGTCTTCGGGTTCGAACAGCTCGGCCAGGCCGGGCATTTTTTCAGCCAGTTCCTTGCCGAATGCTTCGCCATTGAAGCTGGGGTCGCCCATGCTGGCGTCGGGCGGAAAGGTGACGATCATGAAGCGCGTTTCGCCGACGGGCGGGACGAACGTGGTGACAGCTGGCACGGGATCGGCGGCCAGGGCGGGCTCGCCGACTTGCGGCCGCGCCGGCGTGGTCCACATGAGCGTGTTGGAAAATCCCGGAAGATTGTCGAACTCGCGAACGCTGCGTTCATCGCTGAGGACTACGGGCTTGCCTTGCTTGGCGCCGATGACGACGCGGCGGATGGGGGCCGGGCTGGCGAGGGTCATGCTGTCTCCTTTTATGCGTATTTTAATTATTATGCATAATAATCGAAGGCCGTTCAAGCATTCGCGCCGCATAGTCGTCAGCGGGCCCCGCTTTGGCATTTCAGGCGAGGTGCGCTCATGGGCGCCGTACTTGCGTGGCGCCTGATTCAGCCAGGACATTACCCCCTCATGTTCAGAGAGGGGAACCGCCGTTTACGTTACGGCTGGGGCGCTTCGCCGGCCCAGGCGCGGGCGATGAGGGCGCGGATGGCTTCGGCCTGCAGGGGGCGCGGATTCCAGTAGGGGTTTTTCATGGCCAGGTCCGTGGCCAGGTCGATGCCGGACTCGGGCATGCCCAACTGCTTGAGGGAGCGCGGCGCATTCAGCTTGCCGGCCAGTTCCCACAGGCCCGTGGCGGCGTCGTTTGAGCCCAGGGCGCGCGCCACCCGCTGCATGGCATCGGCGGCGGCCACGCTGTTGTAGGCGGCCGTGTGCGGCAGCATGACCGCGTGGGTTTCCGCGTGGGGCAGGTCGAAGGCGCCGCCCAGCACGTGGCAGAGCTTGTGGTGCAGGGCCATGCCCGCCGAGGCCAGGCATATGCCGCAAAGCCAGGCGCCGTACAGCGCGTCGGAACGCGCTTCGATGTCTTTGGGCGACTGGACGATGGTGGGGAGGGATCGGGCGAAGGCGGCAATGCCTTCCTCGGCCATGAGGGAGGTGACCGGATTGCGGTTCTGGGCGTACAAGGCCTCGACCGCGTGCGCCATGGCGTTCAGCCCGCTCGTGGCGGAAAGCGCGGGCGGCAGCGTGACCGAGAGATCGACGTCGTAGATGACGGTCTTGGGCAGGATGACCGGCTGGCGTTGCGTGGTTTTGACGCCTTTTTCGGTTTCGCCCAGTATGGGGGTCATTTCGGAGCCGGCGTAGGTGGTGGGCACGGCGATTTGCGGCAGCCCGGTGCGCAGGGCAATGGCTTTGCCAAGGCCGGTGGTCGAACCGCCGCCCAGGGCCACGACGCAGTCGGCGCCCACGCGCTTGGCGTAGGCGACCGCATCTTCCGAGACCTCGACCGGCGTATGCATGGTGGCATTGCTGTAGACGCCCGCAGCAGAAGAGCCCAATAGTTCGGCGACGTTCCGGGCCCATGCTTCTTGCTGGGGCGTGGACAGAACCAAAGCTTTACGGGCGCCGAGCTTTTCGACTTCTTGCGGAAGGCTTTGCAGTTTTCCCTGGCCGAAGATTACCCGGGTTGGAAGCGCTTCGTAGATAAAGTCGTGATTCATGGCGGAACCCTTATGCTTTGGAAATATGAACTAGTTTAGTCGTTCGTCGATTTTAAAATGAAATCGTAATGCAGGCTGGCGTAGGGCGCGTCGAGGACGCGCCCGTCCGGAGCCGTGCCGGGTTCGTGCATTTCGTAGGTACGGATCAAGGAGTTCTTGACCCCGAACACCACGTCGCTGTCCAGGTATTCGTCGCCGTCGGCGAAGACATGGGTTACCAGCTTTTCGTGGCCGGGCGCCTGGATCATGAAGTGCACGTGCGCAGGCCGATAGGGATGGCGGCCCTGGGCGTCGAGCATCTGCCCCACGGGGCCGTCGTCGGGGATGGGGTAGCACGATGGGCGGATGGTCCAACAGTTGAACTTGCCTTCGGCATCGGAATGCAGCCGGCCGCGCAGCGCCAGCGTGTCCAGCCGCTGCACATCGTAAAAGCCTTCGCTGTCCGACTGCCAGAGATCGACGATGGCGTTCGGGATGGGGGAGCCGTCGCTGGACGATACGCTGCCGGTCACGTACATGGGCGTGCCCTGGATGCCGGCGGTCAGGTCGTCGCCCGACTCGAACTCGCTGGCGCCCTCGACATAGAAGGGGCCGAACACGGTGGTTTCGGTAACGCCTTCGGGCATGCGGTGGTTGATGGCGTCGACCAGCATCGACACGCCCAGGGCGTCGGACAGCAAAATGAATTCCTGGCGCTTGTCGTCGCACATCTGGCCGGTGCGCGTCAGGAAGTCGATGGCGTATTCCCATTCTTGCTGGCTGGGCTCGATTTCGCGCACGAAGGCGTGAATGTGGCGCACCAGCGCCTCGCTGACTTGTTTCGTGCGGGCGTTCTTGCTGCCGGCGAAGCGCGATATGACTTCGGCGGTGATGGTGTGTTCGTTAAGGTCTCTCATGCTTGTCTCCAGGTTCAGGCTGTTGCGTTTTTTGCTGGCGCGTTAGAAAGGGCGGCGCCGGTTCCGAGTATCTGGTCGAAAATCTGTCCGGCCTGCGAGCCCGAATCGCCTCGCCATGCCACGATCTGATCGGGGCGGATCAGGGCGTAGTCGGCTTCGTACAGTGCGCGGGCCTGCGGCAGATGCACGACTTCAAGCTCGACGTTCCTGCGGCCGGCCGCAGCGGCAAAGGCGCGGCTTTCGCCGGCGTCGGGCCCCATGCAAAGCAGTGTCCACTCGAAGCCGAAGGCGTCGTACAGCGAGCGGCTGTCGTCAAGCCACATGTGCGGGGGGCGCCCGCCGGGAACGGCGGAGGGAATGTATTCGTTGGCCGAGTCGGGCGGCGGCGAGCAGCCGTCCGCGATGATGGCCGGCGAGCCGTCGTAGCGGCCGCCGAAGGTGACGCCGGGAATGTTGAATTCGGCGCGGCCGTGGGCGGCCAGGTAGATGCCGGCCTTGGCGCGCGCGGCGGCTCCTTCGGGGGTATCGTCCTCGATATTGCTTTCAGGCTTGAACAGGCCCAGCGAGTCGGCGAACTTGCGCGCATAGCCGGTGTTGCGGATGCCCAGCGGCCGGCGTTCCGCCTCGTAGCTGTCGAGCAGCGCCGGGGAGGCGCTGCCCTTGAGAACCGCCGCCAGCTTCCAGCCCAGGTTGACGGCGTCCTCCACGGCGGTGTTGTAGCCCAGGCCGCCGGTGGGCGTGAAAAGGTGCACGGCGTCCCCGCCCAGGAAGACGCGGCCTTTCTGGAAGTGCTCGGCGACCAGCGAATGGCCGGCCGTCCATGAGCCGCGGGACAGGATCTCGACCTCGATCGGCAGGCCCACCGCGGCCTGGAACATTTCGCGGGCCTGCTGGTCGGTGATGTCCTCTTCGCGTTCATGAGCCTTGAGCTGGGTATGGAACGCAAACTCGCCCTTGCCGTCGACGGTCGCCATGAAGGCGCGCCGCTCGGGGTTGAAGCATACGTTCATCCAGGCGGGGGCGTGCGGCACGGCGCGGTAGAAATCGGGCGCGCGCGCATAGATGGCGTACATGCGCCCGCCCATGAAATCGCGGACGATGCCGGTTTCGCCGTTATAGCGAAAGCCGAGCTGTTCTCGCACTTGGCTTCGGGGCCCATCGGCGCCGACGAGGTAGGCGGCCTCGATGGTTTGGCGGGTTCCGTCGGCAAGGCACTCGACGTCGACGGAAACCGAATCGCCCAGGTCGCGAAAGCCGGTCATTTTCCAGCCGTAGTTGATGGAAATGCCCGGCAGCTTCTCGGCCTGCCTGCGCAATTCGGCTTCGACGTACTTTTGCGAAACGCGATGAGGCAGTTCAGCCGCGCTCCAGGAGCCGGACAAGGCGTGGATTTTCTTCAGGGCTTCCTGCGCCGACGGCAACTGGAAGCGGGCCAGTTCATAACTGGCATAGCGGGTGGAATACGCAATGTCGGTGGGGAAGTCGCCGGGCAGGCCCAGGCGGCGTATGGCGTCGGCAAAGCCCAGGCGGCGGAAGTGCTCCATGGTGCGGGCCTGGGTGGCGTTTGCCTGGGGATTGAAGGCGGTGCCGGGTTTTTCGTCGACGAGAATGGCCTGTATACCGCGCCGGCCAAGCTCGTTGGCCAGCATCAGGCCGCAGGGGCCGCCGCCAGCAATGGCAACGGAAGTTTTGCTCGGTAGCATGTGTCGCACTCCGGAAATTCTGAAGAAAGGAATGCGCTTATGGTAAGTTATCCTTACTAAATCGTCAATGTGTTTTTAACGGCATGAGCAGTGCCGTCCATGTGTTTTTGTTTATGCGCGGCTACTTTCCGCCGTAGTCGGTCAGCGCCTGCTTGAGCTGGCTCAGGCGCTGCCCGCCGAGTTCATCTTCCATTTCCGCCTCGGCTTGCTGCAGCGCCGTGCGAAAGGCGTTCAGCCATTCAACGCCCAGAGGCGTAAAGAAGACGATGCGGGATCGCTTGTCGTTAGGGTCGGGCTTGCGCGCAATGACGCCGCCTGCTTCGAGCTGCACGATCAGCTCGCCCACGGACTGCTTGGTGATGCCGGCCCGTTTGGCCAGGTCGGTGGCGCGGGTGCCGTCGATATCCAGATTGCGCGTGATCGCGATATGGCTGAGCGAGAAGCCGCCGTGCCCGGCGGCGTCCATCAACTCCAGGATGCGGCTTTCGAATCGGTTGATGGCATTGTTCAGCAGGCGTCCGACGTTGTGCCGGCGCCAGGACTGGATGTTTTCGTGTTCGCCGACGGCGCGCGCCGCGCGCGGCCTGCGGCGGGCGGTAGTGGCGTTTTTCTTGGCGGGAGTGTTTTCCATGCGTTCGCTTGCTCGGTATGTCGGCCACGAATCCAGGGCGGGCCTTGGCGAACTTTAGCACTACCGGTGAACGAGAGCCAACCGGCGAACAAGCCGGCCCTGCCGGCGGGTCATGCCGGATGCGCCAATCCCGCGGCGGCGATGCCGGCCATGACGATCTGCTCGTCCTCGTCGCCCGTGCCTCCCGATGCGCCCGCCGCGCCGACGACAACGCCCTGCGCGTCGAGTATGAGAACCGCGCCGGTCTGAGGAATGAATTTCTGCTGCGCCACGGCGGGAATGGCGGCAAAGAACGCCGGCATGTCGGCGGCGCGCTGCACCAGCGCGCGGCTGTTGACGTTCATGCCCACCGCTGCGCCAGCCTTGCCGAGTGCGATGTCCAGGCGCAGCGGCGATGCGCCGTCTTCCCGCGCGCTGGCGACGACCTGGGCCGAGGCGTCGATGACGACCACGCCCATCGGCTTGAAGCTGGATTTGCGCGCGGCGGAGAACGCTGCGTCGATGATGGTTCGGGCTTGCTGGCTGGTGAGGTTGGACATGCTGGTCTCCTGTGCGATGGGCGGATGTTGGTCCGTGATTTTGCGAGACCGAAATAATAAGCCATCGACGGCTGTTTTCGTATCCAGAATTTGAATAGTGCATTAGTAGCTTGATGGCATTGCAACGCCTTGTCTTGCAATGGACACTGAGTCGCTCAGCAAGTTTTAACGAACAAAGGGTTCAACCAAAATACTGGAGAGACAAATGAATCTAAAGCACTTTGCGCGGTTTTCCAGATCGATCGCGCTATCTGCGTTGGTTGCCGCCGCACCTCTCGCGCATGCTCGGACGGTGGAGCTCGATCAAGGCCCGGTCAAAGTCGGAATGTTGTTGCCATTGTCTGGGGTTTTCACGGTGATCGCTACAGAGGTCAAGCTCGGTTACGACTTGTATATGGAACGGCATGGCAAGGAGGCAGGCCGGGAGATTCAGACCGTGGTCGAAAACGATGAAATGCGCACCCAGGTGGCGCTCCTGAAGTTTCGCAAGCTGGTAGAGCAGGACAAGATCGATGTGCTTGCCGGATTGTTCGATGCGACCGTCGCCGAGGCTCTTCGCCTTCCGGTTCAGGAGGCGAAACTGCCGACTCTGGTTGTCACCGGCCCACAGCGGGATTTGATGCTGCATAAGAATCCCTATCTGTTTCGGCTTTCGTTCAGCAACGTCGATTATGGCCGGAGCGTTGGGCGTTGGATCCAGGAGAAAGGCTTCAAGCGATTGATGATTATTGCGCCGGAATATACCTCTGCCGCGGAAATGGTGGATAGCCTGATTTCGACCTTTAAGCCGGGCTCGATCGAGGTCGTTTCACGGATGCAGACCAAGATGGGCGAGACGGATTTCAGTCCGTATTTCGCACAGGTTCGCGCGCTTAAGCCGGACGTCGTGTACGGCTGGGCGGCTGGCGCCGACGCCATTCGCTTCGTTCAGCAGTGGAAAGCGTTCGGACTCGACAAGGTCGCTCAGCTCACTGGCCCGTCGGGGCTTACGGACGATAGTCTGCTGGCCCAACAGGGTGATGCCGCCTTGGGCGTCGTCACCAATTCCTATTACACGCCGACGCTGCAGAAGCCTTCGAACACGGAGTTCGTCGATGCCTATAGGGCCAAATACCACGGCAAGCTGCCCGGAGGGTTCACCGTCATCGGGTGGGATGCGGCACAGGCCATCGTGAAGGCGGTCGCCGCGACCAAGGGGCCGATCGAACCGGACGCGTTCATCAAGGCATTGCGGCAGGTCAATTTCGATAGTCCGCGCGGGCCGCTGACTTTGGATCCCGTAACTCAGGACGCCATCCAGAGCTACTACATCCTGCGGGTCGTCAAGGAAGCGGGAAGGCTGGGCAAGAAGGTCATCGAGATCTACGAGCCGGATGCGCGTTGAAGAGGCCGTCGTTTTGACTACGAGACATTCATCCATGAAGAACGATAACGTGGGCATTCTGCGCGCCGAGCACATTCAGCGCCGCTACGGCGGCGTATGGGCGCTGCGCGACATTTCATTGAACGTCGCAGCCGGCGAGCGGGTCGGGATAATCGGGCCCAACGGCGCCGGGAAAACGACGTTGTTCAACATTTTCAGCGGGCGGGTTCAGCCGAGTCAGGGACAGATATGGCTTGGTGGCCGAAACGTCACGGGAAAGAGCGAATCATGGCTTTGCCATCAAGGCCTGGGCCGGACATTTCAGCACAACAGCCTTTTCGCCAGCCTGACGGTTTTTGAGAATGTGCGATTGGCGGTGCAGCTACGTATAGGCAGGAATTTCGGCCTGTTCCGGTCTGCAGGCAGTGATTCGAACGTGAATGAAAAGACACAAGAGTTACTGGCCATGGTGCATCTGGAGGCTTGCGCCGATGCGCCGATCACCAGTCTTTCCTACGGCGTTCAGCGGCAGATCGAAATCGCTGTGGCACTGGCCGCCGATCCGCGGTTGCTGCTGCTCGACGAACCCACGGCGGGCATGTCTCCGGCTGAAACGGCCAGCATGGTTACGCTGATTCGCGGTCTGCCGCCATCCATTACCTTGCTTATGGTCGAGCACGATATGGACGCGGTGTTCGCCATTTCGGATCGCCTCGTCGTGCTGAATCAGGGGCAGGTGCTGGCAGATGGCGTACCTGACGCTGTTCGAGCCGATCCGCGCGTTCGGGATGTGTATTTGGCAGGAGGCGGCGATGTCCGACACTAGGCAACTTTCTCCCTTGCCGGTGGCTACGAGCCCGCTGGCCGCACGCTCCGTGACCTGGATCGTGGTTTGTGTGTTGCTGGCGGCGCCGCTGCTCATGCCGGTCTATTACGTTTCCGTCGCCACCAGAATATTGACGCTCGCCATGCTGGCGATGAGCCTCGATCTGCTGTTGGGATATGGGGGTATGGCGTCATTCGGGCACGCTGCATTCTTTGGCATCGGGGCTTACGCCGCGGCGATTCTTGCCAAGCATGCCGGGAGCTTCATTGGCGTTACCCTTGTTGGAGGCGTCCTGGCGGCGGCTGTCGCCGCATTGATAATCGGTCTGGTTGCGCTGCGGGCGCGAGGGCTGTTTTTCATGATGATCACGTTGGCTCTGTCGCAAATGGTGTTCTCGGTTGCCGAGAGTTTCAACACGAACGGCATCGCCGGCGTTTCGCGCCCCAGTATGGGAATAGCATGGATTGATGCAGCACTCAAGACATCGGTTGGCTACTACGTCCTGGTGGCCGCCGCTTTCCTGCTTTTCTGGTGGCTTTTGCAGCGGCTCATTGATTCGCCGTTCGGGCGGATTCTCGTAGGTATCCGCGAGAACGAATTGCGGATGCGCGCCATTGGCTGCAATACGCTGCTCTATCAGCTTCTGGCCTTTGTCATTGCCGGCGCGTTCGGCGGATTTGCCGGAGTTCTGTATGCCCAAAGCAATGGTTCGGTTTCTCCTCAGGATCTGTATTGGCTGCTGTCCGCTGAAACGTTGGTCGTGGTTCTGGTTGGAGGGGTCGGCACCCTGATCGGGCCCTTTTACGGGGCAGCTTTTTTCACGTTGATGATGCTGGTCGTCGGCTCTTACACCGACAAGTGGCAAATGATCACCGGCCTGGTATTGGTGGCGATCGTGTACCTGGAGCCGAAAGGCTTTATCGGGCTTTACCAGCGTCTTGGGAGGAGGCTTGTCGGCAAACCCGTGGATAACGATCTGGATGGTGTGCGACGCGCGCCTTCTTCCAGTCAGGCTGATGTGGACTTACACCAGTAATAGACAACCCTATGCTCAAAATACAAAAACTGAATGCGCACTATGGCAGCAGCCATGTTCTTCACGGAATCTCTCTCGACGTGAAGGCCGGAGAAATCGTCGGCTTGCTTGGACGCAACGGCGTCGGCAAGACAACGCTCATCAACTCGATCGTTGGCTTTGTCGAGGCCCGCAAAGGGTCGATCGAGTTTTGCGGGCGCTCGCTGATGGAGATGCCGACGCACGTCATCGCGCGGCAAGGGGTCGGCCTGGTTCCCCAAGGCCGCCGCATTTTTCCGGATTTGAAGGTTCACGAAAACTTGACGCTAGGCGCCAGGACGCCGAAGTCCGCCGCAGGGACGATCTGGACGCTGGAGCGTGTATACGGGCTCTTTCCCGTCCTCGCCGAACGTGCCAACGAGCGTGCCGATTCATTGAGTGGGGGCGAGCAGCAAATGATGGTTCTGGGGCGGGCGCTCTTGACCAACCCCGCTTTGCTCCTGATCGACGAGCTGTCCGAGGGGCTTGCCCCGATCGTTGTCCGTTCGCTGGTGCATGCGCTCTCGGGCCTGAAGTCGAGCGGTATGTCGATTCTCCTGGTCGAGCAGAATCTGGAAACCGCAGTGAGTCTTGCTGACCGTATCTATGTTCTCAGCAAAGGCGTCGTGGTTCACCAAGGCACCAGCGCCGGCATTGCCGAGAACGAGTCGATCAAAAAACTTTATTTGGGTGTTTGAACGGGAGATCGATGTGTCATTGCCATTTTTGTTGAGCCAGTTCTTGAACGGCCTGTCCTATGGTGTCCTGTTGTTTCTGCTGGCGGTGGGGCTTTCCGTGATCCTGGGTTTGATGAATGTCGTCAATCTTGCCCACGGCGCGCTGTTTGTACTGGGCGCTTACGTTGGCGTGAGCGTCATCGATGCCACCGGCAATTTCTGGCTGGCCTTGTTGTTTGCGCCGCTGCTGGTTGGGCTCGCCTCCGGCGTCTTGGAGTTCATGCTGCGCCCTCTTTACAGAAGAACGCCGCTCGATCAGGTCTTGTTGACGGTTGGTATCGCATTTATAGCCGGCGATGCGTTCAAGTGGATATGGGGCTCGGATATCTACAACATCCAGGCGCCCGCCAGCTTGTCCGGGGCTGTCGATATTCTCGGCTATCCGATACCCGAGTATCGGTTGTTTTTGATTGGCTTTGGATTGGCACTTGCGCTTTTGCTTTGGTTGTTGCTGGAGCGGACGCGGATCGGCGCGATTGTGCGGGCTGGCGTTTCCGATCGTCAGATGGTGAGCGCGCTTGGCATCAACGTTGGAACGGTGTTTTTCACCGTATTCGTCCTTGGCGGTTGGTTGGCCGGCATGAGCGGGGTGCTCGCGGCGCCCCTGATGGGGGCCTATCCGACGCTTGATTTTTCGGTGACGCTGCTTGCCTTGGTGATCGTGGTGGTCGGCGGCATGGGCACGTTTCGCGGATCTTTCTGGGGGAGTGTGCTTATCGGGCAGGCGGAGACGTTCGGCAAGGTGTTCCTGCCCAGCATGGTAATGGTTCTGATTTTCGCCATCATGGTGCTGATTTTGACGATGCGTCCTCAAGGACTCTTCGGACGGGTCGGCCGGACTTGATTCGGCGGATTTCATGGTTCTAGTTGTTTTTTTAAGGGAGTAGGCAGGATGAAAATTGGCGTCATTGGACTGGGCCGGATGGGCATGGCGGTTTGTAAAAGGCTTGTCGAGCAAGGTCATGTGGTGGTGGGGTGGGATATCGATCAGTCCTTGGCATCCGTAATCGAGGAAGCAGGTGGCCGCTTTTGCGCGGATCCGGCCGAGGTGGTCAGACGGTCGGATTCCATCCTTACATTGGTGACGGACGATGCCGCCGCTATCTGGCTGTTTAGCGACGAAGGGGGGCTGTTGCAGGGCAATGCCGAGGGAAAGCTTTTCATCGAGCTTAGCACCCTGCAGCCGTCAACGGTCGTACAGATAGGGGAATGTGTATTGGCTGTCGGCGGGGCCTTTGTCGGCGCTCCGGTGCTGGGTAGCATCCCCACCGTTTCGAGCGGTAAGCTGCTTGTATTGGCCGGCGGCGCCGTAGAGCACGTGGAGCGTGCGCGGATGGTGTTACAGCCTCTTGCGCATAGTGTTGTTCATCTGGGTTCTCTTGGCGCCGGAAATGTCATGAAGCTGATCGTCAACCTGACGATGGCGAGTTACCTTGAGGCGCTTTCCGAGGGGTTGGCGCTGGGGTTGGAACATGGTCTGAGCCTTGAGCAGATGCTGCAGATTCTGGCAGGGGCTGTGACGGCGAATCCTTGGCTTTCCAGCAAACTCAAGATACTTGCCGGCGAGCCGGGCGAGGTGAGCCTGGACATCGCGCTGATGCAGAAGGATGTGCTGTCCGCCGTGACGGTCGGCTCCGCCGCGGGCGTTGCCATGCCGATGGCTTCGGGTATTTTGGCTTCTTTGAGCACAGCGGTCGCGACAGGGCACGGGCGCGAGGATATGGCGTTGCTTCCCAAGGTCTTTCGGGAGAATATGGTGCGAAGACGCCCTGAAACTTCCCGGTGATGCATGGGGCGCTATGGCGCCCCGAAACATTCCGGCGAGGCATGAAGCGTCGCAGAGTGCTGTGCCTGCCTTCGACGGCAAGTGCTCTATATGGCGTTTGTATTTAGTTCGAGGTGTGGGGGCTTTGCGCGCTGCCCCGCGAATGAGGGTGCTGATCCCGCCGTTCCAAAAAGATCGACAATGAGATGACGCAGCCATTGATGCGCCGGGTCGGCCTCAAAGCGACGGCTCCAGTGCAGGGATACAGTGAAGGTGCTGCGGGGCAATGTGTTCGGTAGCAGGGCGTGGCGTTTGGTTTTCATGAAACGCACCGCAATAGCACGTGGCATCACTGCGGCAAGGTCGGTGTGTTCGATGATGGCGGGTAGCGCCAGAAAATGCTCAGATGTCAATACCAGCTTGCCGTCCAGCCCGAGCTCTTGCAAGATGCGTAGCGTTTCCGAATGGGAGCGCACAGCGACGAATTCCAGCCGGCTTAGATCCTGCGCCGTTACGCGTTGCTTTTTCTCGGCCAGAAGCGGATGTTTCGCGCGCACCAGGACGGCATATCGGTCTCTTAGAATTTCGATCCGCTGTGTTTCGTTGACCGACGGCAAAAAGCCCAGCGCGAAGTGAATGGCACCGGTTTCGAGCGCATCGGCAATCTGGGTGTGTGGCAACACGACGGTTTGTACACGTAAGCCCGGCGCTTCCCGATGCAGCGCGGCGATCAGTTCCGGTAATAACCGGGCTTCCCCGATATCGCTCATGTGTAGCCGCAGCGTCATTGCCGAGCGTAAAGGGTCGAAGGCATCGCTTTCTTTGAGCACGCCATGGATGGCGGCGATCGCCGGTTGAATTACGCTGGCTAGCCGTTCGGCCCGCAGCGTCGGTCGCATGCTTCCACCCCGGCGCACGAACAACGCATCGCCAAGGATGAGCCGAAGACGCGTCAAGCCTTGGCTGGCGGCAGGTTGCGAGAGGCCTACCGCGTCGGCCGCCCGGCTTACGCTACTCAACTGATAGATAGCGTCGAAGAGCCGGAGCAGGTTCATGTCGATCCGGTTGATGTTCATTCGCGCTGGCCGCTCATGGGCGTCGCCTGACCGAACCATGAATTCGAGGACATGGCCCGGCCAGATTGTGCGTTAGTTCGCCTTGCCCGGATCCTTGAAGTTGGGGATGCTGTCGAACTCGACGTTCTGCAGCTTGCCGTTGACGCTTTCCACCTTGCGAATGTAGACGTTCTGGATGATGTCGCGGGTTTCAGGGTCGATGGCGATGGGGCCGCGGGGGCTGTCCAGCTTCATGCCCTTGGCGGCGGCGATGAACTTGTCGCCGTTGGCGTCGCCGCCGGTTTTCTTGAGCACGGCGTCGATCAGGTGCATGCCGTCATAGCCCGCCACCGACATGAAGTTCGGGCGTCGCTTGGGGTAGTCCTTGTAGTACGCCGAGGTATAAGCCTTGTTGAGGGCGGAGTCGTGGGCCTCGGAGTAATGCATGGAGGTGACGATGCCGATGGCGGGTTTGCCCATGGCGTCGAGGACGTCTTCGTCGGTCAGGTCGCCGGTGGAAATCAGGCGGATGCCGGCGGCATCCAGGCCGCGTTCCTTGAATCCTTTGAGGAAGGCGACGCCTTGCTCACCGGCCGGCACGAACAGGAAAACGGCATCCGGCTTGGCGTCCTTGATTCTTTGGAGAAAGGGCGCGAAGTCGGGATTGGCGACCGGGGTGCGCACCTGGCCGACGATTTCGCCGCCGGCCGCCGTGAAGGTCTTGACGAATTGTTTTTCGGCATCGTGCCCCGGGCCGAAGTCGGCCACCAGGGTATAGACTTTCTTGATGCCGTTTTTCGCTGCCCAGGTGGCGATGGGCGCCGTGGTCTGGGGCAGGGTCATGGAGGTGCGCACGATGTACGGCGACTTGGTCGTGATCGACGAGGTGGCCGCGTTCATGACGATCATGGGCACCTTGGCCTGGGTGGCGACGGGCGCCGCGGCGAAGGCCAGGGGGGTGAGTCCGAATCCGCCAAGTATGGCAACCTTGTCCTGGACGACGAGTTCCTGCGCCGCGCGTTTGCTCAGTTCGGGCGCGATGCCCGTGTCGTCCTTGACGATGAGTTCGACGGGACGGTCGCCAAGCTTGTTGCCGTGCTGGCTGATGTACAGCTTTGCGCCATTGAGGATTTGCTGGCCGTAGGAGGAAAAAGGCCCGGACATGGGTAGAACCATGCCGATTTTAAGCGGTTCGGCTGCATGCGCCGCGCCGCCGAACCCAAGTGCGAACAGTGCCAGGCCGCAGCCCAGTTTATGGATGGTTTTCATTTTCGTCTCCGGGATGATTATTGAAGAAGGACCCGGAATGGCCGCTGCAGCGGCCTTCCGTCCCGTCTTGCCGGAGATAGTAAATTTACCTGACTATATTGTCAAGAAACCTTACAAAATCGGAGGCCTTCCAGTCGTGACGACTGGAAGGCATGAAGAGCAACGCTTTGTTGAGCAGGACCCTAAGCCTGCAGCAGCCGGCTCAAGGCATCGACGGTGTGCTGAGGGTTGCCGCGCGGGATGCGGGCCAGCACGTAGCGGTCGGGGCGCACCAGAAGCCAGCTGTCTTTGGCCTCGGCGCAATGGCGTTCGAAATCTCCGCGCGCGTCGCGCACCGTGCTCGCACCCGGCGCATCGGGAAAGGCGTTGTAGTAGCGCGGCGTGATGCAAACGCGCTTCAGCCCGAGCTGGGATTCGAACGGCAGTTCCGGCAGCCCCTTGAAGGCTTCGGCCGGGTCGGTGTTGAAGGCTATGAGCGAGAAGGCCACCCCCAGTATTTCGTCCAGGCGGTGGGTGCGTCGATCCTGGGTTTCCACCTCGGGCTGGGGCAGCATGCGCCCGACCCGCGTGCGGCGCAGGTCGGTCCCGTCCGGCACGATATAGCCCTTGGAAAAGCGCGGCTTGGGCTTGTAGCGCATCTGGGTGATGTAGTCGTTGGCGGGAGGCACCCATTGCAGAACCCGGAAGCCCGTCTGGATGAGGCGTGCCTTGAGCATGGTGTCGGGCATCATGATACGGCCCAGGGTGATGGCCAGCTTGATCAGCTCCCAGGCGTGCTCGGGGCGTTCGTCCTGATAGCTGTCCAGCACGGCGGGCCCCAGCCGGCCCTGGACGACGGCGGCCAGCTTCCAGGCCAGGTTCGAGGCGTCGCGCAGGCCGCTGTTCAGCCCCTGGCCGGCGAAGGGTGGCGTCAGGTGCGCCGCGTCGCCGAGCAGGAAAACCGAGCCTTTGCGCCATTCGGTCACCATGCGGGCATGGAAGGTGTAGACCTGCTTGCGCACGATTTCCACGCCGTCGTCGGGGCCGTGGTCGCGCAGCAGCTGGCTGATGAAGGCGGGGTCGGTGACCTGCTCGTCGGTTTCGCCGTCCAGCAGCATGAATTCGAAGCGGCGCGTGCTGTTGGGGCCGGGAAGGTTGATGCCCGGCCTGCGCGGATCACAGTAGACCCGGGTTTCGCGGAAATTGTCGCGTGTGCCGGCAAGGTCGATGATCAGCCATTTCTTTTCGTAGGTATAGCCTTTCATGCCTACATCCAGCATATGCCGGATGGGGCTGCGCCCGCCGTCGCAGGCCGCCACGTAGCGGCTGCGGTGCGAATAGCGGGCGCCGTCCTGTGTCTGGACTTCCAGGGTCACGCCCGCGTCGTCTTGCTCGAGGCCCAGCACTTCGTGGCCGAAGCGCAGTTCCAGGTGGGGATAGCGGCGCAGCGAGTCGGCCAGCATGGCTTCCAGTTCGGGCTGCGCAAAGGCGCTGCGCCGCGGGTGGCCGTACTCGGCGGCCGTGGGCGACACCGAGGCGAAGGGCCGGCGATCCGGGCCAAGGTAGACCGAGCCGTAGTCCATGGCGCAGATGCCGCGCACGCTGTCGGCCAGGCCCGCCATTTGCAGCGAACGCAGGGATTCGTCGTCGATGGAGACGGCGCGGGGCGCTTTGACGGTGCTCAGGTTGCGTTCCAGCAGCACCACCGGGACGTCTTGTGCGCAAAGCAGGTTGGCCAGCATCAGGCCTACAGGCCCGGCGCCGACAATGGTGACAGGGACGGAGGTTGCGCCTTGGGGCTGCATAAATGGGTTCTCCAACTGTTTTTACTTTCCGGCGCCGGGCAGCTGGGGCTGCGGGCGGTTTTCGATGCGCGCCAGGGCTTCCGAAATGCGCGCCGCCGCCATGACGATGCCGGTTACCAGGCGGTCTTCGCCCGCTTGGTCGACGTATTTTTCCCAGACCACCGCGCTCAGGCTGCGCATGACGCGGCCATCGGCGTTGAAGATGGGGGCCGCGATGCCCATGCGCCCGGGGTCGACTTCGCCGTGCGATACGCAATAGCCGCGTTTTCGTATGGTGCGCAAACCGGCGCTGAACGATTTCCAGTCGTCGCCCATGCCGGCCCGGCGCAGTTCTTCGGTCTGGTTTTCGTATTCGCGTTTCTGCTGGCGCCACGACATGTAGGCCAGTATGACCTTGGAGGTGGCCCCGCGGTAGAACGGCATGGGTTTGCCGCGTTCGTAGCTGATGCCCGCGCTGGATGGCGCGACCGTTTCCTGGTGGATGCACATGACTTTTTTCTGGTAGACCTGGCACAG
Source organism: uncultured Burkholderiaceae bacterium (assembly GCA_937871985.1). The sequence continues at coordinate 16,128 of CALMPB010000454.1, forward strand.
GATGAGCGAGGTTCCAGGGTGCATGGACGAGGCCAGCCCCGAGATGATGGGGCCGGCCACCTTGGACAGCGGGTCGGTGACGCGGATGCTGCGGTCGAACTCGATGAACGCCGAACCCAGGCAGTAGCCGCCGTTGGGCACTTCGTCCAGGTACTCGAACTTGGTAAGGCTTTGGAAATAGCGATATGCCGTGCTGATGGAAAGGTTCAGTTCTTTGGCGACGTCCTCGACGCTCCACACCGGCCGTTCTTCAGTGAACAGCCGGGGGATCGCCAGCATGCGCTCGATGGAACTGATGCGCTCGACAGTCATATCGCCGGATTCCCGAAAAGGCCGTCAGGCCAGCTCGTCGACGATGGGGTTGCGCAGCAGGCCGACCTGGGTGATTTCGACCTCGACGACGTCGCCGGGCTTCATCCACACCTGGGGTTCGCGCTTGGCGCCGACGCCGCCGGGCGTTCCGGTGGCGATGACGTCGCCGGCTTCCAGCGGCGTGAACGACGATACGTAGGCGATGATTTCGCCGATGGAGAAGATCATGTCCGAGATTTTGGCCTGCTGCATGATTTCGCCATTGAGGCGGGTGGTCAGGGTTTGCGCCTCGATGTTTGGTACCTCGTCGCGGGTGACCAGCACGGGCCCGAAGGCGCCCGTGCCGACGAAGTTCTTGCCCGGCGTGAACTGGTGCGAGTGGCGCTGCCAGTCGCGGATGGAGCCATCGTTGTAGCAGGCGTATCCGGCCACGTGCTCGAGCGCGCGCTCGGCGGGAATGTAGCGTCCAGGGCGGCCGATGACCAGGGCCAGCTCGCCTTCGTAGTCGAGCTGTGTGGACACATGGGGGCGGATGATCGGGTCGCCGTCGGCGATCTGGCTGGCGGCGAAGCGGGTGAAGATGGAGGGGTGCTGTTCGACGGGGCGGCCGGTTTCCTTGCGGTGGGTTTCGTAGTTCAGGCCGACGCAGATGATTTTATTGGGATTGGGAATGACCGGCAGCAGATGCACTTCGTGCCGCGACAGCACGGGCGCGGCGGCCAGCGCCGCCTTGGCGTCGGCCAGGCCGCCGTCGAGCAGGGATTTCAGGTCGGGGTAGCGGTTGCCCAGGATGGCGCTCAGGTGCGCGATGCGCTGGCCGTCGAGTTGGGCGCCGTAACCGGATTGGCCGTTGCGGCCGACAAAAGATAAAAGATGCATGATGGGTGATCCTTGGAATTGCGAAAGTTCGGCGTGAATGCTGCGGTGAGGTTTAAGGTGAAGTTGCGATGAATATATGAACGTATATGTTCGGGCGCCATGCTTTGCAGCGCGCCGCCGCTCATGCGGGCGGCCCTCATGAATCGGCATGTCGGCCCGCGAACGAACCCTAGCTGCGCAGGTAGGCCTTGCCCCAGCTATTGAGGGTTTTTTCCTGGTGCACCCAGCTTCCGGTGGGCCGGTCTTCGTTGACCACTTCGAGTTCGGCCGAGATTTCCAGCCAGTTGCGGTCGGGGTCGCGGATCATGAAGAACAGGTTGTTGCCCGGGCCGTGCCGGCCGGGGCCCCAGTCGAGCGGAATGTCGTGGGTGGACAGGTAGTCGGCCCAGTCGCGGATGAGATCCCAGTCGCCCGCCTCGTAGCAATGATGGTCGAAGGAGTTCTTGGGCGCCACGAATATGGCGATGATGTGATGTTCGGTGCCGGCGCGCAGGAAGCACGAGCGCAGGCTGTTGTCGTCGGCGTAGACGTTGTCGCTGACGCGCAAGCCCAGCACGTTCTGGTAGAAGGCCAGCATGGCGTCGATGCCGGTGGTGCCGAAGGCCACATGCTGCAGCCGGGCGGGCAGGCCCGCGTCGCGCAGGCGGTCTTGCGGGTCGTAACCCAGGACGATGCGGTTGCCGTCGGGGTCGATGACCGAGAACGCGCTATCGTCGAAAAAGGGGGAAGGGGAGGGCTCGATGGCGACTCCCGCGGCGGCGATGCGTTGCCGCAAGGTTTTCAAGTCTTGGGCGGAGGGCAGCTGAAGCGCGAAATAGCGCAGGGTGTTGGCCTGGCCGGGCGTGAATGCCATGCGGCGTTCGCGCCCTTCGCACATGAATCCGCCGTCATCCAGCGGTGTCGTGCGCATTTGCATGGCGCCGGCATAAAAAGAGGCCTGGGATTCCGGGCTGGGGGTGTTGACCCCCAGATGATCCAGCCGGGCCGTCAGCTTGCTCATACTGCTCTCCTGGAAATATTCGGGCGCCGGCAGCGCGCGGGAAACACTGCGCGTTGCCGGCACGCCGGTCAGGCCGGGTTAGACCCCCGGATCCTTGACGTTGGGGATGGTTTCAAACTCGACGTTGTAGATCTGGCCGTTGACCTTTTCGGCTTTGCGGATGTACACGTTCTGGATGATGTCGCGGGTTTCAGGGTCGATGCTGACCGGGCCGCGCGGGCTGACCCAGCTCATGCCCTTCATGGC
>CALMPB010000455.1 GCA_937871985.1 uncultured Burkholderiaceae bacterium
CTGCGCTACCAGCGATAGCGCAGTCCCGCGGTTCCCTTAACGGCATAGTTGCTGCCGCTTTTGCCGGACAGCGCCATTGCGTAGTCGGCCTCGGCGTACATTTTCCAGTTCTTGTTCAAGGCATATGTCGTACCTGCTCCGACCTCGCCCCACAGGCGCTGGTCGCGCTGGTCGAGCGTGGAGCCGGCGACATCGACACTGGTTCCATTCATGAACTCATAACTCAGGTTGGCAATGCCGTAGAGTTGCAAATCGCGGCTTACCGAATCCGACTGTTTTTCCACCCTTGCGCCTATCCGGCCCTGGAGGCTGTCACCCTTGCCCAGCGAAATCCTGTTGCCCGAGTTGTCGGTGTAGCCGTCGAAATCCACATGGGTCCAGGCGAGCTGGGTCTGCGGCACCAGCGACCAGCCCGAACCCAGGCCGAAACGCTTGCCGAACTCCAGGCTCGCCGCCGTCGACCAGCCCTGGTTGCCGGTTCCGTTTTTGTTGCTTAGATTGCTGTCATACCAAGTGAATTGGCTGACAGCATCGGCGTACAAGCCGTTCTTGCCCAGCCAGGTGGCGTTCAGGCCCAGGCCGGTACCGGTCGAGGTGATCTTGCCGCCGGGGCGCGCCGCGCTGGTTACCGGATCGCGCGTCACATCGATGTGCGCGCTCGACGTACCCGCGGTCGCATAGGCGCCCACGGTCAGTTCGCCGCCCGACCTGTGGGCGGCCACGCCTTCATAGCCGGCCTGCAGGAAACCGATGCCCTGGGTATAAGACGATCCAGACTTCGGGCTATAGGAAGAATACTGTCCCACTATCCGTCCCCAGGCTCCGCGGCCGTCGACCGAACCGTTGTTCCAGACACGGTTGCCGGTGCGCTGTTGCAGCGTACCCAATGTGGTTTGTGCAAAGTTGGACAACACATCGGCGTACGGCAGCGCGGTCTGCGCGGTCGGGCTCAGGGCCGGGCCGCTCGGCGTCGCGATACTACGCAGATACCAACTCTGGTCGCTCTTGGCGAGGTTCTGGTAATTCAGGTTGTAGTCGTATGCGCCCGCCGAGACCGCCGAACCGAGCTTGAAGGCGCCGGGGCTGGTTGTGGCCCCGTTGATGGCATCGACCAGCACGATGCCGTCGCCCGTGGTCGCGGCGCCGGCGCCATTGGTGTTCTTCACCAGCAGCGTGGTGGCGCCCGTTGCCGAGCCGCCATCTATGATCAGCTTGTTGGAAGGCGAGTTGTCCGCGCCCAGTTTGGTGTTGAGGATGATCGTGCCGTTGTTGCCGACATAATTCCTGGCGGTCAGCGTCGAATATCCCGCCGCGTTGTCGGGGTCGGCCGGCGCGGCGAAAGCGATCGTGCCGGCATTGGACATATTCGCCGCAACCGAACTGGCTGTGACGTTCCAGCGGCTGTTGGCATCGATCGTCATCGAAACCGGGTCCACCATGCCGGTGAGCACGGTGCCGTTGTTGAGATACACGTCGCCGCTGGATGCGGCATCCGCGATGATATTGCCGTTCAGGGTTTCGCCCGTGGCGGTGAAGGTTGCCGTGGCGCCATGGCTCAAGTTCAGCAGATTGCCCGAAGCGGGCGTGATCGGCGCGGTGCCGCTGATGTCGATCGAGGCATTGGCACTGTTCACGGCAAAGGCATCTCCCTGGCTGGCCAGCGCGCCGCCCGCCATCGCGACTGTATTCGTCTTGCCGTTCTGGTTCGCATCCGTGACCGACACGCCGCTGCCGGCGGCATTCACAGCCACGCCGTTCAGGCTGACACTTGTCCCACCGTCCAGCGATATGCCGTTCGCGCCGGCGCCGGTGGTGGTGACCGAGCCGCCCGTCATGGTGATGGACGACGGCGCCACGTTGGCCGTGGACAGCGATGGGTTCAGCGCATCGCCCAGCGTCGCGCGCAGGCCATCGGCCTGGGCACCGGAAGTACTAATCGATGCGTCCGCGATGGCGATCGTGCCGCCCAGGTTGGCGTAGGCGCCGTAGGCCCCGGAGCCCGAAGTCTGGATGCTGGTCGGCCCCTTGGCGCCCACTGCATCGATCGTCAGGGCGCCGGCTCCGCCCCTGGCGACTCCGGCGCTGTTGTCGGTGGCCTCGATGCCCATCGAGTCGACACCGCTGGTCGTGATCGAACCTCCGTGGACGGCAATATCGCTGGTCGTATCGGCCATGACCCCGGCGCCATAGATACCGCTGGCATAAACCCCGCCATAGCTGGCGGCATCGCCGTCCATGGCGATGGACACATTGGTCAGCGTGGTGCTGCCGCGAACCGTATTGGCGGCACCCCAGCTCGTCCCGAGAACGTTGACGGGCGCAGTGCCTCTACCGCTTATGGTCGTATCGCTGATCGAAAGCATGGTCGCCGGCCCGCTCGTGCCCGAAGCCAGGTTGTAAACGTTGGCCTGGTCCAGGGTGGAGTTGGTGATCGTCATCCGGGCTTGGTTTTCGACCGCCACAATACCCCCCGTGGTGGCCGCGCCGGTCGTTACGTTGTTGGCGACCATCGAAGCACCGGCGCCAGTGGCGGTCATATAGCGGCCCGTGTTGCCGGACACGTACCCATCCTGGTTACGGGTGATGGTCACGTCATCCAGATTGACGGTCGTGGCCGAGCCGTTGGTGGAGTATGCCGTGACCCCATTGCCCAGCGCATTGGAACCCGAGGTTTGCCCGATGTTGACCTGGGCGCCCTGATCGAGGGTGATCGAGCCGCCGTTGTAGGCATATACGGCCGGACTCTGGCCATTACCCGACACGATTGCATTGTCGCCCAGGGTGGCCGAGCCGCCATGCATGAAAATCTGCCCGCCGGCCGTCGCCATCAAAGCGTTGGTATGACCTGCGACACCCGTCGCCTGAGTGTCCGTCAGGTTTATCACGCCGGTGCCGCTTGCCTTGATCGCCGCCGTTCCCGCAACGGTGTTGTCATAGGAGTATCCCGACTCGGTCTCGGTGCCGCTCGTTATGGTCTCGTTCACGAATTGCCCATGCGCGTTGGAGCAAACCATGAGAGCAATACTCGCGGCAACGCGATTTACGAATGACAATTTGAATTGGATGTCGTTGCGAGTCGCTTGAAATGTGGTGATGATGTCTTTCATTTTTACTTTGCTTGCATGGCTGCTGTGCCAGCTCCCTGGCAACGCGGATTTGAGTTCGAGGAACTTTATCCCGGTGGGTATGCGGCAAGGAACTCAAGAAAAGTAAAGATGCGCTATGGGAATACAAGAAAAGTAAAGTCCGCAAAAGCGTGGTAATGGAAAGACAAGAACGTCGTGAAGCGGACGCTTGGCTTGGGCAATTGGTCCGAGCGTGCGGTAGTGTCCGGCAAATGCAAAGCAGCGAATGCAAAGCAGCGGCTTCCAAAAACAGCAATGCCAGACAAGTCGCTGAACGGTGTTCAGCGACTTGTCTGGCATTTCATCGATCACCGGGGAGCATCCCGGTTTGAAGCTAAAAGCCCATTGGCTTTTTTGGGCCAAAGCCAATGGTTTAGTATTGAGCGCCTTGCGAATGCAGGTTGCGAAGTTCTTCGTATTTTGCGATACGCTGTTGGTAGGCGGCGCCGTATACGTCTTGCGATAGCGCGGCGTAGGTTTGTTCGTCGAAGCCTGCGGCCCTCCAGTCTGCCAAATCGCTTTGCGCTTGCGAACTGACCTGGGTGGCTGGCGCGGTGCCTTGGGCTTGAGCGGCCATGGGGCCGGCGGCCAAAAGACCAAGAGCCAGGGCGTATGCGGAGAGAGTTGCTTTCATGATGCTTTCCTTTTAACTGTGGGTAAGGTGGTCTAAAAGGGACAAGCCTGGCTTTTGGCCGGGCTGGTAAGGCGGGTGATTCCTGTAACGGGTACTGCGTCTTACTTCCCATGAGTGAAATTCTAGCCCTAGGGTTATCACCTAGATAGCTTGTAGAATACAAATTTAAATTCCTATAAATGGAATCACGGCATGGCCGACAACATCAATGACTTACATCTGTTTACCCAGATCGTGTCGGCGGGCTCGCTGACCAAGGCGGCCGTAAATCTGGATAGTTCTCCGCCAGCGGTAAGCCGGCGCCTGGCGGCCATGGAGGCCAGGCTGGGTGTGCGGCTGATCGAGCGCAATGCGCGGCATTTTCAGTTGACGGAAGCGGGCGGGCTGCTATACGAACGCGCGCAGCGCATTCTTGCCGACGTCCAGGAGGCCGAGGCGGAAGCAGGCCGCCATACCGATCGCCTGACCGGGCGCCTGCGCATCGGGGCCATGCTGCAATTGGGGCGCAGGCGTCTGGCGCCGGATGTCGCCCGTTTTTCCGAGATGCATCCCGACCTGCAAATTGACTTTGTGCTGTCCGACGCGCCCATGGACATCGTCGAGGACGATCTGGATATTCTTTTCAAGATCGATGTCCAGCCTTCCTCGTATGTCGTGGCCCGCAAGATGGCCACCAGCCGGCTGGTGCTGTGCGCCACGCCGGAATACCTGAACCGGCGCGGCCGCCCGCAAAAGCCCGATGACCTCCTGGAGCACGATTGTCTGTGCCTGAAGCGCGGCAGCCACGTGCTCAAGCGTTGGGGCGTGGTGGAAAACGGCGTGGCGCGCGATGTGCAGGTGACTCCCAGGCTGGTATGCAACAGCGGCGAAGTGCTTTACAACTGGATATTGGGCGGTTACGGCATCGGCCAGAAATTCCAGTGGGATATCCAGGAGGATCTGGATTCGGGGCGGCTGGAAGAGTGCCTGCCCGAATTCGAGGGCGAGGGAATCACCTTATATGCCGTGTATCCGTATCGCCGCTACCAGCCTCCCAAAATAGGCGCTTTTCTCGACTATATCGCCGCGCTCGTGAAGAAGTCCCAGGGACGCGGGTGCTGAACTGCGACGTGTGCGTTCATGGTGGATGCCGCCTGCTGCCAGCACTTGCGCCCGCCGATGTTTTAATATGCATGGCGATGGCGTGCCGTTTGGCTGGCCGAGGTTTGGAATCAGCCAGGCAGCGCGGCGACAAGGCAATAACTCGATAATGCAAAAGGATAAAGAATGGCTTACGACAGCAACAATATATTCGCCAAAATCCTGCGGGGCGAAGCGTCCTGCATTTCCGTCTACGAAGACGACCATACGCTGGCTTTCATGGACTTGATGCCCCAGGCCGACGGCCACGTTCTCATCATTCCCAAAGAGGCCGCCGAGAATCTGCTGGATCTTTCCGAAGCGGGTGCGCAGGCATGCATCCGCACCACGCGCCGCGTTGCCATCGCGGTCAAGAAGGCATTGGGAGTGGAAGGCATCCATGTTGCGCAATTGAATGGCGCGGCGGCGGGGCAAACGGTGCCGCATTGCCATTTCCACGTCATTCCTCACGCCACCGGCACGGTGCTGCGCATGCATGCGGCCATTCGCGCGCCCGAAGAAAACCTCAAGGCTATGGCCGAACGCATCAAGGCCTGCCTGGCCTGATTCGAGCCATGCACAAGCCGCCGATGGCGGCTTGTGCTGGTTGCTAGTGCACGCCGGCGGCTTCTGCGCTGACGGTTTTGTTGCGCGCGGGGCGCGCAAACCACACCAGGCCGATCAAGAACAGGAACAGCACGGCGGACGCATAAAAAATATCCACGGCCGACATGGTGAAGGCCTGCTGGTTGATCAGGTTGTTGATGATTCCGGCGGCTTGTTCAAGGCTGAAGCCCTTTTGCTGCAGGCCGTGCATGGCGGCGTCGAATGCCGGCTCGCCGGGGCGAACCACCTCGGTCAACTGGGCGTGATGCAGGGTGGCGCGATTGTCCCAGAGCGTGGTGGTAATGGACGTTCCGAATGCGCCGCACAGCAGCCTGACGAAATTCGACAGCCCGGCCGCCGCGGGAATGCGGTGCGGATCCAGGCCCGACAGGCTGATGGTGGTCAGCGGAATGAACAGCATGGCCATGGCCGCACCCTGGATGAAGGTTGGCCATATGATCACCCAGATGGAAACCTCGGTATTGAAGTCGGCGCGCATGAAACTGATCAGAGAGAACAGCAGGCAGGCGCCCGTCACGATGTAGCGCGGGTCGTGCTTTTGCAGCATCTTGCCGATGACCGGCGAGAGGATGATGGCCAGTATGCCGACCGGCGCCGAGGCGATGCCGGCATCGGTGGCGGTATAGCCCAGGGTGCTTTGCATCCATAGCGGCAGCAAAACCACGGTGCCGAAGAACACGCCGTACACGATGGACACGGTAATCACGCCGGCATTGAAGTTGCGCACCGCGAACAGGGTCAGGTCGACGACGGGGTGTTTCTCGGTCAGTTCCCAAATGATGAAGAAAACCAGGGCGACGACCACGACGACGGCCATGATGACGATGGCGGAACTGGCGAACCAGTCCAGCTCCTTGCCTTTGTCCAGCATAAGCTGCAGCGCGCCCACCCACAGAACCAGCAGGCCCAGCCCGATGCGGTCGATGGGCAGCTTGACGCGCGGCGACTCCCGGTTTTTATAGATTTGCCAGGTGGCCCACCCCGATATCAGCCCGACCGGCACGTTGATGTAGAAAATCCACGACCAGGTCATATTGTCGGAAATCCAGCCGCCCAGCAACGGTCCGACGACGGGGCCGACCAGCACCGTCATGGACCATAGCGCAAGGGCCATGCCGGCTTTCTCCTTGGGGTAGCTGGCCAGCATCAGGGATTGAGACAAGGGAATCAGCGGGCCGGCCACGGCGCCTTGAATGATGCGGAAGAACACCAGCGATTCCAGCGACCACGAAAATCCGCATAGCCATGAGGACAGGGAGAACAGCAGGATCGACAACGTAAACAGCCGGACCTGGCCGAACCGCTGGGTCAGCCAGCCGGTCAGCGGCACGGTAATGGCGTTGGCCACCGCGAACGAGGTAATGACCCAGGTGCCCTGGGTGGAGCTGACGCCCAGGTCGCCCGCGATCGTGGGGATCGACACATTGGCGATCGATGAGTCCAGCACGGTCATGAACACGGCCGTCGAAAGCGCGATGGTGCCGAACGCGCGCGCATTGCCCTCGAGCGGCGCGTAGACGCCGGCGCGCTGCGGGTTTTTTTCCGGCGTCGGCGAAGTGGTTGCGTCGTTGGAACTCATGAGCCCAGATTGTCCTGGATGATTTTGTTGATCAGCGCATCGGCGCCCTGGGCGCTTTCCGCATAGACATCGGTTTCAAGCGTAGTGGGGGGCTCGGCTTTTTGCGCTTCTTTGCCGCCGCTGTTCAAGTCGACCTCCACCTGCATCGACAAGCCGATGCGCAGCGGATGGGCGTCGACGTCCTTGGGATCCAGCGTAATGCGCACCGGCACACGCTGAACCACCTTGATCCAGTTGCCCGTGGCGTTTTGCGCGGGCAGCAGGGCGAACGCGCTGCCGGTGCCGGCGGTAATGCCTTCGACCGTGCCGTGGTATTCAACGCTGCCGCCATACAGGTCGGCCGTCATGGTCACGCGCTGGCCGGGTTTCATCTTGCGCAACTGGACTTCCTTGAAGTTGGCTTCGACCCAAAGTTGATGCATGGGCACGATGGTCATCAGCGGAGTGCCGGGCGCGACATGCTGGCCCACCTGCGCCGAGCGTTCCGCAATCATGCCTGCCACCGGGGCCAGCAGTTGCGTGCGAGCCTTGGCCAGCCATGCCTGGCGCACCTGGGCGGCGGCCCGGAGCACGTCGGGGTGCTTGGCGACGGTGGTGTTGGCGGTCAGCGATTGATTGGTAAGCAGGTTGGCCTTGGCCGATGCCAGAGTGGCTTGCGCCTGGGCCACGCCCGCTTGCGCCGCTTTCAGCGCGGCTTGCGCGTGCAGGATCTCTTCGCCGCTGACGCCGCCGGATTGAGCCAGGGTCTTGCGCCGCTTCAGATCGCTTTCGGCCCGGGACAGGTCGGCGCGGGCTTTGTCCAGATTGGCCTGGCGCATGGCGATATCGGCTTCCAGAGCGTCGTTTTGCACGAACAGCGTGCGGGTTTTGCGCACGGTCTGGGCCAGTTCCGCTTCGGCCTGAGCAAGCGCCACGTCGGTGTCCACCGAGTCGAGCTTGATGAGCGAGGCGCCTTTGGCGACGATCTGTGTGTCGTCGGCATCGATGCCGATGATGGTGCCCGCGATCTGCGGCGTCACCTGCACGATGTTGCCGTGGACGTAGGCGTCGTCCGTGCTTTCATAGTGCGCCGCGAAGATGAACCACCAGATTGCGTAGGCGATGCCCAGGACGATGAAGGCCAGGGCCGCGATGGTAAGCAAGCGTTTGCGTTGTGGGGACTTTGGTTGAGCTGATGACATAGGAATTTCGCGTTGAATATTCGAGGATGGTCGTTGACTTATTCGGCGTTGGCCGGCGTTGCCGCGGGTGCCGCGGCTGGCACCGTTGTCGGCACGGCCTGGGAGCCATAGCCGCCGCCCAGTGCAACGGCCAATTGAGCGTCCAGTTTGTAGGCGCGGGTCTGCAGGCCGACGTCCAGCAATACCTGCCGCTGCATTTCGCTTTGGGCTTGCAGAACCTGCACGAAATTGCCCAGGCCCGACTTATAGCGTTTGACGGCAATATCGTAGGCCGAGTTGATGGCGACATAGCTGGCGTGCTGATCCACGATCTGCTGCTGCAGGGCGCGTATCGAGGTCACGGCGTCGGCCACTTCGCGTACCGCGTCCAGCAGGGTCTGGTTGTAGTTGGCGATGGCCAGGTCGCGTTCGGCCTTTTTGCCCTTGAGCTGGGCATTCAGCGCGCCGCCGTGGAAAATGGGCAGGGTAACGGCCGGCCCCGCTCCGTAGACCAGGCTTTCGTCCTTGATCAGGTTGCCCAGGCCCAGCGCCATGAATCCGGCGAAGGCCGACAGATTCACATTGGGATAGAACTCGGCCTTGGCCGCCGAGACCTCGCTGGATGCGGCTTCGACCTGGCGGCGGGCCGCCACGATGTCGGGCCGCCGGCCCAGCAGATTCAGCGGCAGGGCGGCGGGCACGGCGTGCGGCGCTTGCGCCAGGGAAGCCGCGGCGATGCTGTTGCCGGCATCGGGGCCCTGGCCCATCAGGGCCGCCAGTTGATGCCGCAGCAATTGGGCGTTGACGCCGGCCTGGTTCAATTGCACCTTTACGGCGGACAGCGCCGAATCGGCCTGATTGACTTCGATTTCAGTGTCCAGGCCGGCCTTGACGCGGTCGCGGGTAATGGACAAAACATTGGCCTGCTGCCTGGCGATGTCGCCCAGCACTTTTTGTTCCGCCAAGGCGTTCTGCAGGTTGAAATAGCTTTGCACGATGTTGCCGGCCAGCATATTGCGCGCCACGGCCAGGTCGGCCTGATTGGCTTCCGCGCGGGAAACGGCGGCGGCGTACTTGCTGCGGTTCTTGCCCCACAGATCGAGGTCGATGCCGGCATTCAGGCTCAAGGAACTGTCGGTGTACATGGAGCCGGCATAAGGCGGCGGATAGATGTAGTTTTCCGAGAACCGCTGGCGCGACTGCTTGTAGGCAATGTCCAGTTGGGGCAGCTGCACGGCGCGGGCGCCCTTGACGGCGGCATTGGCCAGATCGAGGCGCGCCTGGGCGGCGGCCAGCGAGGGGTTGTTGGCCAGGGCCTGTTCCATGATGTGGTTGAGCTGGGGCGAGTCGTAGCGTGTCCACCATTGGGTTTGCGGCCAGGTTACGGAGCCTTCAGCAAGGCCGAGCCGGCTTGCCGGAATTTGGGTCAACGACGCGTTGCCCGGGTCGATGGCGGCACAGCCAGTCAGGGATAAGGCAAGCGCAAGAGACAAAAAAGATTTCATTGCTGACAATAAGCTGAATATGATTGATTAAATAGTATCTGACTAGGCAATTATTGAACGGTAGTCGGTGGAAGGCGCGATGAGCCGTACAGTACGGAACCCGGGCGCGCATTCATGAATGCTTGGTGAAGGGAAGCTAATGCTCCTTTGGTTTACAGCAATCGGGGTTTTGGCCGCCGTTGATGATGACACGCCGCAATAGCCCGATGAGCTGAGTGGTTTCGGCTTTTGAAAACCCCTCCAGGTGCGAGTTCAAAGTAGCGGCAACGGCCGGCAGGATTTTCGCCACGACATCGTGGCCAAGCGGCGTAAGTTCCAGCAGAACCACGCGCCGGTCTTCCTGACAGCGTTGGCGGGTAAGGAAACCTTTGGTTTCCAGGCGATCGAGCGTACGGGTCATGGCCCCGGTGTCCACGGTGACGACGCGCGCCAGTTCGGCGGGTGTGTTGATTTCGGTATAGCGCAGGATGACCAGCGGCCGCCATTGTATGGCGGTCAGCCCAAGCGGCGCTACGGCCTGGTCGGCCATGCGCACGACGGATCCGGCGGCAAGCTTGAGCAGATGGCCGACGTTGTTTTCCGCGCTCAGGGAATCGGGGTTGGGCTGGTAATATTCCATGTCCTGTATTTTATGCGTATTTATTTGTCTATGCAATTACAGTCCCGACAATATATCCTGACAAATTGCTGACCACACGCCAACGCGCGAGCCTCGGGCTTCAGGCCGAGGCCAAGCGAGGCAATGTCGATACGGCGCCGAAGGCGCCCCCGTACTGTGGCGGAGAAGCTCCGGTCTTTGGGCCGGGGTTTTTCACTTTCTGGCTGAGTTTTCCATGTCCTTGCTGTCCCGTTCCGTTGCTGCGTCGCGTCCCAAAGAGTTCTGGGCAGGGTTTTTGCTGGCGGGGCTGGGAGCTGTGCTGTTTTCCGCCAAAGCCGTCGTGGTCAAGCTAACTTACCGCTACGGTGTGGATGCGGTCACCATCATTGGCTTTCGCATGCTGCTGTCCTTGCCGTTTTTCCTGGCAATCGGCGCATTCCAGGCGCGCAAGGCAGCGCGCGGGCTGATTCCGCGCCTGACGGCAAAAGAACGCGGCCAGCTCGTCCTGCTTGGATTCATCGGGTATTACTTGTCCAGCTTTCTGGACTTCCTGGGCCTGCAGACGATCACGGCGGGGCTGGAGCGCCTGATTCTGTTTTTATCGCCCACGTTCGTGCTGCTGATTTCCGCGCTTTACTTCAAGCGCGCGATCGCCGGCAAACAATGGCTGGCCCTTGGCCTGTCGTATGCCGGCGTCATCTTGGTCTTTTTGCAGGATCTGTCGTTCAGCGGCGAGGGCGTGCTGCGAGGGGCGGGCTTTGTGCTGGCTTCGGCGTTTTCGTACGCGTTTTATCTGATCGGTTCGGGCGAACTCGTCAAGCGCGTCGGGGCGACCCGGCTGGTGGCGTACGCCATGACGGTGTCGGCGTTTTTTACCCTGATCCAGTTTTTCTGGGTGCATGCCTGGCGCGGCCTGTACCAGGCATGGCCGGTATACGGGCTGTCTTTTATCCACGCCACCGTCAATACCGTGGCGCCTACGTTCATGATCATGTGGGCGGTGGCGCGCATCGGCGCTCCCATGACGGCGCAACTGGGTCTGATCGGCCCGGTGTCGGTGCTGTTTCTGGCCGCCTGGCTGCTGGACGAACCCATTACCGCCATACAGCTGGCGGGCACGGTCTTCGTGCTTGCCGGGGCCGTGGTGCTGGGACGGCGCTAGCTTTTTTCCTTGTTGTGCACGTCGTGCGTGACGAAGCCCGATTCGTTGTCGGGCATGGCCAGGTAGTGGGGAGTTTTAAGCGTTTTTTTGATGTCTTCCAGCCCGCTGTGCCAGTGATCCTGCATGCTGGCCTGGCTGAATTCAAAGTCTTTGTAATGGCTTTCGTAGGGCTTGTTCTGGTAGATAAGATGAATGACGTTGTAGCGCTTGCTGCAAGCCAGTTCGCGGGCGGTCTTGCAATACGGGGCCTTGTTGCGCACATCTTCGGGAATATCGTCCAGCATGCGCTGCAGCAGGCGCCTGAAATTCTGCGCCCGGCGCAATTGATCGGTAACCAGCCGGGTGCGGCTTGAATAGCGGATTTCCTTTTCGCGGTCGGCGACTTCTTCGAGATTGGTGGGCGCAAGGCCCTTGGCGCTCCACAAATCCACCTGGAAGGCCAGGGTATCTTCGAGGGGCCGCGATTCCAGCACGTAGGCCAGCGGCGTGTTCGAAACCAGGCCGCCGTCCCAATAGTGTTCGCCGTCGATTTCGATGGCCGGGAAGGCCGGAGGCAGCGCGCCCGAGGCCATGAAGTGCTCGGCCCGCAGTTCGGTCTCGCGGTTGTCGAAGTACGTAAGATTGCCGGTGCGGATATTGACGGCGCCCACGGAAACGCGCAGCTCGCCGGAGTTGATGCGATCGAAGTCGCACAGTCGTTCCAGGGTTTCCTTCAGCGGGTGCGTGGTGTAGTAGCTGGCCGTGCCCGGGGAGCCGGCATGGCTCCACATAGGCGGCGGAAAGCGCGGATGAAAGAATCCGGCCTGCCCGCCCAGCATGGTGTTTCCCGCACTGAAGGAATTCATGGCGCCGCGCACGAAGTCAGTGACGCCGAAGATGTCCTGGTCGAACACCGGCGCCACGCCCATGCCGATGTTGGGCTGGCAGATGGTGTCCCAGAATTCGCGCAGGCGCGCGACGCGTTTTTCGGGAGGGTTGCCGGCAAGAATGGCGGTGTTCAAGGCGCCGATGGAAATGCCGGCCAGCCAGGTGGGGACGATGCCGGCTTCGTCCAGTCCCTGGAATACGCCCGCCTGATAGGCGCCCAGGGCGCCGCCGCCCTGCAGCACCAGGGCAATGGTTTCGTATTCAGGGAGGGTGGGTTTGCCGTTCATGCGAACCACGACAGCCAGTTATGGTTGATGGCGATGCCCACGATATAGAAAAACACCAGCACGGCAACCACCGCCGCCACGGCCCGCGTGCTGGGTGTCTTGCCCCGCTTGATGGCGATGGTGCCGATGACGATGTACAGGACGACGCCGATCAGCTTGGCCAGTATCCACGGCTGCTCGGGGCCGATCATGATGGCAAGGATGATGCCGCATACCAGCAGCACGGTGTCGATGACATGCGGCGCGATGCGCACGAACTTGGCTTGCAGCTTGGGCGATCCTGCAACGGACCAATAGGCGCGCAGTACGAAGAAAAGTATGCTCAATACGGCCGCGGTGATGTGCAGGTGTTTGATGGCGAGGTAGTTCATGGTTTCCGAAGTGCGCGATGAATGGATAAGTGGCCTTGACAAGCGGGTGAAGCAGGCAAAACCGGACGAGGCCATCGCCCGGCGGCCGTCGTGTTGCCGCGGCCGGGCGTTGACCCGCAACGATAAGAGTAACTGATAAGCCGCGATGCATTAAAACGGCGGGGCGCGCCGGCTTGCGCCGGGGCCGTGCACGGACTGTGCCGCGCGCTCATTGCCGCGCGCTCATGGCCTGGACAATTCCCAGGCGCCTTCCAGTTTCAAGGTCAGCAGGCGGGGGTGGTGCGCCAGCAGCGTGCTGCGGTGTCCCACGCTGACCAGCCGGGTGCGGGGCAGGTGCTCGCGCACCAATCGGTACATGGCGTCTTCCAGGCCTTCGTCCATGGCCGAGGTGGCTTCGTCCAGGAAGGCGGCCGCGGGGGCGGCCAGCAACAGGCGCCCGAACGCCAGCCTTTGCTGTTCGCCCAGCGAGAGTATGCGGCCCCAGTCGGCGACCTCGTCCAGGCGATCCGCCAGATGCCCCAGTTGCACCTGCCGCAGGACGTCGCGGGCGCGCTGGTCGTCGGGTTCGCTCACGGGAACCGGAGCGAGGCCGGCGGCGTGCAGCATGCTGTCCAGGTTGGTGGGGGCGCCGTGGCCGGCCTGCTGCGATGTGTCAGTCGCCAGCCGCACATAGTCGGTGTCGTCCGGCAATTGTTGCGGGTAATACAGGGCGTCGCGCAGGCTGCCCAGCGGAATGTACGGCTTTTGTGAAAGGAATAGCGCGCTGGCGCCGGGCCGTATGATTTGCCCTTCGCAATACGGCCATAGGCCGGCGATGGCGCGCAGCAGGGTGGTTTTTCCGGCGCCCGACGGGCCCCGAACCAGCACGGGTTCGGTTTCCTCGACTTCCAGGTTCAGGCCGTCGATAAGCGTCTGGCCGCTGGGCGTGCGCACCGTCAGGCCTTCCAGGGCCAGGCGCCGCCCTTGTTCGCTGACCTTGGGTTCGGGCAGGTGCTTGGCGTGTTCGATGGCTTTGGTAAAGCCGGTCAGCCGGTCCAGCGTGGCGCGGTACGAAGCGAACTCGTCGTAGGCATTGCGAAAGAACGAAAGATTGTCTTGCAGGCGGCCGAAGGCTTGCGCGGTCTGCATCAGGTCTCCCAGGCTTATCTGCTTGGAAAAAAAGCGCTGCGCCTGGATGAGGAATGGGAAGACCACGGCAGTCTGTGTCACGACGAAGTTGAAGCCCAGGAATTTCAATGACCGGTACACAATGGCCCAGGCGTTGCCGATGACCTGGCCGAACCGGCTGCGCAGCAAGGCTCCTTCGACTTTTTCACCGGTATAGAACGCAATGCTTTCGGCGTATTCGCGCACGCGCACCAGCGCATAACGGTAGTTGGCGTTGAACCGTTCGTTAAGAAAGTTCAGCGCAATAAGCGGCCGCCCGATTCCGATGGCGAAGACCGTGGCCACGACCACGTACAAGAACACCAGGAACACCATGGCGCGCGGGACATCCACGCCGAAGACGGCCAGCGGCCCTGAAAGCCCCCACAGGATGGCGGTGAAGGCAATGGTCGAAACCAGGGCGTTGACGACACCCATGGACAAGGCGAGCGACGACTGGACGAAGGTGGCCACGTCCTGCTGGATACGTTGGTCGGGGTTGTCGATGGGCTGCTCCAGAAACTGGCTGCGGTAGTAGGCGCGGTTGTCCAGCCAGCTTGCCAGCATTTGCTCGTTCAGCCATACCCGCCAGTGTATGGTGAAGGCCTGCTGCACGTAGAAGTCGAACAGGGAACGGATGACGTGTATGGTTGCCAGAATGGCGAACAGCCACATGGCGGCCCAGAACGCGGCGACGTCCAGTTTTTGCAGGGCGGTGTACATGCTGTTGTACCAATTGGAAAACAGCACGTCCAGGCGCACCGCGCACAGGGTCAGGAACAGAATGAGCGCCAGGGCCTGGATGGGCCGCCAACTGCGCTTGGGCGAGAAGTAGCCGCCGGTGATTTTCCAGAAGTGGCCGCCCCACACCGTAAACCGGGCCAGCCCCCAGGCGGTAAGACCAAACAGTACTCCGGTAACGACATAGGCTTTGATTATCCATATGCCGCTGCTGGCCAGCTCGTGATTCCAGTTCATGGGTGTTCCAAAAAATTAAGGACAAGCGTGCAGGACGGCCGCATTAGTTCCATGGCTCCTGATAAGGGACGTATTTTGGGTGAAATGGTTCAACGCGTAAAGTTGATGCCCAGCCGCGTTGGGCCCGAATAGGCGAAGTGAGGGGCGCCGGCGTTGCCGGGATCGCCGCGTCTGTTCTGGGTCGCTTGCGCCGGGGCAGCTTGTGCGGGGCGGCCGCCTACAGCGATAATGGGCCGTATTCCAGCCTGACCATGTTTTTCTTATTCTTCAAGGAACCTTAATGCCATTCGTTACCATCACGGCCACCCCGGGGCTGTCGGCCGACCAAAAAAAGCAGTTGCTGCTGCGCTCAAGCGAAACCGTCGTGCAAGCGCTGAGCGCTCCCCAGCATAGTGTGCGCATTGTTTTGCATGAACTGCCCGAAGGGCATTATTTGAATGGCGGCGAGTTCGGCTCGCCCACCATCATGTATGAAGTCGACATGATCGCAGGTCGCACCGAAGAGCAAAAAGCCGCGCTGATCGCTGCATTGGGGCCTGCCGCGCATGAAGTGACCGGCGTGCCGGTGGCCGAAGTCCGCGCCCGCATCACCGATTTTCCCAATACCAATATGGGCATGGCCAACGGCATCACCGCCAAGCAGGCAGGGCGCTAGGCCGGCCAGGACATACGCCCGGGTTTGATTGGAACCCGTTCGCGGCGCAGCCAGCCAGAACCACAATCGCAGCCAGCCGGAACCGTGGCCAAAACCACAATCATAGCCGTGTGACGGCTGGCGCAGTTGCCATCGCTTTCCCCTTGCCATCACCGGAAATGGCGGCGGCCCCGATCATATACGTTGCCGGAAGCTGCGGCGCCGGCCGCAACAGGGGGGCGTTTTTGTCGTCCAAATCCAGTTTGAGGAGCTGCGGAGGCATCTCCAGGATGCAGGCCGTGACGTAAATGTTACGCGGCCATGGTTCGTCGTCTGTTCGGCATCTTCGATCGCCGCCGTTGATTTCTTGAACCTTGAAATTTCCTTGATCCTTGAAATATAAAAATATTTTCTAATTTTGTTCAGTGTCCTCAAGTTTCAATCGGGGATAACCATTAGAAATATAAAGATACACCTAAATCAAAACGTATCAAGACTGTGATCAAATGATAATGCATTCATATATATATGAATTTTCATTGTTCGCCACGATTTGTCACGGTCTTGTGTGGCTCTGCGGGGATGAGACGATTTTGCAGAAAAAGCACTTGTATAAAAAGGGAGCAGCATGAATACAGCAGCAAGCAAGCGGTTGGCGGTGTTGAGGGCTACCGCGTTGACGGTGGCATTGATGGGGGTGTATGGGACGGCTGCGGCGGAAACCTACATGTGGACTAAAGTGGTCAGCGATGGGAGCACGCAGACGTTCAGCGACGACTCTTTCGAGCCGACTGCTGGGAAGAATCAGCGTGGTGTTCTCTCGACAGGTGGCTCAACCGTAACTTTGAACAATGACACCGTTACAACAGATGCGGATGGTCTCTGGGGCGCTCATGGCGTAGAAGCGTATGGCAACGGCAGCACATTGAACGTTGTCGGAGGCACCATCACCACCACAGGGCAATACAGCAACGGTATCCAAGCAGAACAAGGCGGTGTCGTCAACGGGCAGAATGCTGTCATAAGCGTTGATGGGGGCAGCAGCTACACGTTTGGCGTGGAAGCTGGCGATGGCGGAGCAGTGAATCTTAACGGCGGCAGCATTGATGTGAACGGTGTCGTTGCCGCCGGCGCGCGCGCCTACACAGGTTCTGGAAAAACCGAGCAGGGTAAGGTTACTCTGGATGGCACGGCCATCAACGTTAGCGGAACATCGTCCATAGGCCTGATGGCCGGGGATACCGATAATGGCCCTGGTACCGGGACAGCCGGCGAAATCACATATACGAATGGCACCGTTACCGCCACGGGTTCGGGCGCCCTGGGTGCCAGGGTGATGTACGGCAGTACCTTGAATCTGGCAAACGCCACGCTCGACTCGCAAAATGGCCAGGGTCTTGTCGTAGACGGCTCGGGTTCGACCGCGGTCGTCAGCAATAGCGCCATCAAGATTCATGAGGGTGGCACGGGTAATAATGACCAGCGTTGGGGCGTCATAGCCACCGATCACGCGGCGGTAACCATGACCGGTGGTTCCGTGGAAGCCACAGGCGCAGCGTACTCTCGAGGTGTTCTGGCGAAGACCGGGGCATCCATCAGCACGACTGACACCGCCATTTCCACATCGGGCGACAAGTCCGTAGCTGTCCAGGCGCAAGTAGATACCAACGAAACCGCTACGGATCTTCCCACCATTACGCTTAACCGAGGCACGGTCACCACCAGCGGCGACGAGTCCTATGGTTTGTTCTCGGTGCGCGGTGGAGTCATTACCAGTTCAGCGGACATTGCAACGTCGGGTAAAGCGAGCTTTGGCGCCTTCGTCGATCGCAACGATGAGGGCGACTCTACATCCCGGGCCGGCCTCATCACCCTCAACAACGGTTCCATAACGACAACCGGCGAGGCGCTTAATGGCACTGTAGGCAGTTTTGGCGTATTGGCCAAAAACTCGGGCAGCACGGCCATTATCAATGGCACCCGCATCACGACATCCGGCGGCTATGCCGACGGCCTGCGCGCCGAGAGCGGTGCCATCATCAATGCCACTGCCGCTACGATCAATACTAGCGGCGCCAACGCCAACGGCATCAGCGTGTACGGTGAAGATAGCTCGGTCACCATGACCGGCGGCAGTGTTACCGCTTCCGGTACGGGTTCGTCGGCGGTGTATTTGGAGGGCCGCGTTACGGCCAGCCTTACGGGCACGACGCTTAATTCGTCCGGGGCGACATTTACCTCGGTGGTGAACCCATATAATCAAACCCAGACCATTACGCTAGGCAGCGGCACGACTGTAGCCAGCAACAATGGCACCCTGCTGGAGGTAAACAACCCCGTAATTACGCCTATGAGCGTCGGCGAAGATAGTACGGTGGTGTTGAACTTGCAGGACGGCTCGTTCGCCCAGGGCAATGTGTACAACTTGACCAGCCATGATCGGGTCACGGTCAACAAGGGCACCAATGCCCATTGGGCGGGCGTGGTGGTGGACGGGGACACGAATCAAGTCACCGACTCCACCTCCACGGACTACAGCAGTACGGGCAATGTTGTCGTCAACACTCCCACGCCGGTGACCTTTACCGGCACCACCAACGTGGGCGGCGACTTCTCGGGCGCGACGGGCGGCAGC
>CALMPB010000456.1 GCA_937871985.1 uncultured Burkholderiaceae bacterium
TGACGGAGATGCTGGCGACGCCTTTGCGGCTGTTGGGCTACGTGAGGCTGCGGGTGGCCGTCGCGGACAAGCTGATGACTGGGCATGAATTGACCGTTCTCGGCTACCACCTTAAACAGAACCTGTGGCTGGATGAGAAATACGACTGCGTCATGCTCGATGACTCCGTCGCGCAGGACCTGGACACGGCGATGCTGGTGCGCCGGGACAACCTGCCTGGCGATGACACTCCGGTGGGCATCCTCACAAAGATGCGTGGGACTCGCTATGAGAGCCTCATTAAAGAGATTGAGGCGAGGGCTGACCCTGCAACTCTTGAGCTCGGGTTTCACTTGCTGGCGATGGACGAGGATGCGTGCAGGAATGTCCATCGTGTGCTTGAGACCATCACGCGACAAGCGCATCTCGACGGTAAGCGACATGACATCACGCTCGCATCAAGTGCACCTCCTGGCGGGGTCACGTTCCATTGCAATCCGACTCCATCTCCGGAGGCGATTGCCGTGCTGGAGACGTACTGCACCAAGCGCAAGTATCGGCAGCGTGCCGCGCAATGGTTCGGCATCTCGGTGGAACCCGCCGGGCAAGTTCAGTTCGGCGTCACGTTGGACTACCCGTGGGAGGCATCAGACGAGATGGATCGGCTCACCGCTGACATGAAGCCGCCGGCCAAAGTGCGAGATACGCTCCCTCGGCATTCGCGAGAGGTCAGGCGGCTGAAGCTCGGTCGCAACGATCCGTGCCATTGCGGAAGCGGGCTTAAATACAAGAAGTGTTGTTTGAACTAGGCAGCTTTTGCTTTCGCTAAGGACGCCATTGCGATGACGGGGACTACACTGGCCCCAGCCACATACTAGGCAGGTGCGTCTCGTGCATCACGCCACGAAGGTACAGAGCCACCGGCACGATCAATACGCAGAAGGCGAATGGAACGCGCCAGCTCCATGAATGCATCGGCGTGTGAATAGACCCAACGATCTCGCCAGGAGCCATCCAAAAGGGTTTCGGGCAGGTAACGAGCGATGTCCGCTTTGTCGAAAGCGGACACAGGCTGACGAGCGACGACCGCTTTCGACCCACTTCGGCCGGTGACGTCCACACGCCCTCAACGGCCGCTTACGATGTGCTACTGCCATTTACTTTTCTAGTCCGTGCGGCAGCATATCGACGATACGGATCATTCAAGCTCGCCGAACCAATCCATGTGGAATGTCCAGCTTTTGGTTTCATGAAGCGAATTTCTGGAGCCAAGTTATGTATTATCTACATACCACAATCCGTTTGCGGTTATATATTTTCACTTCAATCGATTTCATTCCCCATTCTCGCGAACTTGATTCGAGACAGCCGCTATCTTGAAGAGCCGTGCAATAATGCTCAGGATTTCCCTACCAAAAACTAAACTGGGGCGGCGAACTTGGAGCTTGATCAGCTGAAATTGCTGCTGCAGCGGCACTTTACTGATGGACTGGTCACGGTCGTCGGTTCTGGTTTGTCATGCGCGGAGGGGCTTCCAGGCATGAGCGAACTCGCGGCTTACCTCCAAGTGAATGTTGAGGCAGGTTTATCCAACGACGATAAGGATCGCTGGACCCAACTGTCGACCTTGATCACGGCAAACGGTCTCGAAGCCGCACTACTGTCGAAGCCGCCGACGCCTGCGCTTGAAATTGCCATTGTCGCGAAAACGGTGGAGTTAATCGCTCAGCGCGAAAGCGAGATAGTGTCGGAAGTGTTCACTAAGACTCGTACCCTTCGCTTCACGCGCCTGTTAAAACATCTTCTCAAGCCAACGACGGGCGTGCCAGTTGTCACCACCAATTATGATCGACTGTTGGAGATTGCCGCGGAGGAGGCAGGCCTCGGTGTGGACACGCTGTTTGTAGGCCAATTCGCCGGACATTTAAACGAACAGGAGAGCAAATTGAGCTTCTGTCGCGAGGTCACCCTAAAAGGAAAGAGCGTCCAATATCGCTATCGACAACGGGTGAACGTCTTCAAGCCTCATGGCAGCCTCGACTGGTACTACCGCGATGGCAAGCCGGTTCGCTATGCCGGTAACCTCCCTCTGCCGCGCTTGATCATCACACCTGGTCTGAATAAATTTCGGAGCGGTTATGAAAGCCCATTCGACCGACCCCGCGAGCGCGCGAATGCGGCGATCGACAAGGCGAGCCGCTTTCTGGTGCTTGGCTACGGATTTAACGACGACCACCTTGAGACGCATCTAACGCCGCGGATCAAAAGTGGAATTCCGACTCTCTTGCTCACGCACTCGCTTTCGGACAATGCTCTGAAGCTCGCGCGTGACCATTCTAACGTTATCGCGATTCAGCATGGGTCTGTAGGAGGGCGGGAG
>CALMPB010000457.1 GCA_937871985.1 uncultured Burkholderiaceae bacterium
AAGGTTGGAAGACCGGCGTCTTTGGAAACCGGCGTGCGCGAACGCACCCTCGCCAAGACCCGCCCATAGGGACGTGCAGAGGCGTTCGGACGTGAAAATGCCGCCTGAGCGGCGGCGGTCCGCCAAAGACATTGCCGGCTTCCAAACCGGGCTACCGGTGGTGCGGTAGTGGGGGGAGTATACGGGAAGGGAGAACGCGATTTCGACTGGAGGACAAATTCGCTACAGAAAGAGGTTACTCATAACAAGGCTGGGCTTCCACTTTGGACCCATTGCTGCCGTCACCGATTATTCACGGAAGAGTAATATCAGGTAACGAGATGCACATAAGTAGTTGTTCTGAGACCATCTAACTAGTTCCTAGGAGCGGGCATGAAGCTGAATGTAGATTTGAAGAACTGCTATGGCATAAGCGAATTGAAGCACTGTTTCGATTTCACTACTAACAGCGGCTACGCCATCTACGCGCCGAACGGCTTCATGAAGACGTCCCTGTCTAAAACCTTCGACGATCACGCCAAGGGTAAAGAATCGGAAGATTTGATCTTCCCGGACAGAATCACCACAAGAGAGCTGACAGATGGAAATGGGGCGAACATCGCGGCAGAATCCATTTTTGTCATAGAACCCTACAACCAAGATTTTTCATCGGACCGAACCTCTCTTCTATTAGTAAATTCGGCGATAAAAAAGCACTATGACGATGCGTTGGAGCAAATCTCAGAGAAACAGGCTGCCTTGTTTAGTAAGCTGAAACAACTCTCAGGTTTGACGGGGCGCACTAACACACCGGAAGCGGAATTCCTGAAGGTATTCGGCTCAAAAAGTGTTGGTGAATTGCTTGAGGCTCTGGAAGAGATCGTTGCTCAAACTCAGCCTGCCAAGTTAGCTGATCTGGTCTACGGCGAAATCTTCAACGATAAAACTCTCGCATTGCTTGAATCAGGAACAATCAAGGATCAGCTAGAAGAATACATCCAGCGCTACAACGATCTTGTTTCCAAATCAGATGTTCTCAGCAAGCAGTTCAACCACTACAGCGCAGGAACTGTGAACAAGCAGCTTAGTGAAAACGGCTTCTTCGCGGCGAAGCACACTATCAACCTCCACACCAAGGGCGGGAAGCAAGAGATCACTTCAACGGCTGAGTTGACACAGAAGATTGAAGATGAGCGCCAGAAGATTTTTACAGACAAAGATCTTGCAGGAAAATTCGATGCGATCGACAAGAAAATTCAGAACGCCGAGCTAAGGAAATTTCGCGATTACCTTTTTGATAACCAAGAAATTTTACCTGAACTCAAAAATTTCAAGCAACTACAGAAAAACGTTTGGATTGCATACCTTGTGAACCAGAAAGATCTCTACGATCTGTTCTTGGCTCAGTACAAAGCAGGAAAAGTCACGATAGAGGCGGCAATAACGCAGGCACGGGAAGAGCGAACCGATTGGGAACAGGTCGTTGCGACGTTCAATAAACGATTTTTCGTGCCTTTCAAAATGTCCGTCTCCAATCAGGAAGACGTTATTTTGAAAGGAAGCAAACCCACTGTCACCTTCAAATTCTATGATGGTGAGCGGGAAGGGGACGTTCCTCGTGACTCTTTGTTGAACGTGCTTAGTCAGGGAGAGAAGCGGGCACTGTACATCTTGAACATTCTATTTGAGATCCAGTCTAGACAAAAACAGGGCGGAATAACAATTCTCTTGGTGGATGACATTGCGGACTCGTTTGACTACAAGAACAAATACGCGATCATTGAATATCTGAAGGACATAAGCGACTCAGGGAATTTCCACTGTATTTTCCTGTCGCACAATTTTGATTTCTACCGAAGCATAAGCGGTCGACTCAACTTGCGACGTGAATGCAAGCTCATGGCTTTCAAGAGCGGTAGAACCCTCACGTTAGGACAAGAGAGATATCAGAACAATCCATTCATGTTCTGGAGGAACAATCTGCATGACCCATCGTGCTGCATATCGGCTATCCCTTTTGTTCGAAATCTTGCCGAATACTGCGGTCATGATGCAGACTACTTGACATTGACCTCGCTTCTTCACGTCAAGGCGGACACGGACGCGATTACGCTTGACGAACTATGCATGATCTACAAGAGAATATTGACCGATAAGGCAGCACTGGTTCTCGAGCCGCCTGACAGGACCGTAATTGACGTTCTCATGCAAGAGGCCGAGGCAGTATCTGCTGGAGCAGATGAGCATATTGAATTGGAGAGGAAAATTGTGATTTCCATTGCCATACGTTTGCTTGCTGAAAGGCACATGATCAGACGCATCAACAATCAGGCATTTATTGACAGCATTACCAAGAATCAAACGATAGGTCTTTTGAAAGAGTACAAAAGGGCAGGGCACGGTACGCCAAAAGAAATAGAGATTCTGGAACAGGTGAACCTCATGACACCAGAAAATATTCACTTGAATTCGTTTATGTATGAGCCAATACTTGATATGGGGTCTTCTCACTTAAGGGCTCTATATTTAGAAATGAAGGCCCTTGCCTAGACGGATCATATCCCCACGCTCTCGATCAGTGGGCCATCAAGAACGGTCGCATCACAGGATTATCAGCTCACCCTTTTCGAATATATGGCGTCAGACTACAAATTACCCATGCCCACCTTTGCCGTACAGGCGTATCACGTCGATTTCGCGCTCCATACACTAGGATGGAAAGCCTTTCAGGACCTATGCGCTCAGGTCATGGAGGAAGAATTGGAGACTACAGTCTCGGTGTACCGCGAGGCGCAAGACGGTGGCCAGGATGCAGTGTTCCTCGCGAAAAATCCCGACGGTCTCACGGTGGTAGGAACGGTCCAATGCAAGTTCTCTAGCAAACCTGAACAACGCCTACGGCCATCGGACATCACCAGCGAACTCAAACATGTAGAACAGCTTGTCGCCAAGCAGATGGCGAGTGTTTACTACTTCATCACAAGCATGGGGGTGGACGCTGATGTAGCGCGAGAGGTTCGCGAACGCTTATCCGCTCTTGGCGTAAGGGAACCGCACGCTGTGGGAAAGGAGTGGTTACTCGGCAAAATAAAGGCGAGCCCGCGCTTAAGAGCCCTGGTTCCGCGAGTCTATGGACTAGGCGACCTCTCGACCATTCTTGATGAACGGTGCGCTGCCCAGACACTAGCGTTGTTGGGCGACCACCGCAAGGCTCTCAACGTGTACGTTCCGACGGCACCACATCGAACCGCGGTGGACGTCCTGGCACGGCACAAACTGGTCCTCCTTCTGGGTGCACCAGCAACAGGAAAGTCCACCTTGGCAGCCATCCTTGCCATGATGGCTGTCGACAAGAACGAGGTACAGGTATTTAAGTGCGATGGCCCTATTGAACTGAAGCAGCACTGGAATCCCAACGATAACAAGCGTCTATTCTGGGTTGACGACGCTTTCGGCGCAAACTTGCTGATGCCGGAGTACGTCAACGCTTGGATCGAGTTCATGCCAAAACTCAAGACGGCGCTTGACCAAGGATGCCATTTCATCCTGACGTCCCGGACGCACATCTGGAACGACGCTCAGCCCCGCCTTGGCTCAAGAAATCATCCACTCCTAACGAAAAATGGCGCCATTGTCGATGTTGGCTCCCTGACTCAATCGGAGCGAGAGCAAATTCTCTACAATCATTTGAAGGCAGGAAGCCAACCGCTTGACTGGAAGACCAAGATCAAAGAATACCTGCCGCAACTGTCGGCAGCGCATGGCTTGCTGCCGGAGCTGGCGCGGCGTCTTGGCGACAAGGACTATACCGGGAACATTAGCCAGCTTCCTGACGATTTGCTGCGCTTTATCGCTTGCCCACAGGAGTTCCTGGTACAGACATTCAAGGAGCTGTCGCCCGAGCAACAAGCTGCGCTCACACTGGTGTTCCTTGCGCGGTCCCGTCTGCCGGTTCACCTACTACCTGAAGGTGAAGCTACGTTGGTCGCAACGAGTTATGGCGTGACGAAGGCCAATATGACTCAAGCTCTAATTCAGCTCGAGGGTTCCTTCGTCATCCGTCGAAAAGATGGGGATAAGGAATACTGGGCATTTTGGCACCCGACCTTTGCCGATGCCATCAGCGCGATTCTGAGTAAACGACCTGACCTGATCGACGTCTATGTGCGAGGCGCTCGACTTGACACGCTTCTCACCGAGGTGGTTTGCGAAGGGGCCCCTCCTGTCCGTGATGCAGTGGTCGTCCCTTTCAGCAGCAGTGAAGCGCTTATCGGACGGCTGCTTGAAACCCCTGATGAAGGGAGTGCGAACGAACAGCTATTTGAATTCCTGAACCGTCGACTTCCTAAGGATTTGATGGGGCAGGTCTTGGAGCGGGCACCCGATTTTCTGGGACGCCAAGGTGAACATTCGTTCTGGCAGCGCCTTAGAAATAGGGAAGAAGTACACCTACGTGCGACTGCCTACAAAATGGGGGTACTCAACGAGGCAGTTCGCTCAGCAACAGTAACCATGCTAGAGGATGAAGCACTATATTCGTTTGACGCATCTTTCGTGCAGGACGATAGTATTCTTGCAATGTTCCGACCTTCGGAACTAATGCACCTTACGGCTGGCCTTTTGGCCAAACTAGATACGGAAATTGGGGAGAAGATTGAAAAATGCCGAGACCGGGCAGACCCGGATGGCGATATTGACAGCCAGTTCGAAGAAATCTCAGATTTTCTCGACGACATCCGATACTTGGTAGAGGCTAGCAAGGTTTTCGAATCGAAGCACGACGAACTGAACGCTATTTTGGATCAAGCCAAGAAAGACGTAGAGGCCAAGAAGTCGAACGACGAAGACGAGGACGAGGACAGCTTCTTCAACAGCGTTCCCCGCGCTGTACAACGTGAGCAGCATGGGGGCCGTTCTATCTTCAGTGACGTTGACGAATAGTCTCTGCCCAGCTGTAGGCTGTATCAGCAGAATAATAGTTTCGGACTGAAAGTTCGCCGTCGTCTGATTAGAAAATTTGTAGTCTGACACCATATTTTACTGGTGGGC
>CALMPB010000458.1 GCA_937871985.1 uncultured Burkholderiaceae bacterium
GCAGGCATGGCAACAGTGCAGCCGGGCGTACGTAATTTGGCGATTTCGCAGGCCGCGGCGCCGCATGGGCTTTATTACGCTCCCGACCCTTCGTCGCAGATTGCTTGCTCCATAGGTGGCAATGTGGCCGAGAATGCCGGCGGCGTGCACTGCCTGAAGTATGGCCTGACAGTACATAACATCCATCAGGTCAAGGTTCTAACCATCGATGGCGAGTTGCTGGTTCTGGGTTCGGAAGCCCTGGATAGCCCCGGTTTCGATTTGCTTGCATTGTTTACCGGGTCTGAAGGCATGCTGGGCATTGTCGTCGAGGTGACTGTGCGATTGCTCGCCAGCCCCCAAAGCGCAAAGGTGCTGCTGGCAAGCTTTGACGATGTCGAGAAGGCGGGCGGGGCCGTGGCGCAAATTCTGGGCGCGGGAATAATTCCGGCTGGCCTGGAGATGATGGACAACCTGGCCATTCGTGCGGCGGAAGACTTCATTCACGCTGGCTATCCGGTGGAAGCCGCGGCCATCCTGCTGTGCGAGCTGGATGGCGCCCAGCTTGATGTTGCCGAAGATTCCCAGCGCGTCGAAGCGATTCTATTGGCGGCGGGGGCCACGCAGGTCCGGGTGGCCAGGGACGA
Source organism: uncultured Burkholderiaceae bacterium (assembly GCA_937871985.1). The sequence goes on from CALMPB010000458.1 coordinate 627, forward strand.
AGCCGAGCGCCAGCGTTTCTGGCTGGGGCGCAAGAATGCCTTTCCGGCCGTGGGGCGCATCTCGCCCGACTACTACTGCATGGACGGCACGATACCGCGCCGCGAATTGCCGCGAGTGCTGAAGCGCATTGCCGAATTGTCCGCGTCTTTTGGGCTGCGGGTGGCCAACGTGTTCCATGCCGGCGACGGCAATATGCACCCCTTGATTCTGTTCGATGCCAATACGCCGGGCGAAATGGAGAAGGCAGAAGCGATAGGCGCCAAGATTCTGGAGTTGTGCGTCGAAGTGGGCGGCACAATTACCGGAGAGCACGGCGTCGGGCGCGAGAAAATCAATCAGATGTGCACGCAATTCAATAGTGACGAGCTGGAGTTTTTTCATGCGGTCAAGGCGGCGTTTGATCCCAAGCGTTTATTGAATCCGGGCAAGAATATTCCCACGTTGCAACGCTGCGCCGAGTTCGGGGCTATGCATGTTCATGGTGGGCAGCTTCCGTTTCCTGAGCTGGAGCGATTCTAATGAATGCATCGGTCAACTCCAAGGACGATAGTCAAAGCCTGATTGAACAAGTCGCCAAGGCGCTGGAGGGGCAGACAGCCTTGCGTATTCGCGGGGGCGACAGCAAGGCGTTTCTGGGCCGGCCGGTCGCGGGCCAAGAGATCGACCTGCGCTCGCACCGGGGCGTGGTCAGCTATGACCCGACCGAACTCGTCATCACGGTTCGCGCCGGTACGCCGGTTGCCGAACTTAATGCGGTGCTGGAGGCTGAAAACCAGATGCTGCCTTGCGAACCATCTGTATTCGGAGGCCGCGCTACAGTTGGCGGCATGGTCGCAAGCGGATTGGCGGGCCCGCGGCGGCCTTGGGCGGGCTCCGTGCGCGACTTCGTCCTGGGCTGCCGGCTTATCACCGGGCAGGCCAAATCCTTGCGCTTTGGCGGCGAGGTCATGAAGAACGTTGCCGGCTATGATGTGTCGCGGCTTATGGCGGGCAGCTTCGGCTGCCTGGGCATACTGACCGAAGTTTCGCTCAAGGTCCTGCCCAGGCCGCGCGCCAGCCATAGCGTCAGCCTGGAACTCTCGGCCGCCGAGGCGCTGCTTAAGCTTTCGGCATGGCGCCGTGCGGCGGTGCCCGTGACAGGCGCTTTTCATACTCAAGGAAGGCTATATATACGCTTCGAAGGCGGAGAAGGTTCGGTGCGCGAGGCGTTGGCCCTGGCGGGCGGCGAAGAGGCCGACCCGTCCATTTGGGAAGAACTTAGAGAGCAGCGCCTTGACTTCTTCGGCGGCGAGCGGCCGTTGTGGCGGCTGTCAGTGCCCGCCCTGACCACGGTCCAAGGCTGGCCGCAAGACACCCTTTTCGACTGGGGCGGCGCCCAGCGATGGGTCAAGAGCGACGAACCGGCGTCGGTGTTGCGGGGAATGGCCGAGAAGGCAGGCGGACATGCCAGCTGTTTTACGCCTGTGCCGGGAGTGGAGCCGTTGCACCCGCTTAGCCCGGCCTTGCTGCGCTTTCATCAGCAATTGAAAGCCAGGATGGATCCGTGCGGGATATTCAATCCTGGGCGCATGTATGCCGATCTTTAAGGAAAAGTAATGCAAACCAATCTTACGGACACGGTCAAGGCACTGGCGCGGGGCAAAGAGGCCGAAGCCATCCTGCGCTCTTGCGTACATTGCGGCTTTTGCAATGCCACCTGCCCCACCTATCAAGTCCTGGGCGACGAGCTCGACGGTCCGCGCGGCCGGATCTACCTGATCAAAAGTTTTCTGGAGGGAGCGCAAGCCACTGAAAAGACGCAGGCGCACCTGGACCGCTGCTTAAGCTGCCGCAACTGCGAAACCACCTGTCCGTCCGGCGTTGACTTTCATTCCCTGCTGGATATCGGGCGCGAACAAATAGCAACGCAAGTACGCCGGCCTTTCGGCCAACGCCTTTTGCGCGGCGGCCTGAGGCTGGTGATCCCCAGGCGCTCGGTCTTCGGCGCTCTGCTGAAAATAGGCCAGTCGGCCCGGCCCTGGCTGCCCAATACTGTGCAGCGCAAGATTCCGACCAAGCCCGCAACGCCCAAGCCCAGGCCTGTCGCGCGGCATGCGCGGCGCATGCTGATGCTGGAGGGCTGCGTGCAGCCAAGCCTGTCGCCCAACACCAATGCGGCGGCGGCTCGCGTCCTGGATAAACTTGGGATTACAGTGGTCGATGCGCCGCGCGCCGGATGTTGCGGCGCGACGGACTACCACCTGGATGCCCAGGAAAAAGGCCTGGAACGTGCGCGCCGGAATATCGATGCGTGGTGGCCCGCCATAGAAGCGGGAGCGCAGGCCATAGTCCAGACCGCCAGCGGCTGCGGGGCCTTTGTAAAGGAATACGGCAAACTGCTGCGTGGCGATCCCTTGTATGCGGAAAAAGCAAAGCGCGTCAGCGAGCTGGCCGTGGACTTGGTTGAAGTTCTTGGCAGCGAACCGCTGCAAGCCCTGAACGCCAATATCGGCAAGACGGTGGCCTTTCATTGCCCCTGCACTATGCAGCATGCGCAGAAACTGGGAACCCTGGCCGAGCAGACGTTGCGGCGCCTGGGGTTTCACTTGAGTCCGGTAGCCGACGCCCACTTGTGCTGCGGCTCGGCTGGCACTTATTCCATCACCCAGCCTGCGCTTTCCCGCCAGCTGCGCGACAACAAGCTGGATGCCCTGGAGAGCGGCAAGCCCGACGTGATCGCCACCGCCAACATCGGCTGCCAGATGCACCTGGCCAGCGCAGGCCGCACGCCCGTGCGCCATTGGGTCGAGCTGCTTGATGAAGCCTTGCGGTAGAGGTTGTGAGGCCGATGGGCGTCTTGGTTCAACCGCAGCGCCGTCGGACTGAGTGCAAAGGCCTTTGTTTTATCCTGAAGGCTTTATTGCCAGTTGGTGCACACCTGGGCTATCAGGTCGCGCAACCAGCGATGCAATGGGTTGTTGTGCGTACGATCATGCCACATAAGCACGACGTTGATTGGAGTCAGTTTTAGCGGCGGCTCGAAGATCCGGATGGATGAGACATCGGTGAATCGCTGGGCGATGCGTTCTGGCAAAGTGGCGATAAGGTTGGATTGGGCAATCAAGAACGGCACGCCCATGAACGTCGGCTTGGATAGCGCCACATGGCGTTGCCGGCCCGTGTTGCGCAAGGCTGTGTCGATAAGCGCGTTGTACATATTGGCGCCCTCCGCCGGTTCGATCGCAACATGGCTGAAGTCGCAAAAGCGCTCCAGCGAAAGCGGCCGTTCGAACAGGTCATGGCCAGAACGCGCTATCCCCACCAGCCGGTCCGAAAATAATGGCCGGGTGCGTACATTGTCGGGCGGCGTCGGGAAGTAGGACAAGGCCATGTCAATCTCCCCACCGCTCATGACTTCGGCAAGCCGACGGGGGTTGGGGCCTACGATCCGCAGCGATACATTCGGTGCCTGCCGCTCCAGCTCGACCATAAGCCGTGGCATCACGACGAAGTCGATATAGTCGATGACGATCATGGTGATCGTCGCCTTTTCCTGCGTGGGATCGAAGGGCTGTTGTTCGTGGATCAGCACGTCCAGGCTGCTTAGTATCTTTTCAACCTGGGGCATCAGGTAGAGCGCCTTCTCCGTGGGGACCAAGCCTTTGTGCGACTTTACAAGCAAAGGATCGTGAAACATGACCCGCAATTTGGCAAGCGCAAGGCTCATGGAGGATTGGCTGATTTCCAACCGATAGCTCGCGCGCGTAACGTGGCATTCGCGCATGAGCGCATCGAAGGCGACAAGCAGGTTCAAGTCTGTTTTTTGAAGACTCAATGGACGCTCCGTGAGGAATCCTCTTGGAAGAATATGGCCGCGTTGCAGCGTGGCAATGTGTGTTGCGCTTTGCAACAACGAGATTTCGATAGCGACTATTTAGCGTGCGAATTGTAGCAGGCAGGTCGTTACGGTTTAATTTGCAAATCAGAAAAACAAAGCTACTAGAAAAAGTAAATAACGGAGACAACCGTCAACTTGCGGCCATTGCGCCGCGCCGCTTTTGCATCCGTTATCAAGTCTTGGCCACTGCCTGGCCGTAGTCAAGACCCATTTGATTCTTTCCTTTGCTGGAGGCAAACCAATGAGTATTCCTACGATCCGAGTCAACCGAGAAGAAATGCGCACGCGTGTCGCACTCTTCAGCGAAATCAAAGGCTATAGCGGCGGTTTGCCGGATAGCAATTACCCTAGCGCGGAGCGAATCCTTTACAGCGTTATCGGGTTTCAGCCGCCAGAGGGCGACTCCACCAGCGTCACATCGCCGGTCGGCGACCTGGCGGCCCAGAACGCCGCCATCAAGATCAACGAAGGCTTTAACCTGGGCTTTTGCGAAGCCGCGCCCGGCAAAGGCCCCATGATGCACAACCACGACACGAACGAAACCTTCATGCCCATCACGGGCAGGTGGCGCTGCTCCTGGGAGGTCGACGACCGCGTCGAGTCGTTTGAACTCGGGCCGCGCGATGTTATATCGTTCCCTCCAGGAGTGCAGCGACGTTTCGGAAATATTACGCATGAAGAACCCAACAACACTCACTGGCTCCTGTTCGTGGTTGCGGGAAATGCCCCCAAGGCAGAGTTCTCGCCCGAGTCCATGGCCGAGCTTGGCGAAAAAGGCTATCTTGACGCCGGTGGTGCCCAATGACGGGCTCGGTCATCGATCAGTTGGCCGAGTTGGAAGAGCGTTATTCATGGAGGACATTGCAGACGGACGGCCATGAATGGCGCTGGCTCGATACCGCTGGTGAAGGGCCGGCAACGATACTGCTGCCCGGCTCGGTGGGCGATGGCGCAATGTTTGTGTCGACCCTGCTTTCATTGGGCAAGCAGGTACGCCTGATTGCAATCACATACCCTGCCATATCCGATCCAGAACGCCTGGCGCACGGGCTGGCCCGGGTGATGGACCATATCGCACTGGCGTCCGCCACGATAGTGGGTTCGTCGTTTGCAGCCTATTGGGCGCAGTTCTTTGCCTTGCATTATCCTGCGCGCGTGAGGGCTTTGGTCATAGGCAATGGCTTCACAGACGGCAGCGACCTTGCCGCCAATCCATTGTTCGACCGAGCCTACGTCGAAGGCATCGCGTCGTCGACGCTGCACCAGGAGTGGCTGGAGCGTGTAAGGAATGCACCAGCCTCTGCGTTACAGCAATTGCAGGAAATCATGCTCGACAAGCGGCAAAGCCCCGAGAATCTGCACGCCCGCTTTTTGGGCGTGGTAGCCTCCGTGCCGTGCCCCGCGCTGCCTATTCCGGCGTCTGCCATAACCATTCTGGATTGCGACGACGATCCGCTGATTCCTGCAGCGGCGCGTGAACGGCTGCGAAGGGCCTATCCACAGGCGAAGCACGTATCGCTCAAGCACGGAGGACATTACCCGCACTTCCTGAATACGAAAGAATATGAAGCTTTGCTTTTGAGCAGCATGAGTTAATCAAGAATTCCAACTATTGGGTTTTGGAGACAAAATAATGAAAGTCAGTCATCTCATTCCATCAGTAGCGCTTTCGCTTTTTTTTGCGGGAGCCCAGGCCGATACTTATAGCTTGCGCATGGGTGGAGGCCACACCACCGGCCTGACCTACGTCAAGGTCTACGACACGTTCTTTGCCAGCGAAGTCAGCAAGCGCGTGGCCGAGAAGACCGGACACAAAGTGCGCTTCATCAAGGCCTGGGGCGGCAGCGTAGCCAAGGTGGACGGTGCAATAGAGGCTGTCCAGAAGGGTACGCTGGATATAGGCTTGTCGCCTATCGGCTTCGAGCAATCGCGCGCCGGCCTGCTCAACTATAGCGCCTATGTTCCGTTTACCTCGCCCGATCCAGTCATACAGCAGCAGGTGTCCAACCGCATGCTCAAGGAAGTTCCCGCCTTGCAAGAAAGCATGAAGCCATACAACAGCTATGTGCTCAGCGCGATGGTATCGGAAGCCTATGGCGTGGCAACCACATTCGACTGGAATAGCATCAAAGAGCTGGAAGGCAAGCGCGTCGCCATGGCCGGCACCAACGCGCCGCTGTTCATACCGGTGAACGCGGTGCCCGTTACGCTGGGCATCGGCGAGCACTACCAGGCCATGCAGACCGGCCTGGCCGAGGGCAGCCTGTTCTATATCTCGGGCATGGAAGCCTTCAAGCTCAAAGAGGTGGCGAAGTACTTCAACAAGACCGGCTTTGGCTCTTTGAGCACGCTTGTCGCGTTCATGAATATCGACACACGCAACAGGCTTCCCAAAGAGGTGGTCGCCATCATTGACGAAGTCGCACTGGAAGCGTCGCTGCGTGTGGGCGAGATCAGCAGAAAACGCGATGAGGATGTAGAGGCAAAGCTCAAGAGCGCGGGCATTAAGGTCAACACGCTGCCGGCTTCCGAACGGGCCAAGTGGGCGGCTTTGCTGAAGGATATGCCGGCGACCGCTGCGCGAGAACTGGATGGCAAAGGCTATCCGGCCACCGAAGTCCTCAAGACATATATCCGGATGCTGGGTGAGGCGGGTTATCGGTTTCCAACTGATTATGCTCTGTAGGTGACATGTTCGGCGCCTTGCGCGCCGCGTTTTCGAGCATTCAAAAGGATACTTGCCATGAAAATATGGATAGACCGGGCCTTGCTCGGACTACATGTCGCTGGCGCGTGCATGGTGATCGCGCTGACTCTACTCATTTGCTACGACGTCATGGGACGCCTGCTCTTCAACCCCCCGTTTTCAGGAACCGCTGAAATAGCCGGGGTCAGCCTGGTGTTGCTGACATTCCTGCAAACTCCATATGTGGTGCGCGAGCGCAAGCTGTTGCGGGTCACATTCTTTCTTAATCTTATGCCGGGTCTGTTACGCAGCTATTTCAACGCTTTTGCCTACATTCTTGGCGCTGCGTTCTTTCTCGGAGTGGCGATTGTCTCCTGGGAGCCCGCGATTGTCGGCTGGGGGACAGGCGAGTTCTTCGGTAACGATGCCTTCCGTGTACCCGCCTGGCCCTTGCGCTTCGGCACGCTGCTGTTGTGGATAATCAGCGGCTTCGTATGCCTTGGGTTCGTGGCCGACGGCTTGCGCGGCCGGCTTTCCAGCAAAGACGACGACCAGCTACCGGAATAAAGGAACGACGATGGACTTTGAAATGTGGGCGGGGCTGATTGCCTTGCTGGTTCTTGTACTGGTTGGCGTGCCGGTGGTTTTTGCCTTCGCTGCGTCGGCGGCTTTTGGCTTGTACTTTGTGTTCGGGGGCTTTGAGCCTGTAGTCAATCTT
>CALMPB010000459.1 GCA_937871985.1 uncultured Burkholderiaceae bacterium
GCGCGCTGTCCCCGATGCCGCGGAGCGCGCCCGCGGGGACGAGCGACGCAGCTGCCATCGTGGCCGCCTGCGCGCCCAAGCGCCTGGCGAGCTCCATGGCAGCGGGCACGTCCTCCACCAGGAAGGCCATTCCCGCGCAGGAAGGACCGTGCGCCTGCGCGAAGCCGGCCGCATGCGTAGCAGGCTCGGCGTTGACGATGAAGTTGACGCCACCCTGGCGCATCCAGGTGATGGCGCGCGCGCGATGCCGCCCCGCTTGGCGAAAGCCCATGCGTCGCAACTGCTTGATGAGGTCCTGCGGCCGGGGACTCGCGAACTCCATGAACGCGGTGTCCAGGACACGCACGCTTCCCGTGACAGACATTGGCGACTCCTCCTTCAACTGTCGATGCTGAAACCGCTGGCCTTGACGATCGGACCCCACTTCTCGAGGTCGGCGCGCACCATGCGGTCGAGTTCCTGCGGCGTAGTGAAGCTGGGTGCAAACGCGCGCGCGGCGTAGGCGTCCTCCAGTTCTTTAGTCTGGATCGCCTTCTTTAGCGACTCGGCCAGTCCGTTGGCGATTGCCGCAGGCGTGCGCGGGGCCAGCCAGGCCGCGAAGTACTCTTCGACGGACACCTCGCGGAACCCCTGTTCCACAAACGTGGGTGCCTGCGGCAGGTAGGTGGCACGCTGCGGGCCGGTGACGCCCAGAGCGCGCAGCTTTCCTTCCCTCACGAACGGCAGGGGCTCGACCAGCACGTTGATCGATGCGGCGATCTGCCCGCCCACGACGGCCTGCAGCGCTGGCGCGCCCCCCTTGAATGCGACGTGCTGCAGGTTCAGTCCGAGCGCGCGGCTGACCATCAGGCCGGCGAAGTGCGCCATCGTGCCTTCGCCCGCCGACCCGAACGACGCGTCCTTGGGATTGGCCTTGCACCAGGCGGCGAACTGCTGCGGCGTCTTCACCTCCGCCGGCACCATCGGGCCGATGGTGAAGCCGAACTGGAAGGTGCACACCGTCGATACGGGCGTGAAGTCCTTCAGCGGGTCGTACGAGAGTTGCTTGTAGACGTGCGGATAGAGCACGGCCACCGAAGCGGGTCCCATGGTGATGGCCGTGCCGTCCGGTTCCGAGGCCTTGACTAAATCCATCGCGATCCGGCCGGCGGCGCCGGCGCGGTTCTCCACCGTGACGGAAGGGGCGTACGTGCCCTTCAGGCGTTCGGCCAGCAGACGCGCGATCGTGTCCAGCGAGCCTCCCGGCGGGAAGCCCAGGATGATGCGGGCGGGTTTCTGGATTACGGCGGGCTGCTGCGCGAAGCCTGTCGGCAGCGCGAACGTAGTGGCCGCCGTGGCCGCCCCGGTGATCAGGTTCCGGCGATTCAGGTTCATTGCATGTCTCCTGTTAGTTCTCGCCGGCGGGTTTCGGTCGGACGCGTAGTCTCGGATTAACTAATTGCAGATGCAAGCATTTCCGCCGCAATGGAAAGACCGGTTTCGCGAATTGGGGGAGCGAAGTTCCTCGGCAACGCCCACGCTAGGTACGGCGCGGGCGGCGGGGCGCAGGATGGTCGCGGCCCTCAATGGCGCGACGCTGTTCTGCGCGAGCCGGCCGGTGTTGGTCTCTCTTGCGACGCGCTGCGTTTAGTTATTTAGTTAGGATGAATGCGGACAGGGATGCGGTGGTAGGCTCGCACCGTGTTATTTAGGTGATAAGAGGGCTCGCCCGTGAGCTCGATTCGAGCTACTCTGGAAATCAATGCATCGAATAGCGCTTCAGCTTCTGCTTTTGCAATCATTTGCCCGACGCACTGATGAATGCCGAAGCCAAATCCGACGTGACCGCCGGCTGCGCGCTCGATATCCAGACGCTCGGGGGAGGGGAATTTTGCGGGATCGCGATTTGCGCCCCCCAAGAACAGAAGAATCTTTGTGTCGCTGGGGATCGCATGGCCGCCGACCTCAACTGATCGTGTAGTGGTGCGGAAAAATGTCTGTACGGGAGATGCCCAGCGCACGACTTCGTCGAATGCCTGACGCTTTAACTGGGGCTGAGCTCGCAAAACATCCCACTGCGACGGAAAGCGTGCAAATGCCAGCATGCTAGCGCTGAGGGCTGTCACGGTCGTATCCAACCCGGCCGTCAGCATGGCCCCGACAAGAATCACGCCTTCTTCCTCCGTGATTCGACCTTGGTCAACTGCATCGTAGATTTCGGAGCCGAATGAGCCCGCCCGGACGTTCGGCCTAGTTGCCGTCTCATACACCCAACGTCTAACAACTTCGGCGCGCCGCGCAGAGTCCGCGAAACGTTCGTTACGCGGACCGAAGGAGTTAAAAACCATGTCGCCCCAAGGCAGTAGGTTCTCGCGGCCATCAGGTCCAATGCCGACAGCGTCGGGAAAAACCTTCAAGACGAAACGCGCGGCCAAGTCTTCGACGGCGTCGAACTCGCGCTTCTCAACGAGCTCTTCGACAATTTGCTTCGCGTTGGCCTCGAAGGATTCCTTCATGCGCCGCGCGGCAGCCATCGAGAGCACTGAATTCATCACATTGCGACCGACGCCATGCTGCGGAGGGTCTGTTTCCAGCAGCATGCTACGCGGGCGCCATCGATCGCCATGACGCAGGTCATCCAGTCCGGCCCCCGCCGCGGACGAGAACGTCTCCCAATCACGAAGTGCTGCCTGAACTTCGGCGTGGCGCGCCAGCCCCGGAACTCCGATGTGCGAAAGCCAGACCACTGATCCTGCGTTGCGGATTTCGTCAAGCCGGGGAAATGGGTCCAGGAGGTGAGCATCGCTGTATGGATCAAAGTCGAAAACGGGCAAAGATGCCAGTTCCTTTGGAGGCGCGATGGGCGCGGTCATGGTGCTTGCGTTAGTCATTTCGTCTCCTTTAGCCATCGTGCCGGTGAGCACGTTCCTGATTCCACTTGCCCAGCAGACACCCTTCGAGCACCCGCATGGCCGACGGTCTATGCTATTCCGCAGAAATCTTTCGCGCTCGAATGAGTTGCGACCAATATTTCTGGTCGGAGTCCCACAGGGACTTCATTTCCGCTGAACCACCAGGCATGGCCTCCAGGCCGAGATCGGCGAATTTGGCCCGCATCTCCGGCGACCCCATGGCCTTGACAAGTTCGGCCGAAAGACGCTGCCGGACCGGCAATGGGGTAGATGCGGGAACGGCCAAGCCTTGCCAAGCGACAGCATCGACGTCGGCCAAACCCAGCTCGAAGACTGTGGGTACGTCGGGGAACGCGGCGAGCCGCTTGCGGGAGAACACTGCCAGCGGCCGCATCTTCTTTGTCTTGAGCGATGGCAGTGCTGAAGCCAGGTCGAGCACCATGTACTGGATGTGTCCGCCAAAAAGATCCGAGATCATCGGTGCGCCACCACGGTAATGGATTGGCACAGCGAACAGCTTGTTCCGGTCCTTCAACATCTCCATGGCCAGGTTGTGCGGAGAACCGATGCCAGGGCTTCCGTAGCTGTACTTGCCCGGGCTCTTGCGGACGGCGTCGACGAAGTCTGTTGCCGATTGCAAGGGCGCGTCATTGTTGGCGAGCAGCAGGAACTCGAGTCGCGCGATTAGGCCCACAGAAGCGAAATCCTTGACGGGCTCGTAGGGAATCTTCCGGTACAACTCTTTGTTGTAGATCAACATGCCGTTGTCGACGGTGACGACCGTATAGCCATCGCCTGGCGCGCGGGCTGCGGCTTCGGCAGCGATCATCCCCGAGGACCCCGGCCGATTGTCGACCACGACCTGTTGACCAATTTGTGTGGACATTGCGGCTGCGACGGTTCGCGCGATTAGGTCGCTAGCGCCGCCGGCGGGGTAACCCACAATCCAGCGGATGGGCTTGCTGCGCGGAAATTCGTCCTGGGCCCGAACATCGACAAGAGATGTGGGTGCTGCCGCGGCAGCCATTGACTGAAGAAGAAGTCGGCGATTTAGCATTGGTGTCCTTGCAAAGCAGGTTTGCCGGCTGCGGCAAACGAGAGTGGGGGATCGTCGCTGCGGGGCGAGTCGGAAACCAGTTGCTCAAATACGCTAGGGTTTCCCCCCCCCCACAGAGTCCACAGTCCACAGTCCGCGGTCCACTGACCGCTGGGTAGCCCACGCTTGGGCGTGGCTGAGGGAGGGCGCTATTGGCCTTCGATGCCAAACTCCTTCATTCGCCGGGTGATGACTTCGAATTCTTGTCGATGCGACGTCGCGAACTGCTCAGGAGTCGTGTTCATCGGCTCAAGGCCGCGGTCTGCAAGAATGCGTTGCGCGTCGGGTGCAGCGATGATCTTGCGGATTTCAGTCGCAAGCGTCTGGATGATGGCCGGCGGCGTGCGCGCGGGTGCGACGAACGAGATCCAAACGGCAGCTTCGAAGATCGGGTCGTCGAAGCCGAGCTCCTTCATGGTGGGCAAGTCGGGGAGCGCGGCAGAGCGTTCGCTACCCATGATGGCAAGCGGCACCACCTTGCCCGAGCTGACGTACTGGCGTGCCAAGCCTGCTGAGGTCAGGCCGATGCTAATCGTCTTGCTCAGCAGGTCCTGCATCACGGGTGCCTCTCCGCGCTGTGGAACGTGCACCATCCCAGCGTTCAATTTCCGGTTCAGCGCCTCACCGGCCAAGTGACCCACCCCTCCGGTTCCCCAAGACCCGTAGCTAAGCTTCGAACCCGGAGCGGATGCGAGCTTGCGGAACTCTTCCATGTTCTTGACGCCGAGGTCTGGGTTCGCGCTCAGAACGGCAGGGCTGCGAACAGATTGCGTGATGAACGCGAAGTCTTTGAGGGGGTTGTAGCCGAGCGGCTTGATGATCATGACGTTGTTGCTCATGGAGTCGCTACCCGTGACGGCGATGGTGTAACCATCACCAGGAGCCTTCACCACTTCGTTCAGGCCGAGAGCCCCGTTGGCACCAGCCCGGTTTTCGATGACCACGGGTTGACCCAGCACCTTCGACAGGCGATCCCCAACCAAGCGGCCGACGAAGTCACTGGCGCCTCCCGCCGGCGCGGTCACGACAAAACGGATGGGCTTGGATGGATAAGAGGCTTGCCCGAACGCCGGAAGGCAGAGGGCAAGTACTGCAGTGGAAAGAATCTGGCGCAGAATCATGGTTGTCTCCTGGTGGTTGGTTGCGCTACGCGGGTCCGTGTGCATACGCACTCCGCAGCCTGACACTGCGGAGCACAGGCCCCTACACGGCTAAGAGCAGGTTCCGGAAGGCCTTGCCTATTGGTGCTGAATGTTGAGAAGTCGATCTCGGGCTCTCATATTCCGATTCACTAGCTATCGCCTGGATTGAGCCATGCGAATCTAGGCGCCGATAGCGGTGCGAACTGGTGCGGCAGAATGTATGAGCGGTCATCTGGACTGCCTAGGCCTCCGCATTCATAGAATCCATGAGGCCAGTAGTGTCCGGTTAAATGTCGAACAAAATCAATTGGTTAGCGGGGATGGGTGGGTCCGGCTGGGATCGATCGGGCTGCAAGGCGCATGAAACCTCGGTTTTCTCGAAGACCGAGACCGACAGGATCTGTAGGCAGGTATACAGCGAAGCATCGAGATGAAGCTCCTTTTTGACAATGGCAATCAGCACGTAGGTGGCCACGGCGCACCAGATCTGCGTCTTCACGGCGTTCTCGCTGGTGCCCAGGAAACGCTTGATGCGCAGGTGCTGCTTGATCCACTTGAAGAACAGCTCGACCTGCCAGCGGTTCTTGTACAGCGCGGCAATCGTCAGAGCCGGCAAGGCCGTGTTGTTGGTCAGGAACACCAGCGTCTTGCCCGACTCCGGGTCCTTGAAGCGAACGCGCCGAAGATGCTCCGGGTAGTTCTTGGCCGAGTAGAAACCATTGAGCATGACGCGCTGATCGCAGATCACGCCGCTGGCTCGGTCCGTCGGGGCCGAGGAGACCCGCCGCGCATCCATGCCCACCTTGGCGCGCGTAACGAAGAAGGCGCCGGCCTGATGCATCGCGTACAAGCGCGCGAAGTCCAGGTAGCCGCGATCCATCACGTAGAAGGCCCCAGCCTCCACCGGCAGGATGTCCAGCACATTGACATCGTGCAGCTTGCCGTCGCTGATGTGAATGAAGGCCGGAATCGAGCCACGCAGGTCCAGCAGCGTGTGCAGTTTGATCGCGGCCTTGGTGGAGCGAAACGGTGCCCAGTTGAACACGCTCAGGCACAGATCGATGGTGGTGGCGTCCAACGCATAGACGCTGGCATCGAGCTCCAGCACCGAAGGCTCCTGGGCATACAGAGCTCTGGCGCGGGCGATCAGCCGCTGAGCCAGCGCATGGTAGATGCGCCAGTCGCGCAGGTTCAACGCATCGGCCAGCGTCGAGCGCGCCGGCGCGGCCTTCAGGCCCATGTGAAACAGCTTGGCTTGGTTGGCCGCCAGGCAGGCCTCGATATCGCGCAGCGACTCGCGCCAGGTGAGCTGGGCGAAGGCCATAACACGAAACAAATCGGCGCAGCCCAGAGTGCGCACACCGGCATCGCCCTTGTGCCGCTCGATGATGCGTGTGAAGGTCTTCCACGGCACGAACTCCATCACCTGCGCAAACAGCGTCTTGCCCACGTTCATGCGTCACTCCGGGTCGATCAAACCCGCAAGCATCGCAAATGGCCAATCTGAAATTCAAATCGTGGACACCCATGAAACCCTCGAAACCCGCATCAGCATTGGCTTTGCGGCTCACTGACCTCAAATAAACCGGACACTACTGCCATGAGGCGTATTCATGATGCGCCCCTGCGAGGACGAAGGCACCTGATGATTGGCACGAACCGGAAGTTTGATCTGAATCTGTTGCAGACGTTCGCCGCGTTGTTGCAGACCGGCCAGGTCACGCGTGCGGCCGCGCAGCTTGACGTATCCCAATCCGCCGTCAGCCATTCGCTGGCGGCGCTACGCCTGCATTTCGGCGATCCGTTGTTCGTCCGGTCTGGGCACTCGATGGCGCCGACCAGCCGAGCCTTGGCACTGAAGGAGCCGGTAGAGCGCATCCTGAGGGAGATTCAGGAAGGCGTTCACGCCCGTGCCACCTTCGATCCCGCCACCGCGTCTAGAACGTTCAAGATCAGTCTCACAGACTTGTCCGAGTATCTGTTCTTGGCCCCGTTGACGACCGCGCTGCGCGATATGGCGCCGGGATGTCGGCTTGCCTGTGTGCAGGCCAATACGCGAGACATCCCGCGCATGCTTGAGAACGGCCAGCTGGACGTCGCGCTGGGATTACTGGGAATGCCTCGCGAGTTGCGGCAACAACGCCTATTCGGCTACGAGCTGGCGTGCATTGCCCGGCACAACCATCCGGTTTGCAAGGCGCGCGTTAGCAAGGCCCAGTTTCAGGAATTGCCTCACATCGCGATTAGCCGTACCGGCGAGCCCGAAGACCTCTTTGATCGTCAGCTCAATCGTGCGGGGCTCAAAAGGAACGTGGTGCTCAGCTTGTCGCACTACCTCATCGCTGCGCATGTAGTGGCAAGCACAGACCTCTTGTCCGTTCTTCCTGCGCCGGCCGTCAAGAGGCTGGCGCTGCAATTCAACATCCGCCAGCTCAAGATGGGATTCCAGACGCCGTCATTCGTCTCCACTATGTACTGGCACGAGAGGTTTCACCGGGATCCAGGCGCAGCATGGTTTCGCTCCTTGACCACGGACTTCTGTCGCGCAGGCTGAGCGGGACGAATCCTGTGCGCTAGCAACTTCCGCCAGGTGACGACGGCTCGACTCCGCAGTACGCGCGACGAAAAGCGGGGCACCTAGGGGAAACCCGGGGTGCGGGCTGAGTGGCTAGGCATGTTTCGCGCGTCCGGCGGGGGGGTGGCGGGTATACCGGGCCGGCATGGGATGAGCCCCAAGCGGTATTGGACGCGCTTTTCGAGCTTCAGTAGGCTGACGAAGCGGAGAAACAAGCAGACCAATCCTGTG